>NZ_CP150233.1:6351155-6661386 GCF_037974265.1 Paenibacillus sp. FSL R5-0623 | reverse complement strand
CAAAATTCTGGTGTCTCGACCGTCAGTAGATTTATCATCATCGAATGACGATGAACATACTGACTTGGTGACTTCTTCACCCTCTTCTTCGGGTATTCGGAAGAAAAGGAGAAGACGGAGGAAGAGCAAGCGTTCAGAGAGCATAACGGGCAATGAGCTGAGAGAGACGAGTCTGGAGCACAATGGCTCGGCAGGTGAGGTCTTGATTGAGCCACAGCCAGGCGAGCACTGGCGTGGGGAAGAAGGGCATTCGCAGGGGCATGCTGCTGCGAATGAAAAAGGCATTGCACAGCAGCGGGCTGGCGCGCGAGCTGCCGCTGCAGTGCAGGCCGCCGAGCAAGCTGCGGCGGCCCACCAGGCTCTGCTGCCGGCTGAGCCGCAAGGCCCGGCAGCAGAGCCCATGGCTGCGGATCAACCGACCGCAGCCAAACGCAAGCGCAAGCGGCGCCGCAAGCGTGCTGCTGCGCTCGCGCCCGGCGCAGGGCAGGTCCGTAGCGTAGCTGCTGAGGCCCATGCGCTGGCTCTGAGCGACCGTGGCGATGCCACCACGGTCGCTGCACCTACGGCGGCGGAGGCACAGCCTGCCGCCACCGGGCGCGAGCCTGGGCAAGCGCCTGGGGCTGCTGCGGAGGCAGGGCCTCCTGCGCCCGTGCGCCAGCCTGGCTCGCCAGGGTCCAAGCCGCGCCAAGCGCGCAAGGAGCGTGCGCCCAAGGCGAACGGCGAAGACGCTGCCCGCGGTACATCCGGGCAGCGTCCCGCGCATGCCAGCCGCAGTCACGGGGCTGGCATGGATGGCCGTCCCCGCCGCCAGACCCCGTCGGCCCCGGTCGCAATCGACCCGGAGGATCCGGCTTCGCTCCGGACCAACCGGCAAGGCATGGTACGGATGCGAGGCAAGACCGACAAGGGCAGACGCTGGCATCAGGAAGTGGACATGGAGCTTGCAGTCACGCTGGTGAAGGAAAAAGCCGCTGTGGTGGTCAATCGGTACACGATTCGCCGATTGTTCAGCAACAAGGATTTCAAGCGGTATATACTGACTCGAGATCACAACACCTGTTACTTCTGTGGATCGTATGGAGATACGATTGACCATCTGTTGCCGCGTGCCAAAGGTGGACATACCACTCCGCTCAACTGTGTCTGCGCCTGCAATCTGTGCAACCAGTCCAAAGCAGCGATGGATGCCGAAGAGTTCATGCGTTCCGGTATTCCCGAATGGAATGCTGCCCATCAGGCAGAACTGATTGAACTGGCCATGCAGGAAGCGCAGTTGGAAGAAGGATAATATGCCCCCGAAGATGGATCGGGGTTTCGATATGAAGGGCACACCAAGACCACAGAGGTCGAGGTGTGCTTTTTTGATTGGGGTGGGAAGTCAGTTCGCTGTGCAATAATTTCTTCAAATTGACAACGGTGTTCATCGAAGATGTACGTTATACTGGGAGGGAGTTGCTTAAGAAGCTTCATCATCCATATGAATGATGAAATGTATAGTAAACATCAAGCCTGAGAACTTAGACTGTATAGATTGGATGGATGCAGATGACCCCGGCAGCATTGGACATTATGTCATATATTACGGAAGAAAATATTCGTTTCTGGCTGGAGAAGTTTCGCTCCCTGGGCCCGTTACCGGGAATTTTGCTTACGTTTATGAAATCATTTGTGCCGCCGCTTCCAACGCTGTTAATTGTAGGTGTGAACGGTGCGGTATATGGTCTGTGGGCAGGATTTATATATTCATGGATCGGCATGGTGCTCGGTTGTACCGTTACGTTCCTGATCGTACGGGAGATCGGGAAGTCCGCTTTTGTAGAGCGATGGGCACGCAAACCTCGTGTACAACGCAGCATGGTATGGATTCGAAGGAATGCATTCAGTTATGTTTTTCTGCTGAGTATCTTCCCGGTAGGTCCGTTTGTCATTATTAACGTGGCGGCAGGTATCGCGCGAATGCGATTGTTATCCTTCCTGCTTGCGGTGGGCTGTGGTAAAGCGATCATGATCTTCTCTGTTACGTATATCGGTTCCAATGTGGAACAATTTCTGGAGCACCCTATACGCTGGGTAGGCGTATTGCTGTTTATTGCGGTATCCCTGTGGGCAAGCCGCAAACTGGAGCGACACTTTACCCGGTCATCGTCAGATGGAGAAGGTCTGCATGATCTGAATCAAACAACTGGCAAATCGATTTCTTCTTGAATCAAAGAATGATCAGTGTGCAGATATGGGATGTCAGTAATCTCGTTAGCTCGAAGGAGGACCTAGCATGAATGATAATATCTATGCATTCAGCCGAACGATAAATCGTATGAGTGAAGATGAACTTCGTTCAGTACTGCGTGTGCTCTATATGAAGTCAGGACATGTGGTCAAGCGGCAGGAAGAGCAAGGCGGAAAGGTGGATTTTGCGGAAGCGGTACAGTCACTGTTTCGGAATATGGATACCCCTTTTGATCTGGGTCGTCTGGAACAACAAGCTCTTGCCGAGGTCGACAAGCCAAATGAAATTCATATTACGTTTGGAGAATCACCTCTGAGTAGTCTGAAAATGGGAATGAGTACATTACCTGATCAGGAAAAACGGAGTTATTTCTCTATAGATGATAATTATGCGGTAGGGCCATTAGGTGATCTCACCCGGCGTGCAGACTTGCAACGCAGGCATCTCTGGCTGACCGAACGAATGTGTCTCAATGACCGTGAGGCATATGGCATGCATGAACTGGAATCATTATTTGATCTCGAAGCCACAATACAGTCCTTTGATTCCAAGACGTCGATCATTATCTGGTATGCGAATAATGCACGGGAGAAGACGGGACTGCTCTACGCCATGTATCTATTGCGGAACAGCGAGAGCCCCATATATCTTATCGAAACGAGTGGTTTATATAAGCAATTATTTGATAGACCTGACGTTCAATATGATGTGCTCCACACAGGCGAGATTCTTCCGGAAAAGCTTCTGGCGATGTGGCACGTTTGCTCCGAGCAAGAGCCATTGTCCAAGCGAGAGCGCCGCCAACTGGAGCGGGATTGGCTGGAACTTTCGGTACAGCCTGGGCTAATACGTATGATGGAGAATGGCGTGATTCGGAGCTTAACTGAAGATGCGTTGGACGAGTACATCATGCAGAAGGTGAGGGAACTGACACCGAACTGGGAGCCAGGCAAGTATATCCGAGCAGCTCGTATTGTGGGTGAAGTGATTGGTACAAGTAGCCAGCATATAAGTGATGCGTTCGTGGAGTACCGTCTACGGCAACTGGTGCTGCAAGGCCAACTTGAAATGGATGGAAAGCCACTTGCAATGAGGTATTACAGTATTCGGCTTCCCGAGCGCTGAAAGGGACTGAGGCTGAAACGCACGGATAGGAAAACAAGCGACGAGATCACAAAGTTTGAAATAAGACGGAAGATTTGAGCAGTTCCTTGCGCATAAAGAAAGATGATCACGAAGTGTCTCCGTTACCAGCTGTTCAGATTTAACACTTAAATAGACTGTTCCACCGGTGAGTAACTCCTGCATGTCCGGGGAACAGTCTATTTTTTTCTCATTAGGTACTAAAACAGCTTCGCTTGTGCAATATCCAATAACATTCTTCTTTATGATCATCATTGTATTAAGATTTCTTCCCATTCCAGATTTCTAGTAACGGTCCCTGCTGTCCATAGACCGGATCGGTATCCGGGATCGGAACCTCACGTATTTCCTGAAGAGCCTTCTGCAGCTCGCCTTCCTCACCTGTGCGTGTGTTGTAACTCATGCCGCCCGGATAAGCACCGGCAATACGAAAATCACTGCTGGACTCCAGGCGTTTATGCCCTGTTCCAGCGGGAAGCACGACAACGTCACCAGTTTGAAGGTAAACTTTCTGACCATTTTCTCCGCCTAAAATCAGTTTCACGAATCCACTCACCACAGCAAGTGCCTCATGAGCATTACTATGATAATGATGATAATTGAACACACCATTCAACCAGCTATTTCCCCATCCATTACGGTTTAACAACGATTCTGCGTGAAGGGCCTCTTCAACCCATACGTTCTTATACAAAAGCACAGGCAGGGTCGGATGATTGGGAATTACACCGTCATCCTGAAGGAATAACGTCTCTATGTCCTTTTTCCGTTCATTCATCTCACATCACCTCACTATAAATTACCCTATAACGTCAAGGACGAACAAAAAACAATTGTAAAATGATACAAAATGTATCATTTTAAGGTTATACTCAGTACATAAACTCTCTTCAATGCACTCGTTGTATAAATCGCAAGGGGGAATCGTGTGTGAACATTGTGATTACAGGGGCTTCTGGATTTGTGGGATTTAATCTTTCACAGTATTTGGCGCAAAAGGGGCATCGAATTACCCTTCTGGATCGGGATGATTACTGTCAGAGACTTGTTCATATCTCTCCTCTGCATGAGATGCCGTTCATCTGTTGTGACCTTGCAGCGGACCGGATTCATCTACCTCCAGGAATAGATTACATCATCCATCTGGCGGCCATGCCACACGTGGATTATTCGTATCATCAGCCAGGGGAAGTTTTCCGCAATAATACACTCAGCACACAGGCTATCCTGCAATATGCTACGGAACATCACATTCCAGTCTTGCTGGCTTCATCCGTGGAAGTGTATGGCGGTGATTGGGGCAGAGTCTATCATGAATCAGATCCGTATGCACCCGTCTCTCCTTATTCCGCTTCCAAAGTTGCATGTGAAATGCTGGCTCACTCCTATGCTCAATGTTACCAACTTCCAGTCAAACTCTTTCGTTTGACCAACCTCTATGGTCCATGGCAATTACCAGACCGTATTATTCCCCGAAACTTTGGTCGGATGTTGGACGGACTGCCTCTGGATATTCAGGGATCGGCAGTGCGTGATTTCTTGTATGTAGATGATGCCCTCCGGGCCATTGAACAGATCATGCTGAAAGGCAAAGACGGACAGGTCTACAACATATCAACAGGGCTTGGAACAACCATGCAAGAGATCGGGGAGATATTGAAACCGATGGATCGATCCGTAGCTGCTGTAGAGATTCGGGAGCAGGAACCAACCCAGTCCAGAGGGTCCAGTCTGGTCGTACATTCAGGCAGGTTGCGAGCGGAATTGGGATGGTTACCGCAAACCACGTTGGAAAAGGGATTGGAAAAAACCTTCCGCTGGTATCGGGAACATCCCGAATGGGTCAGACAGTTCAGCCGTGAATACCATACAACAAGGGAAACGCGCAGTTTCATTATCGATATGGCAAGATACGCAGTTCCAGCAGTATAAAAAGCACAAAAAAAGCCAGGGAAGGGTGTATTGAGTAACACCTTCCATGGCTTTTTTGCGCCTCCGTCTCACATTCGGATAACTTCCGAACACGGACGGTCAGGCTATTTTAAAACGATCTATTGCACGAAATCTTCGTGCTTTCTGACTTTTGCATCAAAAGGATCTAGTGATCTCTTTTAACGTCGGCAATTTTATCCTGTACGGCACCTTTGGCTTTGTCTTTTTTACCCTCAGCCTGAAGGGATCTGTTATTGGTTGCATTACCGATCTGATCCTTCACTTCGCCTTTGGCCTTGTTTACGCCTGCTTTGATTTTATCGCTAGTTGAATTACTCATATCGAACATCTCCTTCGTTTCTGGTGTAGTCCTTATTAACCGGGATGTCCGTATTCTAAACGCAATGGGTTTGTGCCAAGTTTTGCATTCGTGACGCAAGAGGTTCATACTTGAAATAGAAAAGATGTCTCAATTATGGAATAAGGCTGAGCCCAACGCTGCATAATAACGACAGTGACCAATTTCGTTGCATGATTATCTTGATATTGGAAAACAATTCCTGAAATTTTGGATAAACGAATCCTTCCTTGTGTACATATCGCACATCTGGTCATATGTGATCTTGTCTTAATACCACATGTGGTAGGAATACGGATCTTGGACAGGAGGATCGGCGGCGTTAGCTTGCCTTCATGGGTTGACAAAAAAATCGATTTTGTTACAATGTTCACAATATCTTCACAAGTGTAAAAAATTTCTTTTTCATGTTCATGTGTAAGAGGTGTAATATAAGGGTATAGAGTTCGGTTTCGGCCTGCTTGTCGTTTTGTGCGTCAACACATGTTGTCCGCAATAGATCCAAGATACAATGCATGATATGGGAGTGGCCATGAGCTACGCTCATCCTATTGTGTGAAATTTGGTACATTTAAATGTATTCGATGTATTTTGTGGTTCGGCTCTGCTTGACAGGCATCATGAAAGTCGCGGACTTCTATCCCAAAGTAAAGGAGGACTTTCTCTTATGTCACAATCGCCTACTCAACAAGAGGTGCCAGTTACAGAAGGTGCCAACGTTTCCGAGCGCCAGTCCTTGGACGTTCTGGATCAACTGATGAAGCCTGAGGTACAGGAGTCTTTAACCGTTCTGGTGGAGAACCTGCCTAAATTGGCTGAAATGGTTACTGCTATGACAAAAGCTTATGACTTTGCACAAAGTGTAGCAACAGACAAAGTTCTGATCAGCGACACAATGAGCGCAATGGGCGAGTTCGCTAAGCCTGTTGTAGACAAAGCTAAAGGTGTAGCTTCTGCTGCCATCGAAGCCAATGACCGTGCGCAAACAGAGCAAACTTCAGTTGGCTTGTTCGCTATGCTGAAAATGCTTAAAGATCCAAACGTACAACAATCGCTTCGTTTTGCTCAATCTTTCTTGAGCATCCTGAACGAGCGTCAACAACAGAAACGTTAAGACTTAGAAGAACGGAGGATGGATATGTCGAAGCAAATTTTGATCTTGGGTGGAGGATACGGCGGTCTGTTGACTGCATTGACTGCGCGTCAATACTTGTCTCCGGAAGAAGCGACAATTACTGTCGTGAACCGTTACCCTACACACCAAATTATCACGGAACTGCACCGTCTTGCAGCGGGAAGCATTGCTGAACAAGCAGTTGCTCTTCCACTCGAAAAATTGCTGCGTGGCAAAAACGTGAACTTGAAAATCGATACGGTGGATACAATCAAGCCGGACGAGAAGAAAGTTCTGATGACCAGCGGCTCCACATACTCTTACGATGCACTCGTCGTTGCCCTGGGCAGCGAAACGGCATTCTTCGGAATTCCGGGATTGCAAGAGTACAGCTTCACGCTCAAATCGGTTAGCGATGCAAACCGTATTCGTGCACACGTTGAAGCACGTCTTGATGCTTACAAACAGTCCGGCAACAAAGCAGACGCTACGTTTGTTATTGGTGGCGGCGGCTTGACAGGTATTGAGCTTGTTGGCGAATTCGCTGACCTGCTTCCTGCAGTATGTCAAGAAAAAGGCATCGACTTCAAAGAAGTATCCCTGTACACAGTTGAAGCAGGTCCTTCCATCCTGGCAGGATTCCCGCCGGAGCTGGTTGAGCGTGCTAAATCAAGTCTTGAGAAACGTGGCGTTAACTTCATCGTTGGCGTAGCGATTACCGAGATGAAAGAAAACGAAGTTCTGCTGAAAGACGGCAGCTCCATCCCTACGAACACACTCGTATGGACAGGTGGCGTACAAGGCAACGCTGTTGTTGCTAACAGCGGAATTGAAGTGGATCGTGGCCGTGCGAAAGTTACGGAAGTTCTGCAATCGACTTCTCACAAAGACGTGTTTGTTGCTGGTGACAGCGCAGTGGTCTTCCCTAGCGAAGGCGCTCGCCCTTACCCTCCAACAGCACAATTGGCTTGGCAAATGGGTGAGACTATTGGTCACAACTTGGGCGTTATGTTCAAAGGTGGCGCAATGGAATCCTTCACACCAGTATTCTCCGGTACGCTGGGAAGTCTGGGTCGTAAAGATGCTGTCGGCATGATCGGTGGCAATCAGACTCGTCTGAAAGGTCTGCCTGCAACCATGATGAAAGAAGCAAGTAACATCCGTTACCTGGCTCATATTCACGGTTTGTTCGCACTGGCTTACTAATCTTAATGCCATTCAAGGGCGCCTTTTTGGGCGTCCTTTTTTTTGTTTATCACAATTACAAAGAATAACTGATATTCAGATGGAAACAGGTGTGGCAAAAGTGGTCGATGTGAGGTCGCGTATAAACCACCTAAGGTATATGGCATATTAAAGGGACAACGGAAGACTTCACATTTCATAGATGTACTGAACGGGCATGAACCTGGGAGCCGGCGCTTAGAAGCGCCGGCTTTCGTTTAAATTATAGGATGAGCATCTTTAAATAAAAGGAACGGGGAGCGGAACAACAAGCAGCCCGTTCAACTGAGAGGAGAAATGACGTATGAACGTTTTAGTTATAGGAGCAAATGGACAAATCGGTAAGTTAGTGGTGGAACAGCTGGTACAGGAAGGCAAACATAAAGTAACGGCCATGATCCGAAAACCGGAGCAGGCGGCTGCACTGAAGGAACTAGGTGCTGATGTGGTGATCGGTGATCTGGAGGGCAGTGTGGAGGACTTGGCTGAGGCAATGAAGGATCATAATGCCATTGTGTTCACGGCGGGTTCTGGCGGATCTACCGGTCAGGACAAAACACTGCTTATTGATCTCGACGGTGCGGTGAAAACAATGGAATCTGCAGAGCAGCAAGGAATCTCCAGATATATTCTGGTCAGTGCGTATGGCGCAGATCAACGGGAGAAATGGTCAGAGTCCATCAAGCCTTATTACGTGGCGAAACATTATGCGGATCGTGCATTGTTTGCAAGTGATCTCAATTACACGATTATACGTCCAGGTGGTCTCAAGAATGAACCAGGCACAGGCAAGATTGCAGTTGGAACCGATCTGGAGCCGGGGAGCATCCCACGTGAAGATGTAGCCCGTGTAATCGTGGCTTCTTTGCAGGAAGAGAAGACGTACCGGATGGCCTTTGATCTGGTTGCCGGGGAGCATCCCGTTGAAGATGCCTTGGGCAAATTGTAAATGTTATTGTAAGATAACGGGAGAATGAAATGATGGGGATGAGGGGGAGCGCTGCATGAACGAAGCCGTGCTGGTCATAGAGGATGAGCCCAAAATAGCACGTCTGCTGGAACTGGAGCTACAGTATGAGGGATATCAGGTAGGCAAGGCAGGCAGTGGAACAGAAGGATTGGAGAAGTATGCAGACGGACAATGGGATCTGATTCTGCTGGATGTGATGTTACCTGGTCTGAGTGGAATTGAAGTGTTGCGGCGAGTTCGGGCCAAAGATGCTACGGTTCCGATCATTATGCTCACTGCCAAAGATTCTGTAGAAGACAAAGTATCCGGCCTGGATCTCGGAGCCAATGACTACATCACCAAGCCGTTCCAGATTGAAGAGCTACTTGCCAGAGTTCGGGCTGCATTGCGGCTTAGTGCAGTGGCGTCTGTTGTTTCTTCCGCTTCTTCGTCTACACCTGCTGATACGGGGAATGACTCTTCTGGGCATCAGGATGAAGCTGAGGCGGGCTGGTTGACGGCTGCCGGGTTGAAACTAAATGAAGGAACGCGAGAGGTATCCCGAGATGGTGTGGCCATTGAGCTTACTCCACGTGAGTTCGACCTGCTCGTGTATCTGCTTCAGAATCAACGTCAGGTGCTCAGTCGTGATCAGATTGTGCAGGCTGTGTGGGGATACGATTATTATGGAGATACCAATGTGGTGGATGTGTACATCCGTTATGTGCGCAAAAAGGTGGATAACGGATTCACACCACCCTTAATACATACCGTACGGGGCGTTGGATACGTCCTGAAGGAACAGTTATGAGCCTGCGCAGTAAAATCTACGGATATTCGTCTGTATTATTTGCTGTGCTGTTAATCGCGGTGAACCTGTCGGTCTACATCGTGTTTGAACGGATGTCGATTGATAACGAGGTTAATCGGGTGGAAGCGGAAGCGGAGTCTATTGTCAAAGGAGTACGTCAGTCTGCCGGCTCCATTCCGCCGGATGACTTGCTGCGGGCCTACGCGCCTGTGAACGGGATGCTTCGAATCGTTAATGAAGACGGCACCAGTTCCCCGGTGACAACAACAGCAGCTTCCGAGCAGCTGAGCAAGCTACCTTATAAGTACGAAAGTGAGAAGAAATCAGAGTATACCCAAGTTGAGCAGATTGGTTATGTGTGGGTATCAGTCCCGGTCATCTGGCCTGATGGCGAGGTGGTGAATGTACAGGTCACCGAGAGCATTGCAGAGACGGAGAATCGTCTGTCTGTACTGCGGACTGTGCTTGTGGCGGTCACGATTATTGCTCTAATTCCAGCCATTATCTCCAGCCGGATTCTGGCGAATCGAATGACCAGACCGATTCAGCAGATGACACGCACGATGACTGATATACAGTCCAGCGGCCAATTCAAGCGTCTTCCACTGGAGGAAGGGTCGAAGGATGAACTGAAAACGATGGGACAGACTTTTAACCGGATGATGGATCTGCTCGAATCCAACTTTGAACGACAGGAGCGATTTGTATCGGATGCATCTCATGAGCTAAAAACACCGCTGACCATTATTGAGAGTTATGCCAGTCTGCTACAGCGGCGAGGAAAAGAGCGGCCCGAGGTATTTGATGAAGCGGTGGAGGCGATTCTGTCTGAATCGGTTCGCATGCGAGAGATGACCGAGCAACTGTTACTGCTGGCGAAGCAACCAGAGCAGTGGAATGTACAGTTGGAGCGTGTGGATATCACGAGACTGGCTACAGACTCCACACGTGCGTTTCGCGAAGCCTATCACCGCGAAGTCCGGTGTGAAGATTCAGGTCCAATCTGGGCGATCAGCGATGAGAGCAAGCTGAAGCAACTGTTGTTTATTTTGCTGGATAATGCCCGAAAGTATAGTGAAGATGCAATTGAAGTCAGACTGGAAGCCAAGGGGCAAGAGTGCCGTATTCGGATCGTGGATACCGGGATTGGTATGCGGGAGGACGAGCTGGAGAAGGTATTTGACCGATTCTACCGGGTTGATCCGGCCAGAACACGCAGCTTAGGCGCAAGCGGTTCAGGTCTGGGATTGTCACTTGCCAAAGAGCTTGCAGGAGCAGTTGGAGCACGGATCGAACTGACCAGCACCGAGGGTGAAGGCACCGAGGCTTCGATTATTTTGCCTTTATCGGTTCAGAACGGGCCGCTCTCATGAAATTCTCATTCTTCTCTTATATACTGATAAGCATCAGATCAACTGGGGATGATAAGAGAGTGTATAGGGGGAAACGTGATGACAGAGCATGAGCAGCGACCACCGGAGATGAAACGGCATGAACAGGGGAATAGCGGATGGGCGAAATCGCGAAAATCATTATGGTGGGGTGCAGGGCTTCTCGTTGTGCTGATTGTGGCAGTAGTTGCTTGGTGGAAGCCGTGGCAATCGACGGGTGCGGTACTTACCGCAGATGCGGCAGCCCAATCCGTACTGGATCAATATCCAGGGGAGATTGTGAATTCCACGTTGAAGGACGGGACGTATATCATGCAGCTCCGTTCGGAGACTGGCCTATATGATGTGCAAGTGGATGCCGTTACAGCTGCTGTGAATTCCATTAAACGGCTAGAGTCGAACCCGCAAGTGGAAGAGAAGACGTTATGGAGCCGCGAGCAGATCAAGACGGCGTTGTTAAAACAACAAACAGATAACCAATTGGTCTCGCTTGAACTTGTGGAGCAACAAGGCAGTCCGGTATACACCGCCGTAGTGAAGGCGAAGGATAACAGCCGTGAAGAACTCACGATTGATCCATATACGGGAGAGACGATATCTTCCAAAACAATAACAGCCCCGACAACTGAACCAACAAAGGATGATCCCAAACCTCAGTTTCTGAGCGAGAAACAAGCCAAGCAGAAGGCACTTGCGGAGGTTCCGGGGGAAGTGGACGACATCGAACTGCGTGGAACCAACAGCGGGAATCCATATTATCTGGTTGAAATTGATCTGGAGGATGGCCGGGAAGCCATTGTGCAGGTGAATGCCATCTCGGGAGCGATTCGTTCGGTGACTTGGGATGAGGACGATGATTAACATGTTACAAGGAACACATTAAATATAGTGTTAAACTGCTTTAGAGAGATGATTCCTAGTTTAGGGGTCATCTTTTTCAATTAGATGAACAATGAATACCTGTTAAATGAGCATTCTCTTCATTTTCTCATCAAATTCTAATCTAACTCTCGCTGATCTCTCATTCCTGCAGGGTATTCTATAAATGTAGACGAGAACGAAAACAACAACAACGAGGAGATGAATGATGATGATGAACAAACATAAACTTTGGATTGGTAGCTTGTCAGCAGCAGTATTACTTGGTGGATCGGCCGTAGCGGCTAGCGGGAATGTGAACGGACAATCGGTGCAAACTACACCAACGTCAACAACACAATCTGTAACACAGAATCAGAACAGCACAGGTAAAATGCTGAATGCATCACAAGCGAAAGCGTTGGCGTTAAAAGCAGCCGATGGTAAAGTGGATGACGTGGATCTGGAGCGTAGAAACGGCCAAACGTTCTATGAAGTTGAGATCGACAGAAAAGGAACCCATGATGTTGTCGTTCGTCTGGATGCTTATACAGGCAAAATCCTTGCGGTCGTGAATGATGAAGACTACGATGACGACGACGATTATAAAGGTACTGTAACAGGCAACACATCTAATACCTCTGCTTCCAAGCAGGTCAAATTGACGGCATCCCAAGCTTCAAACATTGCGTTGAAACAAGTTACGGGTGGTAAAGTAACCAAAGTTGAGCTGGATCATGATGATGGTCGCTATGTGTATGAGATCGAACTGAGAACCGCTCAAGGTGAAGCAGATGTAGATATCGATGCCAACACAGGTAAAGTGTTATCGTTTGACCAGGATTTTGACGACCAAGATTAAGCAATAAGGGCGAGCATACGCCGATAAAACATCATATAAAAACCTGCCTATGAACAGCCGCACTCAGCTAGAGATTGATACATCATGGAGGGCAGGGCAGGTATAGCAGAGGACGCTTCGGGGGAAGCGTCTTTTTGCTGTTTATGGAGAGAGCGGAGTATAAAATTGTACATCTTCCGCCGGATTGTTCACTATTCGAGCAGGAACGTGGCGGATACAATCGGAATCAGGGAGGTGAACGTTCAGCCAGTATTGCCAGGAATTCTAATGCTGAAATGCATCATCGATCGGAGGCAGATGAGACATATCGATTTTCTTTTATGTAAGCGCTTCACAAAAAATATGGAGGTGCATTACGATATGGCTATGAACGATGGATGGTTGAAAAAGAATACACATTCACGTCGCTTTACCCGCCGCTTAAGTTATTTGCTTGTGTTGGTTTTGGCGCTGCAATCAATAGGTATGCTGCTCGCACCCGGACCGAATGCTTCAGCTGCTCCGCTCAGTGTAACGAACGGGGTACAATTCAAGGATACCAATGGCAATATCGTTCATGCTCATGGGGGCGGGATGATCAAGGCAAATGGGTATTATTACTGGTTTGGGGAGAACCGTAATACGAATGGAACGTTCAAGGCGGTATCGGTGTATCGTTCATCGGATCTGAAGAACTGGGAGTATCGTAATGATGTGCTGACCAGCAGCTCGGCAGCCGAGTTAAATATCTCCAACATTGAACGCCCAAAAGTCATCTATAACAGTTCGACTGGCAAATATGTGCTGTGGATGCATAAGGAGAATGGTCTGGATTATGGTGAGGCCCGAGTGGCGGTAGCTACTTCGAATACGGTTGATGGCAACTACACGTATGTGGGCAGTTATCGTCCACTTGGGTATGATTCCAGAGATATGACCGTATACAACGATAACGGAACCGCTTATCTGATCTCCGCGACCCGAGTGAATGCCGATCTGAATATATATAAGCTGACCCCTGATTTCCTGAGTGTGGAATCCCTTGTCACAACGCTGTGGCCCGGACAATATCGTGAAGCACCTGCCCTATTTAAAAAAGACGGCGTCTACTTCCTGATCACCTCGGGTGCGACCGGCTGGAATCCAAATCAGGCCAAATATGCGACAGCCTCCAGCATTACAGGCACATGGAGCGGCCTAAGCAATTTTGGAGATAGCACAACATATGGTTCTCAATCTACCTATGTTGTTCCGGTAGAAGGTTCGCAGACCACCTCCTATCTCTACATGGGTGATCGCTGGGCTGGGGCATGGAGCGGACCTGTGCAGGATTCCAAGTATGTCTGGCTACCACTTTCATTCCCAAGCGCAACCAGTCTGGCGATGAACTGGGCCAGCATTATTACGATTGATACAGCAACAGGTACCGTAACTGGAGTAAGTACACCAGATGTATGGGACCCGAATGCTTCATATCAGCTGATCAGTCGTAAAAGTAACAAGTTGCTTAATGTCATCGGGGGTTCTTCCGCCAACGGTGCGGATCTGGAGCAGCGAGCAGATGGGGGGACAACAAGTCAACAGTGGCAGATTACCGATGCGGGTGGCGGTTATGTCAAAATCATCAATCGTTCCAGCGGCAAGCTAATTGGCGTGGAGAATGGTTTCACGAACGACGGGGCTGTCATTGAACAGTGGAATGATGGTGGCTGGGCCAGCCAGCAATGGCAGCTCGTCCATGTAGGTGGTGGTTATTATAAACTGAAGAACCGCAGTACAGGCAAGGTATTGGATATCTCCGGTCAATCGTTGGCAGATGGGGCCGCGGCCATCCAGTGGACGGATAATGGCGGCACGAATCAGCATTTTCAGATTGTTAAGGTGCAGTAAGACGTTTTAAGTATTATAAAATAAGATTCAACATAAAGTGGAAGCCCTTGTCTCTTACCATAAGGTGGGACAGGGGCTTTGTGATGTGTTCACGCTTGTTACGTGATGCTTTTACTCAAAGGGGATATCCAGACGTTGGCTGATATCGTGACCTATTGCCGACCATTACCATCCCAAACTGTGGTAAACTAGTAAAATTATAGAAAAAGATAGAGACAGGAGCTGGATAACGAAGTGAGTGAACAACAAGTGCTATCCATTGAAAGCTTGCGTATGAGATACAACGGACGTTATGTGTTGAATGGCATCGATCTGGAAGTAAATCGCGGTGAGATGATTGGATATATTGGTCCAAACGGGGCTGGCAAAAGTACAACGGTTAAGATTTTACTCGGGCTGGTTGAAGGATATGTAGGCACGGTGCGAATCTTTGGTAAAGATATTGCGGATGGCGATGTAGAGTATAAACGCAGGATCGGATATGTTCCGGAGGTGGCGGAATTGTACGAACAATTAACGCCTGCGGAGTATCTGACTTTTACGGGAGAGTTATACGGTATGTCCTATGAGGATGCGGATTACAAAGCCAAGCTATTGATGGATTGTTTTGGAATGGAAAAATCATATCATTCCCGCATTGCATCCTTTTCCAAAGGTATGCGTCAGAAAGTGCTGTTAATCTCTGCGCTGCTGCATGACCCGGATCTGTTGTTCCTGGATGAACCACTCAGCGGATTGGATGCCAATAGTGTGATGGTGGTCAAAGAGATTTTGTCACAATTGTCAGCCAAAGGCACAACGATCTTCTATTCGTCACACATCATGGATGTGGTGGAGAAGATAAGCAGTCGAATTGTACTGATCGCTGAAGGACGCGTAGTGGCAGACGGTACGTTCAAGCAGCTCCAACAGCAATCCATGGAAGGCTCGCTGGAGGAAGTATTCAATCAATTAACGGGCTTTAATGAACATAAAGCCATTGCTGAGCGTTTTGTATCCATTGTGCAGGAGGTGTACTGATATGGAGGAATCCTCCGACTTCCGCACACTCAAGATTCTGGATCGCTTTCGTCCGCTCATCTCCAGAACAGGGGCGGATTATGATGTGCTGCGCCTGATCTTGCGAGTGAAGTTCCAGATGGATCAACGCAGAGTACCTACTATTTTATCCAACAATTCAGGGAAAAAGGAGCGCAAGGAAGGTAATCAGTTTCTTCGATCCCTGTGGTTATATGGATTAATGGGACTGATGATGGTTCCCTTCGTCGTCTGGGATACGGGGCATTTTATGCTTCAGATGGGTCTTGTGTTTGGCATCTTAATGTTTATGATTATGACGTCCATGATCTCGGATTTTTCCTCCGTACTGCTGGACATTCGGGATCGCAATATCATCATGACGAAGCCTGTTAATGGGCGAACGGTAGGTATGGCCCGAGCCATCCACGCAGGCGTTTATCTGCTATTGCTGACGGGTTCATTAACCGGTATACCGCTAATTGCCGCGTTGGTGACGCATGGGATCGGATTCTTTCTGATTTTCCTTGTAGAACTGATTCTGATCAATATGCTAATTCTGGTGACAACGTCTCTGATCTATCTGTTCATGATGAAGTTTCTGGATGGTGAGAAGCTGAAGGATATGATCAATATGGTGCAGATTCTGCTGTCTGTGGGAATTGCAATTGGTTATCAGCTGGTCATCCGTTCGTTCAGCATTATTGACTTTGGTATGGTATTTACCCCGGCATGGTGGCAGTTGCTGTTGCCTCCGTTATGGTATGCGGCCGCATATGAATGGTTATTTGCAGGGGGCGGGAATGTGTGGATCTATACGTTCACAGCACTGGCAGTCTTGGTTCCTGTGGTAAGTATGATCGTATATGTGAAGCTTATGCCTTCCTTTGAATTGTATTTGGAAAAAATGGCACATTCGGGTCAGTCCTCCGGACGCAGACGTGGAAGATGGGATCGGTTGATCTCCAAGGTGGTCAGTCGTTCGAGAGAGGAACAGGCTTGCTTCCGTCTGTCAGCCAGCATGATGCGTAATGAACGGGAATTCAAGCTGAAGGTGTATCCATCGCTTGGTTTATCATTTGTCTTACCTTATGTATTTTGGTTTACTGAATTGCAATCTTCTAGTTGGGCGGAGTTTAGACAAAGTTCGTTTGTATACACCTTTTACATCGTGCTGATGCTGGTTGTAACGGTTGTAGTCATGCTGAAATTTTCGGGACAATACAAGGCATTCTGGACCTTTCGCGCTGCACCGATGGCAAATGATAGCGCGTTATATAAAGGCGCTCTGAAGGCGTTCTTATGCAACATGTTCCTGCCTATATTTCTGGCAAATGCCATTCTGTTCACCTTGACATTTGGATTACGGATACTACCGGATATTGCAATTATTATGCTGACAGCGACCGCGCTTGTCCCACTGGCAGGTAAATTGTTGCTGCGTAAGCCGCCGTTCTCCCAATCCTTCAGTATGGCGCAGCAAAGTGATGGTTGGTATGTATTCGCCGCCCTCCCTGTGCTTGCCATGTTATGGGGAGTCCATGTCTTTTTCCGTTCCGTGTCAGGTGGCGTATGGATCTATGGTGCGCTATTGATCGTAGCGAATGTGTTGCTGTGGACGCTACTGTTTCGAGAGAAGAAGACAGTGAAGAATTAAAGAACCAAGAATGAAGAACGAAGAGCTAAGAACCAAAGCGATAAGGGATTAGAGATGAGAAGGACGAAGTGATAAGTGCCTAGAAGAGTTAAGAGTGCTAAGAAGAACTAAGAAGAACTAAGAAGAACTAAGAAGAACTAAGAAGAACTAAGAAGAGCTTAAAGGAGCTAACCTAGACGCTGATGTCGGGGTTAGCTCTTTTGATAAGTGATGCTACCCCCAAAGAAACCTTCGCCCGCAGCGCTAACGAACCTGAGACAACCTATTTGGGGCAAAAATCTGAAATATAAATTCTAACGAACCTCAGGAACGCTATCCTTCGGAAAAGTAGTTATTTAGCTTGAAAAAGGACCAAACTTGGCACAATAACGTGTCTGAGATTCGTTAGATTTTAGATCCATGCTAAAAGGACCAAATAGCGTGTATCAGGTTCGTTAGAATAAAGTAAAGCAGTGTAGGCTCTCTCTCAGTACGTCGGAATATTGAAATCGAGCGAAGCCCATGATGAGTTCCCGGTACATTCAAACTTAGAACCTATAGAGTGGCGGAGAATGTGTTGGTGGTATGAATATACTTTGATGGCAGGGTGGGGCGCCCTATCTTGTGTGGCCTGCTCGGAGAATGGATTCCGCTAGCCGATCGGCTGCATCGGCTGTGGAGATCGCAGATTGCGTAGCTTCTGCGTATACCTTGCTCAGCGTGCCTGCAATCCCCGCCACCTTTTGGCGGATCAGGTCAGGCCCTGCGCCTTCCAGCTCGTAGGCGGTGGAGATGATTCCGCCTGCATTGAGCACATAATCAGGCGCGTACAGGATACCGCGCGCCTGCATGCGGCCTGCAACCAGCTGTCGTTCACTCAGCTGGTTGTTGGCCGCCCCGGCAACGATGGAGCAGCGCAGCTCCTCCACCGTTGCCGGGGTCAGTACGCCCCCTAGGGCACAGGGGGCGAAGACCTTGCAGTCAGCGGCGTGGATATGGGCCGGATCGGCCGAGATGGCGCCGCTGAACTGCACAAGGGCACGTTGTACACGCTCCGGTACAACGTCTGCCACAATGAGCCGTGCCCCGGCTGCATGCAGGTAACGGCACAGGGCATACCCGACCTTGCCCAGTCCCTGGACGGCAACGGGAATGCCCTGCAAAGATGCAATGCCTTGCTGGCGCAGCGAGGTCACAATGCCGATGTGTACGCCGTAGGCGGTCATCTCGGCAGTGAAGTCATCCTGCGCCCCGAGCGAACCCGTGGTGTCCGTCACATGTACGGTCTCCAGTCGGATCTGGTCCATGTCTGTCGCCGTGGTACCCAGATCAAGACCGGTCACGTACCGTCCGTTCAGCCGCTCCAGACAACGACCCAGTGCGCGAAAGCGCTGCGCCCGCTTGGATGCGTCCGTATCCAGACTTTTATCTTGTGGATGTGTCATCTCATCAGCGACGACTTTCCGTTCAACGGCAGCGCCCTTCTGTTGCTCTACCTCTAAGTCCCCAGCAACATGCTCACCACTTTGAGATCCGCAACCATCCTCATCCGGTTTTGCATTCTTCGCAATAGGCACATTCCATATGACCACTTTCCCGCCACCATACGGCAGTCCGGAGATTGCATTTTTGTACGTCATGCCTTTGGCAAGTTTCATAGCATCCCGAACAGCTTCTTCCTCGGACGCATACGTCCAGTAGCGGCATCCGCCCAGCGCAGGTCCAAGGGCCGTATTATGAATGGCAATGACCGCCCTCAATCCACTATCTGCATCATGGCAAAAAAAGAGTTCCTCCATGCCTTCCCGCTCCATCTCCTGCCATAGCTGCATGACGGTACCCCCTTTTTGTTTTGACCCATCCATCCTGGTTTTGACCTGATATCCTGTGCCAGCGTGCTTGGCTTTATGATGATACAGCATATTCAAAGACCCCCGTTTTCGACCCTGGGACCTCCGCTGGGTTGATAATCGGTACAAACGGTTCTATAATGGCAGTTCCGGCATGCCAGAGAGCAGAAAATGCCTACGGATTTAAATCCCACCGTTTAGAATGAGGGTATAACGTCCAATGATGGAGATAGAGCGAACATACAGGAAGCATAGATGATACGAAATCGTCGAGGATATGCAGCAAAGGGCCAATTCCGTTGTGAAGACCAGGAAAGAGGGATTACGATTGTTTAAAATATTGGTATTTATCTTTTTGATCCAGATTGTATACGTATCGGCTTATACATTACGGATGATTCTGACACTCAAAGGACAGAAATATATCGCCGCACTGATCAGCATGGGTGAGATTGTGATCTATGTACTCGGTCTGAATCTTGTGCTCCAATACCTGACTCAGCCTTCGGCCCTGATCGTATACGCGGTGGGTTATGGACTGGGAGTGTTGCTCGGTGCGTGGATTGAAGAGAAGATCGCCCTCGGTTACGTTACCGTTAAAGTCATCTGTAACCAGATGGGCAACAACGTCGCGAATGCCCTGCGAGATAAAGGATATGGTGTTACTGCATGGGTGGGCAGTGGACGTGATGGAGATCGGCTTGTGATGGAGATTCTGGCAAAACGTAAAAACCAGAAATTGCTCTACCAGACGATTCTCGATCTGGACCCCAAAGCATTTGTTATTACCGTGGAGCCCAAACAGTTCCATGGCGGCTTCTGGACACGTTCCATCAAAAAGTAAAATCGAGCAGGTCTGCGGCAGATGCAGTCCTGCTTTTTTTATTTCATCCCATCTGGAATTGTCTTGTTGCCACGATATATCCCTGAAACCTTACTCCCCAAGTTAACTCTGTACGATTCAAGGTTGCTTACAGTACAAACCCTTACCATACCAGCCTTTCCTAACCACATGTGAGATAGGGATTATTGTTGTAATCGTTTTCAAAATGTACATTGAGAACATGTCCTTCGTAACATGGCATGGCAGCGATGGGCGAATGTAATCATTATATTTCGGGAGGAATGGAATCGATGAAAATCAAATTTCGAAGCTTATGCAGCACAGCCTTGGCTCTAACGTTGGGGTTAACTTTATTGTCCGGCCCGGCAAGTGTGCAGGCAGCAGGCAACGCAGACTACAATCTCACAGGCTTCTCCCAAGGGAATGCGGGCGGCGGCATCATTAGCGAATCAAACACAGCCACGTATAAGAAAGTGTATAATGCGACCGATCTGGCACTGGCGCTGAAAAAGAACTCCGGTGTCAAAGTTGTTGAGATCATGAACGATCTGAATCTGGGATGGAATGAAATTCCGAGTGCAGCGCAGACTTCTCCTTTTGCCAAGCATAATGATGCGCTGACGCATCCCGTATTAAAACAGACCGGTGTCAGCAAGCTCACGATTGACGGTTTCAATGGACTCACGATTTTCTCCGCCAACGGCTCCAAAATCAAACACGCTGCGATCAGCGTGAAACGAAGCTCAAATGTCATCATCCGCAACCTGGAATTTGATGAGTTATGGGAATGGGATGAATCCACCAAAGGTGATTACGACAAGAACGATTGGGATTACATCACCCTGGAGGAGAACAGCAACGTATGGATTGATCACTGCACATTTAATAAAGCCTATGACGGACTTGTCGATTCGAAAAAAGGAACCAGCGGCGTGACCATCTCCTGGTCCCTCTTCAAAGGGGATGACGGCAGCTCGAACAGCTGGGTTACCCAGCAGATTAACGAATTGGAAGCGAATAAGGCTTCCTATCCCATGTACAACTACCTGCGGAGCAGTGCTGTAGGTCTCAGCAAAGCAGATATTATCGCCATCTCTGGACCACAAAAGAAAGGACATCTGGTCGGTTCGACCAGCCTGGAATCAGCTAACGCCAACCTGTCCATGACGCTGCACCATAATCTCTACAAGGATATTCAGGACCGGATGCCACGCCTGCGTGGAGGCAACGCACATGCATACAACATCGTGATGGATGCAACAGGGGCACGTGCCGCTAAAGCCAAAATTACAACGGCGATGGCAACAGCAATTGCATCCAAAGGTTATAAGTTCGATATCATTGGCAATGGGGCAATCTCCACAGAGAGCGGAGCTGTATTGGTTGAGAAATCAGTCATCAAGGACGTGTTGTATCCTGTTCGCAACAATCAGACCAATCCGTCAGATCCAACCTATACCGGCAAAATCAGAGTGACGGATACCATGTATTCTTTGGATGGCAGCTCATTCCGTGGCAGCAGTGATACGTCCGGCAGTCCGCTGGCGCCAATCCCGGCAGTGTTAAAATCGTTCTCCTGGAACGGCTTCTCAACACTTCCTTACAGCTATACCACGGATGATCCATCCACATTGAATGCACGCCTCACGGCTTCCAATGGCGCGGGTTCGGGTAAACTGACCTGGTCCAAGGACAATTGGCTGAAGACAAGTTATTGATATCAGAGTAACCTGTTGCTTTTACGTTCTTCAAACAAAGAAAAGAGTGCTCCTGCAGCTACGATAGCCGGGAGTGCTCTTTTTATATAATTTAGCTTTAAAAACAGCCATTAATACAAATTCAACTTGTAATTTTACTTACCGGTAAATATAATTTATTAGAATTGACCAATAAGGATGGTGAAGTAGCTTGGATGTATGGATATACTCCACACTTACGCTTGTTTATTTGATACTTGTTGTTCGGATGGGCGTCGATTTAACCCGGAGGAAGCAATGGCTTGCGTATTCCAGTTTTCAGCTAGCTGTAGCGTTCAGCTTGGCATATGATAATGGAATTATTGCTGTAGGTAAGTTGATAGGGGAAGGGGATGTGTTAATGGTTCTCAGTAGCCTTCGATTTTGGTTACATGCCTTTGCTACCCCTACCCTTATTCTTGTTGGCTACCATATCTTGCGCAGCTCAGGTGCCAGGTTTGCCAATAGAAGTATAACGAGTGTGGTAGCATGGCTGATAACTTTAGGTCTGGTTGTCTACCAGATTGTAGGTTTTACTTTATCCGAGGTTCAAAATCTCAGGGTTATAGAAGAGTATGGAGTACTGAGATATATGGCAGAAGGTCATGGAGGTCCGCCGATGATGGTGATCATCGTGGGGCTTGTACTTTTATTTGTTAGCCTGATCGTTCTTTTCAAACATAAATGGGTATGGCTGTTTGTTGGGACTGCATTATTGTTTGCAGGGCAGTTAATCTCCCTGCCAGTGGAAAGTGGAGCTTTAACCAATGTGTATGAGCTGATTCTCATCCTCTCGATTTGGAGAACGACTACATTTTTGAAGGGCTCAACAGATCGTCGCCGTCGTTAAGCTCCGATGCATCAGAAAAGACTGGCCCGTAAGATAAAGGCCAGTCATCTGTGTTCCTATATTTCATTTTTTAATTCACATATTCATGATATCTGATGAGGCAGGCACAGCACTCACCGAGTCACGATAGATGATGTTGCCTTTCACGTGTACACGGCCGAAACTGCGGTTTGGGTTGTCGACCTTTTTGAGCATGGACTGAACTGCCGTGCGTGCCATCTGTTCCACATCCACTTCAACAGTTGTCAGCTTGGGATCGGAGAGCATCGCATAGATATCATTATCAAAACCAACAACAGAGCATTGGCCAGGCACCTGAATATCCATGGAAGTCAGTTTTTGAACAAGCAGATGAGCGACCTGATCACAGTTGCATACAAAAGCGGTTGGCAGCTGTTCCGGCAGATCAATCTCAATAAACGTACCCCGTTCATCCCGATCATTCAGAACCAGATCCGGATTCATCGGCAACCGATGTTCCAGCAAGGATTTGTAGTAACCGAGGAATCGGTCCTGGATGCTGCTCGTGGAATACAGGTTCCCTACATAAGCAATGTTACGGTGGCCCTGCTGAACCAGATAGTTCGTTAGCTCATAGGCAGCGTAGAAGTTATCGGTAACGACGGAATCGATGTCCGAATGTTCATCGTAGAAGTCGAGAAACATTTTGGGAACCTCCATCGATCGCACCAGTTCAATATACTCTTTGCTGATCTGTCCGAGCACGATGAAACCATCCACCTTGTTGTCGCTGTACAGCTTGGGCAGCGTTAATTCTTCCTCATCCTCCACATTCAGAATGTGCAGAATGCCGTAGTAGCCCTGTTCCTCCAGATGTTTGGTGATGCGCTGGAACACGCGTACATAGAACGACTGCGTAGGCCCGGTAAAACGCTCCGGGATAATTACGCCAATATTATGGGTTAAGCCTTCCTTCATCGAACGGGCAGCGGCATTATACCGATAGCCCATTTCAACAGCAAGCACTTTAATTTTTTCCTTTAATTCGCCACTCACGCCATCTTTGTCATTCAATGCTTTCGAGACGGTCACACTGCTGACCCCGAGCCTGTCGGCGATATCCCGCATGGTGATATTATTCTTCAGTATGGTCGCCTCCTTCAAGCCGGTATAGGCACAATGTGCTGTCATTATGATGAGCGCTTTCTCCACACATAATAACAATCCATATCAGTATACATCGTTACCAACTTGGAATAAAGCAATTCTGGCTGATGTTTCGCTATTTTCCGCATATTTCAGGCTTGCATGAAAGGTTGTTATAGCGATGTTATGTCAATTGTTTCTCTAAAAGCTTCTCATTCTGTTCTATCAGCTGACCGCGCTGGCTGGCACAGTCCAGTGAACGATATGGATCAGCCGGTGTATTGAACGTATAATCGACTAGTTTTTCCAGCGTGGTTGTTGCCACATGACAGCGGGTATCACTGGATGCGTAATAGATAAAGACCTCGTTCTTCTCATTGACCACAGCTCCATTGCAGAAAATAACATTGGATACATCGCCTACACGCTCGTCGTCATAAGGGGCAATGAAGTGGCCGCCCGGCTTGGCAATAATACGCGCCGGATCATTCAGATCCGTAGCGAAGGTGTATAACACGTAACGCAGGCCTGCTGCGGTGTTCCGAACTCCATGAGCAATGTGAATCCAGCCACGATCCGTCTTGAGCGGAGCAGGGCCCTGACCATTTTTGACCTCGTATACCGTATGATATTGCCGTTCGTCGATAATTATCTCTTCATGAATGATAGGGTTCAAGATGTCCTCACACAGACCAAAGGCGATTCCGCCGCCGCTGCCTGTTGAGATGAATCCGTCTTGTGGACGGGTGTAGAAGGCATATTTTCCATCCACAAATTCCGGGTGCAATACGACATTGCGCTGTTGAGGGGAATTCGTTGTGATGTTGGGCAACCGTTCCCAGCTTGTAAGATCCCGTGTACGAACCAGTCCTGCCTGTGCAACTGCGCTGGATGTATCAAATGCAGGAGCCTCCGGGTCTTTGCGTTCCGAGCAATAGATGCCATAGATCCAACCATCCTCATGCTGAACAAGACGCATATCATATTGATTGGTTTCATCCGCATCAATATCTTCCCAGACTAATGGTTTACCTATAAAGCGGAATCCGTCGATTCCATTGTCACTCTCGGCGAGTGCAAAGATCGATTTGCGATCCAATCCTTCGGTACGAATAACCATGACGTATTTGCCATTGAAATAGATGGCTCCTGGATTCAGCGTTGCGTTAATGCCCAGGCGTTCCATGAAATGCGGGTTGGTCGTCTCATTCAGATCGAATCTCCAATGCAGCGGTACATGATGGCGAGTGATAACCGGATATTGATACCGATCATATATGCCGTTGTAGAAGGAAGAATTGATCTCATTGGGGCGAGTAAGCAACTGCTCCTGTTTCTCCAGTAACTCCTTATATTTCGGGTGTATCATTCTGATCCCATCCTCTCGATTAGTTCAATACAGAATCTGCTATTGTGATACGGACATTTCCACGGTCCGGCAATTTCGCTCTGATCCGGTGTGCCGTTCCCATCAACCGACCAGTACCATTCCCCACCAGCGCGCTGATCAATAATGTTTTCCTTCGTATAGCTCCACAGGCGTTCCACTCTCTCCAGAAACAGTGGATCACCTGTACGCTGATATGCATTATAGAAACCGACCATCGCCTCAGCTTGAACCCACCAAATTCGCTTCTCATCGATATGTTCACCTTCTTGTTCATTTAACAGGGAACCATCCGCATTCACGGCTACATTGGAGATGTTATAGGCAATATCTGTTACCATCGCCGCATACTCCGGATGTTGTTCCAGCCCCAGCACTTTTAACGTTTCGTCGATCAGCCAGCTGGCTTCAATGTCATGTCCAAACGAGCGCAGATCGATGAGGGATTCCCACTGTTTATTGAAAAATACCCCGAGAAACTTGGTGTCTTGGTCATACACGCGTTCATACAAAATTCCGAGAAGGCGTTCCAACGCCGCCTTCACTTGTTGATCCGGCCATACTCGATAGAGCGTGGTGTAGGCCTCCAACACATGGATATGCGTATTCATTGTGTAATCCGCAATAACCCCATTTTCGCTCAGCATTTCATTGGGCTGTTCCTTCCATGTGCGATCAAATTGTTCCTTGTACGCAGGTAGTTCGGCATCCAGACCTTTGTCCTCGATTAGAGCGAAAAGCGTTTTCGCAAGTTCCAATGCAGAAGCATCCCCGGTAGCGCGATAGTACTCGCTGAGTGAATACACGCCGAATGATTGCGTATACACATGTTTGCTCGTATCCAGTGCTTCCCCTGTGTAATCTACCATCCAGTACATGCCGCCATATTCGGTATCCATCACATGATCGGCGAGAAAACGGTATGCATGTTCAGCGTGCTCGCGCCATCTTTCGTTTCCAGTAACCCCATACGCTGCTGCAAAAGACCAGAGTTGCCGTGCTGTGGCGATCCCGCCTTTGGGTGCCTGTTGATTCACCTGAAGATCATTACCAACCCAGCCGTAGAATCCTCCGTGGGTTGTATCTTGAAGGGTGGACCAGAAGGGTAAAATTTGCTTTTCCCAATGCGCCTTAATTTCTGATTGAAGTTCGGTTGTTTTTGTATTCATAAGTGAGCGCTCCTTCAGAATGTTACATCAATCTGATTTCGTTAAGTTAACGGTAACTTTATTAAACAATATTAGTGCCCTGAAAAACAGATGTCAACGAATTACTTCGCAATTTTTCTTGTAAAGTTATAAATAAATTAATTGACAGGTAAGCGTTACCATACTAGAATTCATTTTGTAACCTTAACGATAACTTAATTTATTTAAGAGAGGGGCCGAAACAATTGAGAAAAAACAAAGGTTGGATGATGTTGCTGACGATGCTGCTCATCACTTCGCTACTTGCTGCATGTTCATCCGGAGGTGGATCTTCACAGGCAGGGGAGGAGATCAGTACAGATCCGGCAGATATCAAAGGTGAAATAACTGTTCTGACACAACGGACAGATATTGTGGATACCGTGTTCAAAGACTACGCAGCAGAATTCAACAAGGAATATCCCGATGTCAAAGTTAACTTTCAGGCTCTGGCCGACTACGAAGGACAAGTGAAGATCCGTATGAGCACCAAGGATTATGGTGATGTACTGATGATCCCGACCAGTGTTCCGATCGCAGATATCCCGGACTTTTTCGAGCCGCTCGGCACGTACGATGAATTGAAAGACAAATACACCGCTATTGAAGAACGCATGGTGGATGGTCAGGTGTACGGTATCCCTACCGTGATCACGTTCTCCGGAATCATTTATAACAAACAGGTCTTCAAAGACGCTGGCATTATGGAAATTCCCAAAACACCGGAGCAATTCCAGGCTGCGCTTCAACTGGTCAAAGACAATACAGATGCGGTTCCACTCTACACCAACTATGCATCCGGCTGGGCTCTCACCCAATGGGAATCGGATCTGCCAACCGTGGCAGGCAGTGTGGATTACGTTAACGTGGACCAACCGAATACAGATGAGAACTTTGTGCCTGGTCAGCCGCACTATGAACTATATAAAGTGCTCTATGATGCAGCCAAGAACGGTCTAATCGAGAAAGACCCAACAACAACCGACTGGGAAAGCTCCAAGGCTGATCTTGCCAAAGGCAAAATTGCTACGATGGCACTTGGCTCTTGGGCGATTACACAGATTCAAGGTATGACGGATACACCGGACAATATTGGATTCTTACCTTTCCCAACCAATGCAAGTGAGGTTGTGGTTCCGCTCTCCGCTGACTATAACATCGGCATGAACGTGAACAGTGAGAACAAACCTGCTGCCAAAGCCTGGATTGACTGGTTCCTGGCGAAATCGAACTATGCAGTTGAACAGGGCGGCGGTATGGATGCAGACAAGAATGCTGAATTGCCACCAATTTTGGATCAATATAAAGACGTTAAATTCTCCACGCTTACACCTGCCAAAGAAGGTCAGGAAGGTCTGGTCGACAAGATTGATAACGAAGGCGAAATCGGTCTCTGGCAGCCTGACTTCAAGAAACGCATTATCGAAGCAGGTATTGGGAACCGCAAGGAATCGTATGACGACATCATGAAAGATCTGAACGACAAGTGGGTAAAAGCACGAGCAGAACTCACGAAATAATTGGATTAACGTAAGTGGATCAGGTGATGAATGAACTGCGGGGATATAGGAATCCATATATGAATGGAGCATGGAGTATGTGGTGTTTGAAAGCATGATACCCATGCTCTTTCCCCGGCAGTTATTCCGCCAGAATTCCATTGGACGGGAGTCTTTCGATATATAGGCGGGAAAACCGCTTGGAGGTGTGGAGAACATGAAGTACTTAAAACTTTCGAATTGGGGCTACTCAGCGCAACGCATATTTATCATCTGTGCCTTCTCAATTATTCCGCTGGCGTTGCTGTTCACGTTTGCATACTTACCAGTCATCAACATGTTCAAATACAGTTTCACCGATTGGAACGGATACAGTAAAAGATTTGATTATGTTGGCTTTGAGAACTACACGCGCATATTCAGTGATCCCGAATACTTCAAAGTATTTATTGTCAGCTTGTATTACTTCGTGGCTACGTTCTTACAGATGGGCTTGGCGCTTTACTTTGCCACCATTCTGAGTTTCAAAGTTCGAGGCAAAAACTTCTTCAAAGGCATACTGTTTTTCCCTTATTTGCTGAATGGGGTAGCCATCGGTTTTATCTTCCTCTTTTTCTTCAAACCGGACGGTACACTCGATATGCTCATGCATGCTGTCGGGCTGGGACAATACACGCAGCTCTGGCTCGGTAATCCCAATATTATTAACGTGTCACTCGCAGGTGCCTCAGTATGGAGATACATGGGCTTCAACTTTATCATTTTCCTGGGTGCAATCTCCTCCATTCCGAAGGATGTGTATGAAGCATCCGATATTGATGGTGCCAATCGCTGGCAGCAATTCCGCCACATCATCCTGCCAAGCATTACACGCATCCTGCAGCTCAACCTGATCTTGGCGATTAGCGGCGCAATTAGTGCGTTCGATATTCCATATATCATGACTGATGGTTCCAACGGCAGTATGACATTTGTAATCCAGACGGTTCATTTGGCGTTTAAATATGGCAAGCTGGGACTGGCATCCGCCATGGCTGTGGTGCTGCTCTTGATCGTTATTCTCGTTACGCTCGTTCAGCGCGTCACCATGAAAGGGGAGGAATGAACGTGAACCAATTCAAATACACCCTTGCGAGCGTGGTTAAATATGCTTCCCTGGTGCTTGCGGCGTTTATCGCGCTGTTACCCATCGTGGTTATCCTGTTTGCATCTCTCAAAACGAATGCGGAATACGCTACCAGCAGTCCGCTTGCCCCGCCAGCCAACTGGCTGAACTTTGCGAATTATACGAAGGCTTTTGTGGATGGCAATATGCTGGTCGGATTCAAAAATACAATTATTATCCTGATCATCTCCATTATAGGTGCAACCTTAACGGGTTCCATGATCGCGTATGTGCTGGATCGGTTCAAATTCAAAGGCAAGAAAATCATGGTCGCGGCATTTCTGCTCGCTACCCTGATTCCAAGTGTTACGACGCAGGTTGCCACATTCCAGATCATCAACGCGCTCGACCTGTTTAACACACGCTGGGCGGCCATCGTGATGTACCTGGGTACAGATATCATCGCGGTTTATATTTTCCTGCAGTTCCTGGGCTCCATCTCAAGTGCACTGGATGAATCCGCTATGCTGGATGGCGCTTCGTACTTCACGATCTACTGGAAAATCATTCTGCCACTGCTGAAACCGGCCATTGTAACGGTCATTATTGTGAAGGGTGTTAACATCTATAACGACTTCTACACACCGTTCCTCTACATGCCCAAGACCGATCTACAGGTGATATCCACTGCCTTGTTCAAATTCAAGGGACCTTTCGGATCGCAGTGGGAAGTCATCAGTGCCGGCATCATGATCGCCATTATACCAACCATGATCATCTTCCTGTTGTTACAGAAGTACATCTACAATGGCTTCGCGCAAGGCTCTGTTAAATAAAATCCGAAGGGAGAAATGAAAATGTCAGTTGCTGAAACGAAAAACGTACACATTGTTGGGGACGCTTTGCCGAATATGCCGTGGGAAGCCAAACCGGAGGGAACGGAAGGCCCGGTATGGAGACATTCGGCCAACCCGGTGGTTCCGCGTAACCCGGTCAAAGGCGTTGCCCGCATTTTCAACAGTGCTGTTGTACCGTATGAAGGGAAATTCATTGGGGTATTCCGCGCCGAAACCGTCAATGGTCGTCCGCACCTGCACATGGGGGCGAGTGAGGATGGTTTGGAGTGGACAATTGAAGAGGAACGCATTGCATTTGTAGATGAAAATGGCGATCCGTTTATGCCGAACTATGCGTACGATCCACGTTTGGTCAAAGTCGAAGACACGTATTACATCATCTGGTGTACAGACTTCTACGGTGCAGCACTGGGTCTGGCCAAAACAGATGACTTCAAAACATTTGTCCGCCTCGAAAATCCAATGCTGCCATTCAACCGTAATGGTGTGTTGTTCCCGCGCAAAATCAACGATAACTATGTAATGTTGTCCAGACCAAGTGACAGTGGACATACGCCATTCGGGGATATTTTCCTGAGCGAAAGCCCGGATCTCGTGTACTGGGGCAAGCACCGTCATGTGATGAGCAAAGGCGGTCAGGGCTGGTGGCAATCGGTCAAAATTGGCGGCGGTCCTGCTCCGATCGAAACGTCCGAAGGCTGGCTGATGTTCTACCACGGCGTCACGGGGACCTGTAATGGATTGGTATATAGCATGGGTGCGGTCATTCTGGATCTAGATGAGCCGTCCAAAGTAAAATATCGTTCTTCTAACTTCGTACTGACACCGGAAAAATGGTATGAAGAACAAGGCTTCGTGGATAACGTCATCTTCCCGTGTGCAACACTGCATGATGCTGATACCGGACGTATTGCCATCTATTATGGCGCTGCGGACACGTATGTGGGTGTGGCGTACACGACCATCGAAGAGATCGTGAACTATGTGATCGAGACGGATGAAGTCATTGCCGGGGATCACGAGGAAGGCAAGCTGTAATGAATATGGAATATATCAAAGGATTTACATTTGGCTGGATGAGTGGCAAGGGCGACTTCCGCAAGCCGGAGGCCAAAGAATCCTTGCGCCTGATGGCTGAACGTACAGGCAGTTCACATGTTATTTTTGCACTGGCGGCACATCAGGATCATCCGCAGGCGGTAGAGGTCAAGTATCGGGGTGAACATCTGGTCGAGGATGATGAACTGGTCGACATGATTCGTTATGCCCGTACACTCGGGCTGCGTGTCATTCTGAAACCAACCGTCAACTGCACCGATGGCACATGGCGTGCACACATTAACTTTTTTGATATCGATGTGCCTTGTGAGCCGAAGTGGAAGGATTGGTTCCGCAGCTACACGGCATTTCAGAAGCATTATGCAGCGATTGCAGAGCAGGAAAAGTGTGAGATGTTCATTGTAGGTTGTGAGATGGTGCAATCCGAGCGTCGGGATCAAGAGTGGCGCGAGGTGATCGCCGCTGTGCGTGAAGTCTACACTGGACTGGTGTCATACAACACGGACAAATATCAGGAAGGTCATGTGAAATGGTGGGATGCCGTTGATGTCATCTCTTCCAGTGGTTACTATCCCATCGGAGATTGGGAGGCACAATTGGATCGAATCGAGCAGGCGATTGCCCCCTATGGCAAACCCTTTTTCTTCGCGGAAGCAGGCTGTCCCAGCCGTAGTGGATCAGCCCAGGTACCGAACGATTGGGGACTGGAAGGCGAAGTGAGTGCTGAGGAACAGGAGCGTTTCTATGAGGCCATGTTCCGGCATGTCAGTCAGCGTGACTGGGTACGCGGATTCGGTCTGTGGGATTGGAGCGCACATTTACACGCGGAGAAGGATGCGCTGACCGACGACGGATATGGAGTGTACGGCAAGCCAGCGGAGCAGGTAATTCGTCGGTTCTATGAGGGCATCGCTGTAGAAGTTTAAAGAGAAATAAGAAGGTGTATGTGATGATGAATCTCAGTGATATATCTCCATATGTACTTTCGTGATTTCCATGCTGTGAGCAAGGAATAACAGATTATGGTGGAGCTTATTTTTTTAGTTGTGATTCATATGCAGGTCGAGAGGCTCTTCCTCCTACAGGAAGGGCTTTTTTGGCATATGTAGTAGTGATGCATACTATGTCGAATTTTATTGACAAAAGGAGGACTCCTGCCTATTCTTAATGGATGAATATGAGAATCATTATCATGAAATAGAGAAAAGGGGTTCAACATCCATGTCTGTACAACATCGCAAATCTTCGGCGCTCACACTGGCAACTATGCTCTTGTTGCTATTGGTTATCGTGGGCTGCAGCAATACAGGAAGTGCAGATAAATCCTCATCTGCTGCTTCGGATCAAACATCTGCGAAGTCGATTACGATGTCATGGCCACGTGATATCGGTACAATGAATCCGCACACGTACAATCCTTCGCAATTATTTGCCCAATCCATGCTCTATGAGCCACTGATCAGTTACCAGAAGGACGGAAAACTGGAACCTGCGCTGGCAGAATCATGGACCATCTCCGATGACGGCAAAGTATATACATTTAAGCTTCGCCAAGGTGTGAAATTCTCAGATGGTACGCCATTTAATGCTGAGATTGTGAAAAAGAATTTTGATGCTGTGATGAAAAATAAAGCTACACATAGCTGGCTGGGCATTGTAGGTGTGCTCGACAAGACCGAGGTTGTGGACGATCAGACTTTCCGGTTGACACTCACAGAGCCGTATTATCCGGTTCTTCAGGACTTGTCGGTAGTTCGTCCTTTCCGCTTCCTGGGTGAAGCTGGATTCCCGGATGACGGAGATACATCCCAAGGCATCAAAGAGCCGGTTGGAACGGGCCCGTGGATGCTGGCTGATTACAAGCAGGACGAATATGCTGTTTTCAAACGCAACCCGAATTATTGGGGAACAGCACCGAAGGTAGATCAGATTACGGTCAAAATCATTCCTGACGGTGAAACCCGTGTACTCGCTTTTGAAAAAGGCGATCTCGACTTGATCTATGGTGAAGGTGTGATCAGTCTGGATGCGTTCCAACAGCTGCGTGACAATGATGAATATGTGACGCAATTGTCTGATCCGGCAGGCACTCGCAGCTTGCTGCTGAACTCTTCCAATCCAAAGCTGTCCGATGTCAGAGTACGGATGGCGCTTCAGCAAGGGTTTAACAAAAAGGCGATGGTGGAAGGCGTGACTTCCGGATTGGAAGAACCAGCCGATACCGTATTGTCCAAAAACTATCCGTACACCAATGTAGACTTGGAACCGATCACGTATGACGTGGAAAAATCCAAAGCATTACTGGATGAAGCAGGCTGGAAGCTGCCGGCTGGTGGGACGGTTCGTGAAAAAGACGGACAGCAGCTTGATTTCGAGATGATTTTTGACAAAACGGACCCGATTCAGAAAGCGATGGCCGAGACCATTCAGGCTGAGTGGAGCGAGCTTGGGGTTAAAGTAAATCTCACTGGGCTGGAACTTACGGTTCAGATCAAGCGTTTGAAAGCCAATGATTTCGACCTGTATTTCTGGTATAACTATGGCGCTCCGTATGATCCTCATTCCTTCATTAACGTTGTAGCGAGCCCTGGATTCGGGATTTCCGAGACCTTGAGTGCGTTGCCGATGAAAAAGGAACTGGACGATCAGGTGCATGCAGCACTGTCATCTACAGACGAGACGAAACGTCAGGAGTTATATGGCTCCATCCTGAAGACACTTCAGGAGCAATCGGCGATCGTACCGATCTCTTATATTAAGAAAACGGCTGTATATCAGAAGAAAATCTCTAACTTTATTTTCCCGGCGAACCGTGATGAAAATCCGTTTGTGGGCATTGAACTAGGCAATCAATAAATAGTAATAACTTTAATTAGGGAAGTGGATGGCCCTTGGTAAGGCCATGTAGCTTGATGAAAGGGAGGAACGTTTGGTGATCAGTTATATCGGTAAACGAATGATCGCGATCATTCCTATCGTTTTTATCGCTACACTCGTTACCTTTGGGCTTATTCATATTTCACCAGTTGATCCGGCCGAGGCTTATCTGACAGCCGCTCATATCTATCCAACACCGGAGCTGCTTGCGCAAAAGCGACATGAATTCGGTCTGGATCAGCCCTTGTTAACCCAATATGCGCATACGATTCAGAAGATTGCCAAGCTCGACTTCGGCACCTCGTACCTCACCAATAAACCCGTATGGGATGAAGTGAAATTAAGGCTTCCGGCTACGGCTGAACTAGCCTTCTGGAGCATGTTGTTATCCGCTTTGGTGAGTATTCCATTGGGAATACTGGCGGCGGTGTATAAGAATAGCTGGATTGACATGGTCAGCCGTGCGATTTCCTATTTTGGAGCATCTATTCCGCAATTCTGGCTCGGTTACTTGCTGATCTTCTTTTTCTCAGTGAAGCTGGACTGGCTGCCTGTGGAGGGGCGTGGATCGTGGGAGAATCTGGTTCTGCCTACGGTAACACTATCCATGATCCTGATTGCGGTCTACACCCGATTGTTACGTTCCAGTGTACTGGAGCAATTGCAGGAGACATATGTACAGTATGCAAGAACACGCGGTATTCGCGAAAGAGTGATTATGCTGAAACATGTGCTGAAAATCGCCATATCGCCCCTCATTACGGGGATGGGGATGAGTATGGGCAAGCTACTCACAGGTACCATTATTGTGGAGCAAGTGTTTTCCTGGCCTGGGTTCGGACGATACTTTGTAGATGCGATATTTAACCGGGATATTCCCGTGATTCAATGTTATGTCTTCCTGGCGGCATGCCTGTTCATCGTATGCAATCTGCTCGTTGATCTGGTGCAGCTCGTTATGGACCCACGGATTTCAGCGAAAGGACGGGCAGAACATTGATAAACAAATGGCGTGCGGTATTTAAAGGACAGAGAGCCATCCAGATCTGCTCGGTGATCATATTGCTCTTCTTCGTGATTGCGATACTGGCTCCGTGGATTGCTCCTCATGACCCGGTGAAGGTGAATCTGTTGCAGAAGCTGGCGAGTCCATCGCTTGAGCATTGGCTGGGCACCGATCATCTGGGACGCGACAATCTCACCAGGCTGATCTATGGAGCGCGGGTATCGCTCGGTTTTGCTACTCTGATCTTCCTGTCATCTTTGCTCATTGGCGTCATTGTAGGTTCGATCTCCGGTTATCTTGGTGGCTGGGTGGACAGTCTGCTAATGCGCTTGTGTGAAGGCATTATGGCGTTTCCGAATCTGGTGCTGGTGCTCGGTATTGTGGGGATTTTTGGTCCAGGTCTGATGCAGGTGCTTCTAGCCCTCATGATGGTGCAGTGGGTGTATTATGCACGCATCTGCCGGAATATGGTCGTAAGTCTGAAGGAACGGAATTTTATCGCGGCGGCGCGAGTTAGCGGTTCCTCTTCATGGACGATTATTCGCAAACATATCATCCCCAACGTGCAGCGTCCCATTGTTGTCATGGGCACGTTAGAGATGGGCTGGGCGATTATGGATATATCCGCACTGTCCTTCTTGGGACTCGGTATTCAACCACCCAATGCAGAGTGGGGCGCCATGATTCATGAAGGAACGGGTTATATTCGCAGTCATCCGGAGTTAATGATCTACCCGGGTGCATTGATTCTGCTGGTCGTCATTACGTTCAACATTTTGGGTGAAGCATTATCCGAGCGTTATGGCATTGCAAAACGGTAGTTGATTCGGAACCAAACTCACACGGAGGTGAACGTAACGGTGGATGATGCAGCGAAAGTACTCGAAGTTCGAGGTCTGCAAGTGAATCTTAGAACAGCGGAGGGTTCCGTCCCGTTACTTGCGCCCATTGATTTCGAATTGGAAAAAGGTCGTGTCTTCGGTCTGGTTGGTGAGAGTGGCAGCGGTAAGACCGTTACGTCTAACGCCTTGCTCCATCTGCTTGATCCGCGCAGGATGGAAGTGTCGGGCAGCATCCGCCTGAATGGACGGGAGCTTGGCTCGTTGTCAGGTGAGGAGATGCGGCGCATCCGAGGCAAGGACATCGGATTTATTATGCAGAATCCGATGAATGCTTTTACACCCGTATATACGATTGGATCTCAATTTATTGAAACTTTGCTTACGCATACGGAAATGTCCAAAGCAGAGTCCCGAGAGCGGGCTATTGCTGCCTTGGCAGATATGAACTTGCCCGAACCAGCTAAACTGATGAAGCGATATCCCTTCCAACTGAGTGGGGGCATGTTGCAGCGGGTGATGATCGCCATATCGATGTGCCTGCGGCCCGCCCTGGTTATTGCTGATGAACCAACGACGGCACTGGATGTCGTGAATCAGTTCAAGGTGCTTCAGGAATTGGATCGGCTACGTACGGAATACGGCACATCCATCTTACTCATCTCCCACGATTTGGGTGTGATCTCGCAAATGGCGGATGAAGTCGCGGTTATGCAGAAGGGCCGAATTGTAGAGCAGGCAGAGGTGTACCAACTGTTCGATCACCCGCAGCATGAGTATACCCGGATGTTGTTAAATGCCAGACCTAGTATGTCTTTGGGACGATAGCGATTACAGGTGAGTTGAATCGTTCAGTGAGTGTATGTGTGGAGCGGGTATGAACTGTATTTTGAGTGGGTAGGGTAGGGGTGGAATGGACATGGTGATGTGCAATTTCGTCTTCTTCGGAGATTGCTTCTGCCAAGTACAAGAGAGGAGGATGACCTGATGCTTCAGGTACGTGAAGTAAGCCATAGCTATGGCAAACGTAATTGGCTGGATCGTTCGGGAGCGCGTCCTCCTGTGCTGGCAGACATTTCACTTACGATTGAAAAGGGTGTTTGTCTGGGACTGCTGGGTACGAGCGGGGCAGGTAAAAGTACCTTGGGCAAAATCATTCTTGGTCTGGAGAAGCCCAGCCAGGGTCAGGTTTTATTTCAAGGACAGGATATCTACCGATCCAGCAAACCCGTGCTTAAGGGATTACGACGTGATCTGCAAGTCGTGTTCCAGGACTGTTATTCGGCTGTGAATCCGCTTATGACTGCCGCGCAGATCATCGGTGAGCCGCTGGATAATTACGAGCGCTTGTCGGCAAAAGAACAACTTCGTGTGGTTGGACAACTGCTTGAGCAGGTCGGACTTACACCAGAGGATGGGAGCAAGCTTCCGCACCAATTCAGCGGTGGGCAATTACAGCGAGTTAACATCGCACGAGCTATCGCGCTCAAACCGAAGTTAATCGTACTGGACGAATCGATCAGCAGCCTGGATATGGTGCACCAGACACAAATCCTATCTTTATTAGCGAAGTTAAGAGCGTCCTACGGATTATCGTACCTCTTTATCACACATGACATTCGGGCTGCCATGACGATCTGTGACCGCATTGCGGTAATGGATCAGGGAAAGCTGGTCTATAGCGGTGATGCCGGGAATTCGGTAATGCAGTCGGATCATCCGGCTGTGCAGCAGTTGGTATCGTCCATTTTGCCTGAGCATCCCTCGGGTCGTATTTCGTTTAAATGAAATTTATAGTGAAGGAGGCTCCTTACCATATTCATGATAAGAAGCCTCCTTTTTCAGATCTTATTCATCAGTTGAACGTTATCCTAATTTCCCCGATCTGCACGCTCCATACGATATGTATACTTCACAAGCTCAATCTGTTGCTGCTTGAAATCTGCAATCCATTCTCCTAAAATGTTCTGGAAACGATCCATCTTTCTTCGTAATTCTTCCGCAGATTTACCTTTCCAATCTCCAATACTCTCATCAATGGATCTTACATGACGTTTGTTAGCTTCAAGCATATCCATTAAATCATTGATTTCCTTCTCGGCATTCATCAAATCCACTAATTCTACAACAATGCTCCGTGACATATGTTTCGTCGCTCCTTTTTAACCCTCGTCGGCTTGTCTGAAATCTTCCGCTTTTTGATTAATATACTCTGCAATGATATGTGCTTCTTCTTCATACCAGCGGCTAAATTTGTGCAAATCACTTGTTAACCGATCCACAATAGGTTCAAGAGAGCGGCTATCACTGGACTCAATAAGTCTGAGAATGGCATTGGTTGCTGTGGGGAGGCTAGATTGAAATTCATTTACATGCTGCTGCATTTTTTGTCCAGCTCTTTGAAGATTCTCTAGTGAGAGTTGGATGGTAACCCCGGCACCGGCAGCAGCCATTTGTCCAAGAGGTCCTAGGTTGGCACCATACTTTTCAATTAATTTATTTACGGTATCCTTCATTTTTTCATTGGCAAGCAGGGTATTTATGTATTCCGTGTACCTTGGATTTCCACCAATTACTTCACCACCTCGTGTATAAAGTGTATTTGTAATAAAGCCATTCTTGTCAAACTTGAAGTTCTCCAGGCCGTGGGCCTTTTCTCCACCGAAAGAATTGAAAAGTTTGACTCCCATGTTTTGCGTACCAGATGGAAGCGTAGTTGAAACAAAAGTTAGATTCTTCCAAAATGGTGTAGAGAAACCGGAAGAGGTATCGGTTGATTTGGTTATTAAAGGTATAACGATTTTGGGTCTATTCGCTTCCTCGTACGTCTTATTAATCATGATTGTATTGGCTGCATGCCGCGTCGATGTATTGGAAAAACCTGCTCCAACACCATCTCCTGGGTTAACATAAGCGGTGTTTTTCTTATCATATTCTCCGGCATCTATTTTCTTTAGAATTTCATCAGAGACAACGGTTCGAATGCTGGCCGGGTTGTATGTAGTCGATGACAGGTTGTTATGTATAGCTGTATATTGCGCAAGTGCTCCACCCAATGAGTGACCGGTTGTAGAAATTTCCGCAGTAGGATAAGCCTCTTTCACTTCACGATATAGCTTCTCAGCTTGATAGAACTGATTGTTCTCATAATTGCTTTTTGTTGCATGATATTTTGGTGATGATTCTGACAGAATGTCAGGGTTGTTTTCGACAGTCTTTCTAAGGGTCTTGTACCGTCCCCCGACAACATCAATGCCATCCGTTGCAATGTCTGGGACTTTACCCCATGATAGATCAGGTTCAGTTCCTCTATATCCAATAACTACTTGATTTTCTTTTTCGTTATAGTACACTACTGCATCAAACCCTGAACTGTTTGTATCGTTGAGAGTAGAATTAGGCAAGCTAGCACGAGACCAGTCGTCGTCAATTTTTGCATTCTCTTTTTTCAGTTCCCTGTCATAAGCGACACTGGAAATTCTATGGTAAGTCTCATCTGAAATGAACAATATCTATATTTCTCCTTTCATTTAATATATTATAGTAGAAGATATTAATTGAAAATAATGTATTTTTCAAGGGGGTAACGTAGGAAGTGAGTCCTAAAATAAAGATGGTATTGATAATATTTGTGTCTTTAGTCTTATTAGTGAGTGGATGTGCAATTACATACCAGGTGAAAAATAATAATATTGTCAAAAAGGCTACTCCCATAGCAATTGAATATTTTAAAAGTAAGTATAATGTTACCGTTAAATTTACAGATTCTCAGGTTTTTCCAGGTTATATAGATTCGAAGGTGGTATTGTATGGATATGTGGAGCACGATGAAAACGAGACATTTTCTATTGCGATTAATTATAATACTTATGAAGTTAATTATGTAACTGGACCAGACTGGATGTTTGAATCGGACTAACTTTTTGGACAAGGAGCCCTAATTCCGACATATGATGTCTTTAGACCTGGCATATAAAAGCTCATCATTTAAGAAACTTCTGTATTTATTTTCCAATATAGTTATTGTTAAAGTAATACATATTATTCCTAATAGAATCAAAGGGGGATTAAAATTAATTCTAAAGTCCTGTTGATTTTTATATCTATAGTAGTTATGTTTATTTGTTTTTTAGTTGTTAAGAATTACTTGACTGATAAACAAATTGTTGAAAAAGCTACGGTTATCGGCGAGAAGTACTTTATAGATAATTATGGTGTGGAGGTTGAATTTGTCGACTCACAGGTTATGGCTTCTTACATTACAACTAGAGTGGTGCTATACGGATATATTGTAGGTAAAGAAGAAGATAAGATTAAAATAAGTTTGGATTATCGTAATTTTGAAGTTACAGGAACCGGTATTCCTTTAGATCTTAAAAAGATTGGTGAATAGAAGAACAAATTTTACTTATTGAAGAATGTAAGCTTGTTTGATATCAGATAAGTCCTAAACTGAAGATAGTATTTCCAGGTTTTTTTGATATTTAGGATTTGTTAGACCTATGCAAAGAAAAAGATACTGGGAAGTGAAAGTGAGAAGAAGTACATATGAAAAGCAGAGGGATTTAGAAAATGAAGAAACTGTTATTAATTGTATTAGCAAGTATATTGACTGTAAGCATGTTAGGTTCGGGAAACGAAGCAAGCTGCAAGCACTCTGAAGCAAGTAGAGGTATTGCTGAATACCGTTAAAATGAAGTTTCCAGATGCGAAGCCATTCCAGGATGGCCAAGGTAGCGTTATGGTTCCAATCCGGTTTGTTTCTGAAGCTCTGGGCGCGAAGGTAACATACTCGAAGGTTGGCAAAGTAACCAAGGTCGGGATCATTGATTTGGTGAAAGATCCTGTACGTAGCGGCAATGTGGTACAGATTAGAAGTAGTGTCAGAGGAAATCCTATCTCGTTCCTAGTAAAAAATAGTTTTGCAAAGGGGCGTCAGGTGCTAGATGCGGCTTTTATAAATAATGGTGATAAAACAGGAATGAATAACTATCCAGTAGTAAGTAGCTTGGATCTCTTTCAAAATGGAAAATTCGTAGAGAATTATGATTACACGAAGTTCAAACTTTCTTCGGCAGATTATATTCTTTTGAGTGATGGCGATTTGGACGAGTACGCTGTGGCCATCATCAATCCTTTCAAGTAAGGGGCTATGTTCTGAATGGAAAGGACCATCAGTTCCATACTCAGTTTCAGTTTGATAATCATTTTGTCCTCTGTGCTCGTCCTATTTACTTATCATCTCGGTAAAGCTGAAGCAACTGTTTAGTTAATACCTCTGAACGGATTCAACAGAACCTTTTCGAGTATACCGAGAGCAGCCCATAGTCAGCTATTTGTACCGATTGTGTGGGATCTTCAAATGAGTATTAAGCAGTTGGATGAATGGCACCTGGAGCATACGTCGGAGCTAGTGGACTACATTAATCAAAAGGGAGAAGATTTTTATACAAGTAGATTCCGGAGCACAGTGAAAATTTACATAGTAGTAAAAGAGCCTAACCAAACTAAATCTAACTAATCGGAGAGTGGAAAAATTGAAAAAATAATGTTACCCATATCTCTCTATTAATGTAAATACAATTGAACCAATAAATTCAATGGATCCGGACCATTTCATTATGAAACGTGAACCGCTGTTTAAATAATGCAAAAGGTGGCAGTATTGCTCCATTGTATGAGGTGTGCTTGATATCAGATGAGTTCTAAATTAAAAGTTTTATTGACCATTTTAGTGATCTTAGTTTTATCGGTGAGTGGATGTACAATTGCATATCAGATTGAGAATAATATTATCATCAAAAAGGCTACTCCTATAGGAATAGAATATTTTAAAGTGAGTATGATGTCACGGTTGAATTTACAGATTCTCAAGTTTTTGATGGTTATGTTTATCCAAAAGTTAATTTATATGGTTATGTTAACAACGATATCAATGAGAAGGTTTCTATTTCAATTAACTATAATACTTATGAGGTAGAAAACGTAGGTGGTCCAAAGTGGCTGTTTCAATTAGAATAATTTTTTTGGATCCGAAGGGTCATATGTAATAAATGGAAGAAATTAGTGCCCTTTTGAAGCTTAAGAGAATTAAAGTGATTAATTGAGATGTTGATTAGAGCATATGGTACTCAATAAGTAACCAATAAATTTGAATTGTTCAAATAGAAAGTTACTAAAACCTTACATACGGAGAGTGGAAAAGTTGAAAAAAATAATGTTTCCAATAATGAGCGCTGTAGTAGTCGTATCGACATTGATTTCTTTCCAGGCTTCTGCCGCAACAACAACCTTCAAAGATGTACAAGCTAATCACTGGGCAAAGTCTGCTATTGAATCTGCGGTTTCCAAGGGATACTTTAAAGGATACGGTAATGGTTTGTTCAAGCCAAATGCATCGGTTACGCGAGCTGAGTTTGCATCACTTATTTCCCGTGTGGCCAAAGACATGCCGCTCCCGGAAGATGCAAAAACAAATTCATTCAAGGATCTGAATGGACACTGGAGCAAAGCTGAGGTAGATCGTGCTATCAGTTTGGGTTTCATCAATACCAAAGATTATCCGAATGGATTTAAGCCCAGTACTCCGATTACTCGCGAAGAAATGGCCAAATGGTTGAGTTCCGGATTGGTTGCATCCAGTGATGAGTACAAAACAGCATTTGCTGAAACCAAAGGAACGTTGCTTCCAGTCAAAGAGTCATTTAAACCAGGAGTCGCGCAAGACAAAATTCCTTATCTCGCTCTTGCAATGGGGACCAACCTAATGAACGGCTTTCCGGACGGATCGTTTGGAATGGATAAGACGACCACTCGTGCTGAATCTTCTGCCATTTTGCTAAGACTCGAAAATGTCCTTAAAAAAGAAGCAACAAGCTTTGATGATTTGAATGAATTACGTATGGTAGGTACGGAAAAGTCTAATCTTGAATTGGTATCTAGCTTAACAACAGGAAATACCTCTATCGCTGATATTTCAGGTAAGCGGAAAACATTCCGCAATGGATCTGGTAGTCTGGTATTTCATCGTTTGATTGGTATAAACACATCTGAGCCTAAGAAGAAAGCCAGCATCTATACATCGTTGTTCATGACTGAATTCGGAATGAACAAATACAAGAACAGTGGTTTACTTCCAGTGTTCAAAGAAATCACAATTTACCCTACAAAAAATGGTTTTGATGTTGGAGATTACTTGAATGGTGTAATAGATATGAATGCCGGATATGCTATTACCAACAAATTAGGTGAAAAATATGGATATTATTCTATACCTACTTTAGAACCTGCGAAATTTTTCGCTCAACATAAGAGTGGAGTAAGGGTTTGGGTTACTGATAATTTAAATCTTGATAAGCCTGCGGGTCAATTCAACATGGATGATGGATCGTATGCAGTTATTATAAACAACGATTAGGTAGGGGGTTATAAATGAAAAAGAAATGGACTATCCCATCATTGTTAGTGGCGTTCCTTATGTTCTCCTTTAGTCTCACATCTATAACTTTTGCTAATTTTAAAGAGGGTTATCCTAAAAAGGATATAGAGGTGAAGCCAGATGGTTTAGCTAGAGGGAAACAAACCATTAAAGTGAAAGTAACGGGAAATGCAAAGCCGAGACCGAAAACAATATGGACTCAAGGTGACGGGAAGATATGGCAAGCAACAAGTGAAAAATATGGGAGAGTTGAAACCAATACTTATTCTTCCGGAATAGATGCTTTACCGTACAAGTTGAAGGGTGATAAATATGTAAAAGATGAGATAAACACCAATAACTACGTTCCTGATTCATTACAGGACAAGGCTCTAAATAAATTCAAAAAACAGTATGTTCAAGATATAGAAATTGATGAGATAAACTATAACATGGATGAGAAATTGTATGCGATCAAGCCGGGTTCAAAGCCTAATTATAAAAAGGGTAGTTTGCTTGTTACGATAGAGACGCAGACTGGAACCGACGATGTAGATCCAGATGATAATGCCGACTTTCAATATCAAAAGAAAACGCCATATGGTACAAGACCAGACCGAGATCCAAAATACCAAGTTGAGTATTACACACCACTAGAGATTGATTATAGCGGTTACGTTACAGAAACCAAAGAGATCCGCGTCCGAGAAGACATGCAACTGCAAGTCAACGATGTAAAGTCATTGGTTGCAGAAATCCGAACCAAGCAGTATGACCAAGAAGAATTCGGTAACTGGGTGAATGTTTCCAAACGCGCCGACCAAATCGAGTGGAGTTCAAATAAACAAAACGTAGTTTATGTAGAACCAAAAACTGGTCAGATCGTTGCGAAAAATATTGGTACAGCAATCATCACGGCAAAATGGAAGAATTCCGAAGATGGACCGTATCACATTTATGAAAATGTAACGATTACAGTTGGCGACACGCCACCACCCGAAATTCCGGAAACGCCAGATGCGGCATGTACAGAGTCACCTGCCGGAGAAATGACAGGGGAGAGAATGGATCCTAATGCAAGCGCAGTTATTAAGGCCGATCAACGTGGAAGTGAGCCATTTGACGTACTGCGAGGTATCCCTACCTCTGAGAGTTTATATGGCAATGTATTTGGTCTAAGTTACCTATTCCAAAATAAGTTTGTGAATATGCAAGGCACTTGTACATATACCGTAGTGGTTGAAAAAACGTATAACAAAACGTGGACAGACGAAAAGAAAATTTCGGATGGTAAAGGTGGTACGACAACGGTATCAACTCCAAGATCTAGAGATGTAAAAGTACCCTACACCTATACTGTGAAACGGGATTTCGAGTATTGGAAAATTGACACTTTGCTTGTTTATGAGATAACCGATGCGAGCCTAAAAAACTATGCTTTACCACAGATTGAACTATATCCTGCTGATTATCGTAGTCCCATCTATGCGGCGGCTACGAACGGTACCTTTTACGCACCCAATACACCGGCTGTGTTAACAGCGCCTTCACAGCCAGTGCCGGGAGGGACCAGCGAACCTCCAACACCAACAGATGATCTCTCATCAATTGCGGAAGATGCTGTGCCAAAGGTCCAAGTTAAGAATGACTATTTGAAATTTAATGGGGCTGTTGTCATGGACAACGCAAAAGTAGAAGAAACGGGGCCAACGCCAGGTCAGATCGCAGAACCCCAAATGATTGGCAAAGATGTTCTGTACAGTCCTGACAATGAAATATCCAAAACCTTGTTAAATAAGAAGGACACGCCTAGCACAGGCGAAATCCGTTATGAATTAATGAGTGGAAATATTAATGAGGGTAATGAGGAAGAAACCTTTGAAATTCCGGGGATTAACACGGTCACTGTTCATACGCCAGTCGTGAACTATTCTCTTGTTTCAGACGATCAACCTCATAATCAGAAAACGATACCGAATATGGATCGGTCTGCCCTTATTTTGGAGCGGCCGTTCACAGTCCGTATCCCCACGAGCGGACAGCATTTGGATGTCAACTCGTATCCGGGATATGGGGATCGGGATTATGCCAAATATTATCGAATCAAACAGGTTCGCTTTCCGTTTGACGTATACAGTGCCGACCGGACACAGTTTTACCCGCGGAGTACGTGGATTGATATTCCGGTGTACGTGCTCGATACCACCTTTTATCTGCCTGTATGGGTAGACGAAGGAGATTACCAGGTGGAGTTCCGCAATATTGCAGAGAATGCACCTGCCGAGTTTGAATCGATGTCCAGAAGCAATGCCCAACCCGATGCCAACACAGATCTAACCTATCATCTGGCCAGCGACGAAGTATCCGTGGAGGTCATTGGGAGGTTATACGACTTTGAAATCACGGACATTGCAGATTATAACTGGGAGCTTGTTTTCCGGCGGTTTAAGGGTAGCATTGCACCCACCTGGATCAGCTACTGGACAGGAACGCAGGGGATTGATGGAGACAAACGAGGGAACAAACCACAGTTCACCGTACCGATTCGCCCAGGCAGTCATCCGCTGCAAGGGTATCAGAATGTGGCTGTGAAGACGGGATATCACTTTAAGTTTGATTTCAAAACCAAGGGCAATATGTTCGGGCCCAGAGATGGTATTCGCCTAACTCCGACCTTTGATTTTGTCAGCAAAGATGGGAAAACACGCGTACCGGTAGATCTGTATTACTCGACGAACCAGCGTAATTTCATTCGTATTGGTTCAGCAGAGGATCAAGTCAAGCGGTTTGTCATTCTCAATGATCGGTTACGTCAAGTACCTTCGGGACAGCTACGAGATACGGCGACCTACAAATATAATCGCTATGGCGAAATTCATCCAGGAATGATGAGTGAACGAACGTATCAGGAGTATTACCGGGATAAATTTACGAAAATGAAAACCCCTGTAGGCGGATACAGTCTATTGCTGATGCCGGAGCAATTACGTACGTTTATCGGCCCCAAAACGAATATTCCGACGAACGCAAGTGCGGATGTACTTCGTGCAAATGCTGCCATTCAGCAGTGGTACGGGGAATACAGTCTGCCTGCCGAGCCTTATGTGGTTCAAGCCGGAACGAATCTGGCCGAATATGGGCGCACCCATGGTGGTTTGAATGCGAAGTCACCGATCTTCCTGAAAAATGGTTATATCGTGGTCAACTTTAACTTGGAGTCGATCCAGGAAGGGAATCTAAGGGCTCCGCATCTGCAATATATCCATGCACCGCTAATGAACCAATGGTTGCTGGAAGGATTCCAGCGTCAAGTCGAAGATAGCTACGGCAACTCGTTCACTTTAAGGGACGGAGATGTGGTGTTCTACCATGCTGATCGTTCCAGCCGAGATGATTTCAGTGCACAGGTGCCGCACTAAGTAGTAGGAAGAGTACAATAACAAGAAGGCGATTCTTACTTTGGTAAGTATCGCCTTCTTGTTATTTAACCAAATTAACGTTGCAAAAAGCCATCCAGTTACCCCATCTTCCGCCCAAGCTGCTCAATCTTATCCAGCCAATTCTTCCTCTGTTCCTCGGACTTCTTCCCCACTTGATCTACGGTTGTTATCCGCACAGGTTTGATGCCAGTGAGTCCAAATGTGGATATTTTCATCATTTTGTGTGCGGGCTCACCTTGGAACCATTTGAAGTACCAGCTAGGACCATCCATCGTGGTGATCATGCGAGCGGTGCGGCCTTTGAGCAACTGATCCGGGAAAGGTTTGCCTTTTTGGTACTTGAATGCGTAACCTGGCATGAAGATTCGGTCAACGAATCCTTTCAGCAGCGCAGGCGGTCCGCCCCACCAAATCGGGAATACCCATACGAGATGCTCTGCCCATTTAATCGCCTCTTGTGCTTCTAACAAGTCCGGTTCAAGCGGCAGTTTATTACGATAGCCTCCCTCTAAATTCATGTTGAATTCCAGTTCGTTCAGGGTGATCATGCGAACCGCGGCACCTGCCTGCACAGCGCCTTTACGATAAGCTTCGGTGAGTGCGCCGTTGTAACTGGGGGAGACGGGATTGCCTTGAATAATTAATATTTTTTTCATGGAAGATGACACGTCCTGACTATTTTAGTTAATGAACACTAACCTCATGTGCAAAAAGAAAAGGTCACGTATGACCCGATAATCCATTCGTATATCCTGATGGGATGTTGACGATTCTCTTTAGAAGTTATTCAACAAGTCCGTTTTTGATTACAAATCATGCCTAGCGGCATCATCCGCATCGAAGATGGGATTCAGCCGAAATAAGCGGAAACTTACGAAGGTTGTTTCCTTCGGAAACAATGTAGTTGCTCACGCCGTTTTCCCTACGCTCCGCTACTCCATTTCTAGCTTCATCCCATTTCCATCGTTACTCCTGGGGTACCTGCCCCAACATCGATGCAAGTCGGTGAACCGTTTCCCCCGTATAAGGTACCAACAGCTCCGGTAGCTCACCTTGCATACTGGAGACCGCCATGCGTGTAATTGCACCGATGACCAGAACGGCTGTGAGCCGTGAATCCTGCTGAGGCAGTTCGCCACGCATCATTCCCTGATCGATCAGATCCATTAACGCATCCAATGGCTGACGGTAATCCTCGCTGCTTCCAGCTTCAATGAATATTTCATGATTCTGTGAAATCAGCAGCAGTCCGTAGGGATCTTCATCATGCAGATGGAGAACCTCGGTAACCAGTTGCTTGAAGCGATCCAACACGGGACCTTCCCGGCGAACATACCCGTCAATCAGTGCAGTATAGTCCGCGCAGTATTGGGTGAAGGCTTCCAGAGCAACGGCATCCTTGTTTTTAAAATGTTTGTAGATCGCCGCATCGGTTACTCCGGCGGCGTCACCGATCTCTTTGACGGATATGCCGTCAACGCCTTTGGTTGCGAACAAGCGCATCGCCGCTTGTAGGATATCTTTCTTTTTACTATCCACATGAGATTTGTTCTTCATGATTGTATAGTAAGTGATTACTAACCAAAATGCAACAAGCACTTTTGAAACTCTAAATGGAGACGCTGAATAAGCGCTTACGACCAAAGCTTGCAGGCTTGTGAACAGCAACGTATGATGAATAGAAATCAACATCGGAGCAGCAGGGAGAACGAAATGGATGGTGGGTAGCGTGAACGAAGAGATGGATGCATACAGCTGGGTGACGCCTGAAGGAATGCTGAATGATCACTATATAACAAGCCGCGAACCGTTGTATAAAGGAATGAACGGACGATATGTGGAGCGATTCACTGTTTCTACTGGTGTGAGTTATATTTTTAAACCGCTGACGAATCCTGCACAGCATGGACGGGAACGATGGATGTACGAGCGTGTGATGTCTGGCTTACCGCCAATCTATCCGCAGCTCATTGCAGCGTCGGACCCTACCATTACACCGGCACAGAGTTGGATGATCTACGAGGATCTGGGGCAACTGGTGCATGATTCACAAGAAGCGACGGTGCTCGGCGCAACCGCACATATGGCAACATGGCATGCATTGTCTGTCACGGATTGGAACGGACTGCCTCGCGTGGGCCAGAAACCGTCCATTCGCACGATGTTGGATGAGTTACAAATGCACAGACAGTCTACGGATGAACTGTTATCCAGGCTGGATATGCAGCTGTCCGAACCCGATTGGGACAAGATCTCCAGGTTGATCGTCACAGCTGAGGAGCAACTTCCAACCGTTTTGTGTCACGGAGACCTGCATCCAGGTAACATGGCTGAGGTGGACGGCAGACTGGTCATCTTGGATTGGGAGCATGCCCATCTGAATACGCCGCTGTGGGATGTAGTTCATCTGGTGGATCTCTCGCATCCGCTATTTCCCAGAACGGTTACGCCGGCCCTGCGAGAGCGGGTTATGGATGTTTATTTGGACAAGCTGGGGAGCCTGGGCGTACAGATTGAACGGATTTCTTTTGCAGAATGGTACGACGCATATGCTATTGTATTCTCGCTCTGGATGCTGCATTTGATTGATGGCGATCTGAGGAGTGATGAATGTGTGTGGCCGAAGGAACAGTTGCGTAACCAGTGGCATGAGACGGCAGCGACGCTGGAACAGTGCATGAAGCACATGGGTGAGGAATAGAAATGAGGGGTGAGAAGCTTGCGTAAAGTCGGACTTGTTATGCGTAAAATTCAATTCACGGAAGCTCAGGGGCCACGCGTATTTGCGGATCGGCTGAAGCAGATTGGTCTGGAGTTGGGCGTGGATATCGTGTTCATCTCGCCGGAGCGTCATGTCAGCGGATACGACTGGTTGCCGGGTTATGAGCATGAGAAAGGTGACCTGGTGAACTACGATATCGTGCTGGACCAGATTCATAGCCAAAATATAGAGCATGTCATCTACACCGTATCCGGGTTTACGTTTTTGAAGATGTTTTTACCAAAGAGTGTATTGTTTCCGCACAGTTTCCCCGATCCCGCGCTAACGGGATATGAGATGATGAAGCCATTTTATACGATGGTGGATAAAGCAATTGTACAGACCGAGTTTTTGAAAACAGAGCTGGGCCGCAATTTCGGCGTACATGACGTGAACGTCATCCCGATTGGCTTCAGCGAAGAGCTGGCGAACCGGCACTATGACCCGAGTCAGGTTGTGCATAATCGGGTGCTCTGGATCGGTCGGGATGAAGCGAACCGTCGCCCGGACCTGGTCCTGGAATATGCGAGGCAGAACCCGGATAAGGAAGTGTACATGGTGTTCGGCGGTGTACGCTATAAGGAAACCATGAAGAAGTACGACATTCCTGCCAACGTGAAGCTGAAGTTTGCGCTCACACAGGATGAGATATTTACGTTGATGAACTCATCCAAGGTGTATTGGAACTGTTCGGCCTTTGATACGTTTGCGATGCCGCTGACGGAAGCGATGGCGATGGGCAAAATGGTCGTGAAACCGGAGCATGCTTGCTACGGTCACATTCGATCCACACATGCCTTTGCAGGCAACGAGGATAACTGGTTTGAACTGGTGAACATGGCTGCGGCCGCGCCGCGCAGTGTGTCAGAAGACAACCGGGAGTATGCGTTTGGTGCTTTTTCGCGCACGAAGATGAAAGAAGGGTACAGTCACTTTTTCTCAGATTGGTTGAAGTAACGTAAGGTCTGTAACAAAGGGCTTGATCCATCCAGCGACAGGAGGGGAACCTTATGGAAGTACTGATCTTGTGGACATTGGGAATGTGGGCGGTGCAGCTGCTGATTGAATGGTTTATCTACCGGTTACAAGGACGCCGAATGACGTGGGTACAATATATATTGCCATGTGTGGCCTTGCTCGGCGGTGCCGTTGTAATCATGATCAGCATCGATATTGGCGGGTGGAACGGCATCGGATATGCCCTGCTCGGCGCATCACTGGGTACCTCGGGAATGTTAACACTCATTACGGTGGCAATCAGGGATGTAATGCTTCGGCGACAGGGCAGGAATTAAGCGTAAAAATGAAACTAATATACAGTAAGCTTTGAATTGGGCGATGGGCTGGTTGCAGGAACGCATTCGTCTGTGATATATTGACATTAATTATGACAGGGGAGGTGAAGACAGGTGAATCACGAGATGCTTAACAACCGTATTAGCCAGCTGCCGATTGCTATGGCTGGCATTGTTCATACTTTTCTGACCAACGGGAGAAGTCTGTCCAATTTTGAATATACGGAAGTTAACATTTGCGAGAAGATGCCTGCCTTGACCTCATTCGGACGATAAGCGATATTGCTTGAATTCTGAAGGGCCGCGGAGCTAACCTCCTGCGGCTCTTTTTGTGTTGCGGTCAGGATCTTCCATACCATAGGAGGAACCTTATTATGATGATGATTAGCGCGCAACAACTGACTCAATACCACGGGGCACATCTGGTGCTGGACGGCATTACGTTTGAAATTATGGAAGGTGACAAGGTCGCCCTGATCGGCCGCAACGGAAGCGGCAAAACCACACTTATGCGCCTGATGGCAAGACTGAACAAGCCGGATGAAGGGCAATTGATGATCAAGAAAGATACACGAATGGGATATGTGGCGCAGGTTCCAGAAGGATTGGATGACCATACCGTACTGGATGTACTGAGTCTTGGATTCAAGGAGCTCATGGTATGTTCCACGCAAATGAAGGAAATGGAGCAGCAGATGTCCGATCCGGCATGTGCAGCAGACCCTAATCAATTGGAGCGCCTGCTGAAACGCTACGCGGCACTGCAAGACCAGTTCGAGCGTGAGGGTGGATACGAAATGGATGCCCGGATCGATCAGGTGGCGGACGGTTTGGATATCGCCAAGGCACACTATGGTTGGCGCTTTGGTTCCCTGTCTGGTGGGGAGCAGACTCGGGTGGTTCTGGCTTCACAGCTAATCGTAAGACCCGATTTGTTATTGCTGGATGAGCCGACAAACCATCTCGATCTGGAGCGGGTCGAGTGGCTGGAAGGATTTTTACGTGAATACCCCGGCACCATTGTCCTGATCTCGCATGATCGCTATTTTCTGGATCGGGTCGTGAATAGAACACTGGAGCTGGAGGATGGAGAAGCAGAAACGTCTGCTGGCGGTTATACGGAATATATGAAAGTGAAGGAACAACGGCTGTTACAGCAATTCGAGGAGTTCAAGGAGCAGCAGAAGGTTATCAAGAAAATGAAGGAAACGATCCGCCAGCTGGAGGAGTGGGGCAGAATTGGTGGGAATGAAAAGTTCTTCAGACGGGCGGCTTCGATGCGTAAAGCAATCGAGCGGATGGAACAGGTGAAGCGTCCTGTACTGGAGCGCCGCAATGCCGAGTTCGATGTGCGTCCTACGGATCGAACGGGTAAGCGGGTAGCTGTATTGGAGCAGGTCGAGAAGAGCTATGGTGAGCGTGAAATCCTGCGCGGAATCTCGGGTCTGCTGGAATATGGAGATAAAATTGCACTCATTGGCCGCAATGGCTCAGGCAAGACGACCCTGTTCAAGCTGTTGCTTGGTGACGAGGAGCCCAATGCGGGCAAGTTGGAGTGGGGGGCACGTGTGGATGTCGGGTATCTGGCTCAACAGGAGGAACCCACGAATCCAAAGCTGAACGTACTTGAATACTTCCGTCTGGAAGCGGGTGTGGAGGAAGGCGAGGCTCGCGGGATTCTGGCCCGATATCTGTTCTATGGCGCGGATGTATTCCGCTCTGTCGGGCAATTATCTGGCGGGGAATGGACGCGCCTGCGTTTGGCTCTGCTGGTGCAACGCAAACCCAATGTACTGCTGCTCGATGAGCCAACCAACCATCTGGATATCGCATCGAGAGAAGCGTTGGAAGAGTCGTTGGTTGATTTTGAAGGAACCGTACTTGCCATCTCGCATGATCGGTACTTCGTCAATCGCCTCGCTTCCCGTGTCTGGGAGCTGGAGGAAGGACAGATGACCGCTTATCTGGGAGACTATGAGGCGTATCGTGAGAAGAAGCTTGATATGCAAGCTCGTGCGGCGGCGACAACTCAGGCTACAGCAGGCGTGGGCGTTTCCTCTCGTGGGAACGCCAAGTCAGAGTTGAAGTCAGGTTTAACGTCTGTGCCCGGCGGGACTGCCAGATCAGGGAAGAAAACAGAAACAAACTCGACAATGAACGATTCCACTGTTGCAGCTACCGATGGAAGTCGAGATCATGAAGCTTCTACGGAATCAGGCAAGGCGTTGACTCCTTCCGCAGCAGCTGCATCGAAACACAGAAGTGGCAATGGCACCAAACCGTCTGCGGAGAAGCTGGAACAAACGTTAGCTCGTCTTGAGGCACAGATTCAGGTGCTGGATCAACAATTGGAAGTTGTGCAGAACAATCCGCTTGAACTGGAGCAAATCTGGAATGATCGCGAGCAATTGTCCGCTAAATATAATGATGTATTGGCCCAGTGGGCTGAGTTATAAGTCCGAATGGCATGAGCATAAGATGGAACAAACGAGGTCGGAGAATCTTCTCCGGCCTTTTAGAACTGAATTACATACCAAACGCGGAATCCACTTGTTAGCCTAGCTTCGTTGCATCATCATCAACAGTGCCTCGAACAGTACCTTTTATTACATGTCATGGTGAATAGAATCAATTTCATAACTCATTTAAAATGGAGTTTTGTAACTAGACATAGACAAATTAAACCATTTTAATATATGTCTAGCCTTGATTTGAAGCAGCTAAAGGTAATATGAAATGATTCACTAGTGTAACTTTTTTCCTTCTGATGCGTTAAATACGTTTGTATGAATTGAAACGGCTCACCTAAGAGCTCGCAAAAAGGGAGGTTATCGGTATCTATTATTCATTGACGTATCGGAGTTGGTCAGATGATCGACAGGCGGAGACGGGAGTGCTGGAACAGACTTCAGTCTCACGAGATGAACTGTTCATGCGCAAACTGGTGGATGCCACCCTGGTGAAAAATAAACTCTGGGCGCATCTGTCCAATGAATGCCAGGATGGGCGGGAACATGCTGTATATGTAACGGCGTATGACCAACAGATGCCGGATGAGTACGGTGCAGCTATTGCGGACGCTGCGCTGGCCATGTGCAAAATGTCTTCCATGTACAGCGCAGAGTATATGCTGTGGAATGGAAGTTCATTTCAGGAATTGGAACTCACAGTATCCTCCACCTATACGATGGAGCTTGCCGAACAACTGCTGGACCATTACATGGTTCGCGGTGGCAAGACGTATGAGTTCCTGTATTCCGTGCTGGATGCGGATCGTAAGAAAGTGTTGTTTTATATGAAAGAGGTGGATCTGTAATGAGTGACCAAGAGCGGGGGCAAGCATCAAAACCCGGATCAAAAGCAAAGCTGGTTGCTTTCTCCCTGATGCTGGCGGTTCCTGCCGTGTTATCCGGTTGTGGCAGCAACAATGATGAATGTGACCCGGAGTATGATACCGGATGTGAATATGATTCCAGCAGTGGGCACTACTACTATGGTGGGTCGTCGTATCGAAGCAATAAGGACAGTAACAGCTCCTATAGCAAATCCAAGTCCAAATCAAGCGGCTTCGGTAGCTTCTTCCGCAGTTCGGGAGGATAACCGGATGAGGCAAGTGGTTCAACTGCCGTTTAGTCACGAAGAGGTATTTCAGGGTGAAACGGAACAACAGATTCCATACCATCGAATGTATGGGAAGCAGTATTGTGTGCCTGCATTGACGGTCTATTCTCCCTCGGAGGTACAAGAGCTACGCACGGCAGCCGAGGCGGTAGACGGCATTTACTGTAAAGTGATGCGATTTATCCAGCAATATATGCCGGACTCCTTTTTGGAGCATCAGTTGGGTATCCATCCCGGGCTTATTCCGACGGCACGTATGGAGATGGTGACTGGAGGCATTACCCGTCAGGACTGGATTATTGGAGAAGCTGGGCCCAAGTGTATTGAAAATAATACGGACACTCCTACGGGTATACCGGAGGCTGCTGCGTTGGAAAATATCCTGGTGGGTCTTGCTGAGGATGCCGCGTTGACCGCACCATCTGCCGAGATGGATACACGTATTCGGGAGTGTTTCAGGATATGGCTCGAATTCTATGCAAACCAAGGATTGAAGGGTCCGGTGACATTCACTTCTTTTGGCGAACATGTCGAAGATCGAACAAATACGGAATACCTGATGAAACGTTGTCGGGAAGCGGGATACGAAGTCTTCTATGCTCCACTTGAGGAACTGGAGATTGTTCCGGGAGAGGCGCTTTACCATCGAGGGCGGGAGATTAACTTGCTGTATCGCCTTTATCCGCTGGAGTATCTGATCGATGATCGGGATGAGACGACAGGGGTGGACATTGGTGCTGCACTGCTTGAACTTGTACGTGAAGGGCGACTGGGCCTGATGAATCCCGTTCAGCATGTACTGATGCAGAGCAAAGGTTTCATGGCGGCAATCTGGTCACTTTACGAGCGTAACGAGCAAACCCCGGAATATTGCGGGTTTACCCTCTTTGATGAAGCAGAGATGGACGTGATTTCCCGATTTCTGCTGCCAACTTATTTTTCGGCTGAACCCTTCGAGCTGAACGTCATACCATATGTAGCCAAAAGCTATTGGGGGCGCGAAGGCAGAGGAACTCTTTTGCTGGATGGAGGAACGGACAATGCCCTTGGGAAGCAGGATATAGGACATCCTCTTAACGAGGCGCTGGAATCCAATTTTGCAACTGGGGAAACAGACGAGGATGAAGAGATTACAGCTTATTACGAAAACCAACCCAAAATCTATCAGCAGCTGGTTCCGATGGAACAGGCCGTGATCGAGACAGAAGATGGAGCGTACAGTGGTTATCTGCTTACAGGGGTGTTTGTTATCGGTGGGCGTTTGGCTGGGTTGCTGCCACGGGTCGGGGAGAAAGTAACCGGAGATATGGCCTATTATTGCGCGGCTACAGTTCGCGAACGGATGAATGATGAGGAGGAAAAGGAATGGAGAACTTGGGATTGAACTTGCTGAATGTTGCGGTGGGTATAGGCATTCTGCTGGTGGTATTGGTGTGTGGATATTTCGCTTTTAGCAGATTGACCCGGTATAACGATAGTGAGGAAATCGCCAAAGGTAACGAGGCGGCAGGCATGTATATGGGCAGCAAATTGCTAGGACTGTGTATTATCGTAGGCATGGTGTCTTTCTCGACGCATTCGTGGCTGGATATGCTGCTGTGGTCGGCGCTTGGAATTATTGTGTTGTGCCTGGTCTATATTATATTTGATTTCCTTACGCCTAAAATGCGAGTATGCGAAGAAATCGCACGAGGCAATATGGCAGTAGCACAGCTGCTGCGTTCGATTATCATCGGCGTTTCCATCGTCATTGGTACGTTTTTGATGTAAAATAAGACATCGTGTTTTATAGAGTTTACTATCAATGGGAAGAAGGAGCGCGGCATCATGAGAAGAGTCATCATCGATACAGATACAGCAGGAGACGATACGATTGCGATCCTGACGGCATTGCATCACTTTCAGGTGGAAGGCATCACCATTACGGGCGGTAACGTACAATTCGACCAGGAGGTTGAAAATGCCCTGTACACGGTACAGGTTGCTGGACATGGCGGCAAGGTGCCTGTATATAAAGGTTGCGAGCGTCCGCTAATGGCCTACGGAAAGGCTCAGCACCGCACAGTGGAAGATGTGCATGGCGATGACGGCATGGGCGGCGCGCATTTCCCAAAGGCGGATCAGCGTCCCGAGAGCGGGCATGCGGTTGATTTTATCATTGAGAAGGTGCATGCATATCCAGGTGAAATTGAACTTCTGGCGATTGCCCCGCTGACTAATATTGCGATGGCGATCCAGAAGGACCCTACGATTATTCCGGAGATTGCTCACCTGTACATCATGGGCGGAACGAATAATGCACTGGGCAATATCACACCGGCTGCGGAGTATAACTTCTACGTGGACCCGGAAGCAGCGAAAATTGTACTCCATGCAGGCATTCCGATTACGATGGTAGGCTGGGAGATGTGCACGCAATATTCAGTCATGGACGATGATGATCATGCAGAGATTGCGGCACTGGGTACATCCGGTGCTGATTTCTTTACCGCCATTAACAAAGTGGTTATGCAGTTCAACAAGTCGGTACATAAGCTGAATGGCACCACTCATCCCGATACGTTGCTGATGGCTGTTGCGGCAGATGAATCCATCATGACCAAGTCGGGTCAATATTATGTGGATGTGGAAGCGGCAGGAGAGCTAACACGTGGATACAGTGTAGTTGATATCAACGGACGTTTTGGCAAAGAGCCGAATGTATGTGTCTGTGAAGCCATTGATCGGCCCAAATTCAAATCCATGCTGCTGGACGTTCTCTCAGCGATCCAGTAAACGCAGGAATGTAACTACAGGAAAAAGAAGAAAATCCGTGCCTATCCCAGGTACGGATTTTTTATTGCCCATTTTTGGAATAACTACTTCACCTGTCGTAGTAAGTTGTGCTATACTTCAACTACTACGACAGATGAAGTAACGAGGAGGAGTATCTTTTGTGATCAGCAGTGACGTTATACGTGGCTACAATGATACGCTGATCCTCTACATGCTGCTCGAAGGGGAGTCGTACGGCTACGAGATTTCCAAGAACATCAGGCAGCTGACAGAGGAAAAGTACGTCATGAAGGAGACGACATTATACTCGGCCTTCACCCGATTGGAGAAGAACGGTTATATTGAATCGTTTTACCTGGATGAGAATAGTTTGGGAAAGCGTCGTACCTATTACCGGATTACGCCGCCCGGCCTCGACTATTACAGAGAAAAGTGTGAGGAATGGAAGGTTACGCAGGAGGTTGTTAATCTATTTATCAGGGAGTTGTGACGGAACATGGAGACAATTATGGTGTATCTGGAGAAGATGTTTGCTGGTCTACCGAAGACACCCGAGGTGGAGCATCTGAAGCAGGAGCTCCTTTCGGGGATGGAAGATAAGTACCTGGAGTTGAAGCGGGAAGGCAAGTCGGAGAATGAAGCCATCGGTATTGTGATCTCGGAATTCGGTAATATCGAGGAGCTAACTGCAGAACTCGGTATTCAACCAGTTAGTGCGGAAGAGGCAGCACCTGTGCTGACGGAAGAAGAAGCTTACGCATATACCACTGCCAAAAGAAATGCCGGATTTTGGATCGGGCTGGGTGTTTTATTGTGCGCGTCGGGTGTGGCGTTTCTGATTTTCATGGATACTTTATTTGAGAACTATGCCACTTCAGCTGCAAACCGTTCGGTGGAAACGGGGGCTGTACTGGGCCTGATCGGCATGTTCGTGCTGATTGCCATTGCGGTAGGCATGTTCATTCACAGTGGCATGAAGCTTGAACGTTTCAGTCATATGGAGAAGGGCTTCCAGCTTCCTTATACACTTAAAATGAGCATTCAGCATAGTCGGGAGAGCTTCGCTCTGACTTATCGTATAGCCATCATTACGGGTGTCTGCCTATGCATTCTGTCTCCTGTGTTTATTTTCGCAGCCTCCTCTATCAATGATAACTACGCCTCTTATGGTGTATCTGCCTTTATGGTTATGGCTGGGGTAGGAGCATTCCTGTTTGTATATTACGGTAATATTCAGGGGGCTTACACGAACTTGCTGGAGAAGCACCAGTTGACGGTAGAGAAGAAGCAAGAAGTAAAGGTTGTGAGAGCCGTGGAAGCGATTGTATGGCCGCTGGCGACAGCCATCTTCTTGTTCACAGGCTTTGTATATCAACGGTGGGATATCAATTGGGCCATATTCCCGATTACAGGCATTCTCTCCGGCAGCTTGAGCAATGTGTACCATATTATGAAAAGCAAAAATCCGTCCTGAGCAATGCTTTAGCTAGTAAAGCCCACTTGATCTATATTGATCAGGTGGGCTTTTTTTGCTCCATTTAATCTAGTTTTGCTGCAACAAAAACGAGCGAATGCCTGTCGTGACCAGATCATGGTCTTCCTCATCAGGCAAACCCGATACCGTAATGGTGCCGACCTGTCCCTCATTTTCCAGGATCAGCGGGAAAGCGCCACCAGCCAGAACATAGTCCGATGAAGGCAGATTGAAGTCTTGCTCAAGTGTCTGGTTTTCACTTCTCAACCGTAGGGCCGTATGCCAAGAACTGGAGGAGAAATGATTCACCACGTTGTTTTTACGTCGAATCCAGTCTTCGTTGTCGGGATGAGTGCCTTCCATCGCATGCAAAAAGAGACGATGTCCTTTCAGGGTAATGTCGATGGTCACGGCTTGGGAACGACGCTTCGCTTCTTCGATCAGATGCAGGCCAAGGTTAAGCGCCGTTTCAGAGTCAAATTTTCCAAATACCAAGTCCTTTTCTTCCTGTTGCATTTCCTTTAATTTCTCTGTCATGGTCAGGTTCAAATTACAGGCAGCCCCTTTTACGTATATGATTGATGTCTACATTCGACATGGAGTGGTGTAGTCCCTTCTCGATGCAGTCTGAACGAGGGTAGTAGATTTTTTATGCAAGTTAAAGACCGCTCATTTGGAGACCTTACATCGGCTGTGTTAAAGTGAAGGGAACCTAATATACAAAACTCTTAAAGTTAAAATAATTTGTCGTTCAGTAGGCAGGAGGAGAGGCACGATGCTGTTTTATTTTGTAGCACTGCTGGTAACTTTGGTTGATCAGGGAACCAAGATTGCAGTGAGGATGTATATGGAAGTTGGCGACGTCATGAGAGTGGGTAACTCGGGCATGCAGTTACAGCATTACGAGAACAGTGGAATGGCTGGCAGCATGTTTCAGGGAAATGCGCGTCTGTTCGGTGTGATTGCTGTTCTGTTCATAGCAGGCATGCTGTATTACCGGAGTAAAGGTGAGATTCGCGGTTTCTGGATGCAAGCTGGCGCGGGTTTTATGGTTGGCGGGGCGTTGGGAAATGCAATCGATCGATTTATCTATGCCCGGGTAACGGATTTCCTCGTATTTCCGTCAGGACGCGGGATTTTGAATCTCGCTGATGTTGCAATTAACATCGGTGTGGTCATGATTATCATTGGCATGTTGATTCGTGCATATCAGAGTTATCGGGCCAAGCGTTTACGTAATGCTTTGCCGAAAGCAGAACGTTCGTAAGACGTGAATATAAGCTTTATAGTGGCTGAATATAAGCTTATTGAATGAGGGACATTGGATATCATCCAGTGTCCTTTTTGTTATGCGCGATTCAGGTCATGGGAAGAACTGCCTTGATTCATTTTTACCGAAACCGTTTTAGAAATAATAAAGACCTATATCATCCATTGAGATTGAAGTCGGTTTGGTAGGATTAACCAAGTGGTTATTTCACCATCTGATTGGGTAAATTCTTACGTATAAAGCTGAGGGAGGTACAACATGAGAACAACGCTAACCAAGGCTCTCGGGACAATGTTGCTGTGTGGAATGATGGCTGTACTTTTATCTTCCTGTACCAGTGGAGATAGCGCGAATGGCAAAGTGCAGATTGAATTTTTCCAGAACAAGCCTGAAGCCAAAACAACCTTTGATGAATTAATTAAAACGTTCAACGCGGAGCATGACGATATTCAGGTGACACAGGTGAATCCACCCGATGCGGAGACGGTATTGAAGACGCGTGTTGTCAAAAATGATATACCGGATATTATGGCCATGGGTGCAACCGACACCTATTCCATTCTGGCTCAGAGTGATATTTTCACCGATCTGACGGACAGCTCATTACTCCAGACGATTGATCCGAACTACATACAAATGCTGAATGATCTCACAGGCATGGACGAAGTGACTGGTATTCCTTACGCGACTAATGCAAACGGCATCATGTACAACAAAACGCTGTTTAAGGAAATGGGATTGGACGTGCCCAAGACGTGGGATGAACTCATTGCAACCGCCCAAAAGATTAAGGATGCAGGTGAGATTCCATTTTACTTCACATACAAGGATGACTGGCAGACGAGCCTGCCCTTCAATGCACTGGCCTCCAATCTGGTCGGCATTGATTTCTACCAAGAGCGGCGTGATAACAAAGTGACGTTCAAGGAGAAATACCGCGAGGTAGCTGAGAAGCAACTGGAACTCATGAAGTACGGTCACGGCGATAACTTTGGTAAAGCCTATTCGGACGGTAACCGTGCCTTTGCTAACGGTGAAGCTTTCATGTACATCCAGGGAACCTGGGCCATCTCGGAGATTCGCAAAGCGAATCCAAATGTCGACATTGGTTTCTTCCCATTCCCTACGGGCAACGATGCAAACGAGATCAAGCTGGTGAACGGGATCGACTCCCTGTTTACCATTGCGGCGGACACGCCTAATCGCGAGCAGGCGGAGACGTTTATTGCGTTCCTGTTAGAGCCTGAAAATATCGGAAGATATATTGACGAACAGACGCTGTTCTCTGCGGTAGAAGATGTGAAGCAGGATGATCCGGCGGTACAGGAATTGATGCCTTATATCGAGCAGGGCAAGGTCATTGACTTTCCCGATCACTATATTCCGGCTGCGGTGCAGCTGAATTCCATCGTACAGTCCTTTTTGCAGAATCAAAACATCGACAACTATCTAGATACACTCGACAAAGAATGGGACAAGGTCGCGAACCGGCGTTAAGCCTTGTCTGAAGGAGGATGGAGTATGAACAAGCGTATCGCACCTTATTACTGGATGACGGTTCCGGCAGTTGTGTTGTTCTTTGTGTTTATGACACTGCCGGCCCTCCAGGGCATCTATTATTCATTTACGAATTATAACGGATTCGGGAAAGAATATGATTTTGTTGGCTTCAAAAACTATTTCAACTTGTTCCAGGACGACAATGTAGGTAACGCTTACTGGTTTACGTTCAAGTTCGCGATCGTTGTGACGATCCTGACCAATATTCTGAGCCTGCTCATTGCACTTGGGCTGAATGCCAAGATCAAGTTCCGTAACTTTTTCCGCGGCATCTACTTCCTGCCCAATATTCTGAGTGTACTGATCGTAGGTTACATATTTAACTACCTGTTCTCCAACGTATTCCCGATCTGGGGACAAAATCTGGGCATCAATGCGCTATCCACCAACATTCTCGGTAGCGAGAGTCTGGCTTGGATCGGTATCGTCATTGTTGCAGTATGGCAATCCGTGGCCCTGAATACGATTCTGTATTTGGCTGGTCTGCAAACGATACCAATAACACTGTACGAGGCATCCAACCTCGACGGCGCAGGCAAATGGCGTGAATTCTGGAGCATTACTTTCCCGCTTATTGCCCCATTCTTCACCATTAATATGGTGCTGGCCATGAAAAATTCACTTATGGTCTTCGACCAAATCGTAGCCTTGACCAACGGTGGTCCCGGGCGGGCGACACAGTCCATCTCCCATCTGATCTACACCGGCGGATTTGAAGGCGGCGAATATGCATATCAATCTGCGAACTCGGTTATTTACTTCATCGTTATTGCGGTGATTTCAATTCTGCAAATCCGGTTCCTGCAAAGAAGGGAGATGGATCTGTAATGAGAAGCCGTACACGAATCAATTGGCTCGTTATGTTGCTCGTTGTGCTGGGTACCCTGTTTATCCTGTTCCCATTGTATATGACCGTTACGATAGCTTTGAAAAATCCGGAACAGATGGCCCAATCGGTCTTTGCATTTCCGACCACACTTCACTGGGAGAATTTCGCGAGGGCCATCGACATGACAAACTTCTTCCAGTCGTTCCGTAACAGTGCAATCGTTACCGCATCCACCGTGCTTTTGACGTTGCTCAGTAACTCAATGGTGGCTTATGCGATTGCACGGAATATGGAGAAACGAAAGTTTTTCAAAGGACTGTACTATTACTTCGTCAGCGCGATGTTCATTCCATTTCCGATCATCATGTTGCCGATTGTTAAGCTGACCGCATCGCTGGAGATGACAAATCTGGTAGGTCTGATCCTGCTGCACACGGTATATGGCCTGGCATTTAACGTATTTGTGTACGTGGGATACATCCGGTCCATTCCGGTAGCGCTGGAGGAGGCGGCTTTTGTGGATGGAGCGACAACCTGGGGCACGTTCTGGAGAATCATTTTCCCGCTCATGGCGCCCATCAGTGCCACGGTTGGTATTCTGACTTGCCTGTCCACGTACAACGACTTCTTGCTGCCACTCATTATTATCAGTGATCCGGGACAATACACGCTGCCGCTGGTACAGTATGTATTCCAGGGACAGTTTAATACCGAGTTTAACCTTGCGTTTGCATCCTACCTGCTCGCGTTGCTGCCGATGATTATCATCTACCTGTTTGCGCAGAAGTGGATCATCAACGGGGTTACACAAGGGTCTGTGAAATAACTGGAAATGATGTGGGGAAGAAAAGATAGATGTAAAAGGAATGGACATATGAAGGGAAGATGAGTAAAGAGAGGTGGACTGTAAGAGTCCCCTCTCTTTTTTGATCATAGCTATTTAACGTTCGGAACGCTACAGGAGGATTGATTAACCTGTAAAACTATGCTATTTTTTATTCGTTAGTTTAATCGGTAAACAAAGGCAGATGAGAAGAAGATTAAGGTTTAATTTTGCAAGCGCTTTAATGAAAAGAACTGAATACGTAGATAAATCCGGCATCGTTTGTACCCAGTCTTCAAGAGAACACAGGCGTAAGATGGTGGGTTCTTTTACATGCCAAAAAGAGAGGAGAATGGGGAAGTTGCACGGGAAAAAAGGACATTTTAACTCACTTCGCAATCAGATTTTCATTGGTTTTGTTATGGTGATGCTTGTTGTTCTATTGCTCGCAGGCATATCGGCCTATGATCGGGTAGCTGCTCTGCTGAAAAGCAATGCGGAGAAACATATTCACCAAACCGCCGTCCAGGCCAGTGGCAGATTGGATGCACTCATTGCACAAGTGAATTCGCTGACTGCCCAGGTGGCGGATGATTCATACGTGCAGCGTTTGCTCAGCGATGAGAAGCAAGGCAACCCGGCGACCTTTAATCAGCGTCAAGCCCTCTTGCAGATTGCAGGAAGTTATCAGTCTTTCATCAACGGAGCGCAAAGTATGGAGATATACACTACGGGTTATAACCGCATCTTTCCGATGGATGACCGATCCCTCGATCTCAGAGTGGAGCGCAACTGGATCAACCTGGCGGATGAAGGAAAAGGCAGACTGGTATGGGCAGGCGCTGACCCTGAAGATCCGGGTGTGCTCCTGGCTATTCGGCGGATTAACCTGCTGGATCATTCTTTCGAACATGGAGGTTATGTGGTGGTGCGGATGCAGCGCAGTTTTTTTCAACTCAATGATTCGAATGGGGCAGATGGTTCGCAGGACTCGATCATGCTCTTGGATGGGGCAGGCGAAGTGGTGACTTCCGATCTGGAAATTAATCTCGATCCCAAAGCTATATTGGACAGCGGATCAGTTGTGCAGAACGGGGAGGAATCCTATATCGTCGTCCGGCAAAAATCGGAGTTAACGGGATGGACACTTGCTGTCCTGACCCCGCTGCGAGAGACAACGGAAGGAGTATCCATCCTGAGAACGGCGTTGCTCGTCTCGGGAATGATTGGTGTGGTTCTATTCCTAATCATGTCCTTCTTTTTGTCCACAATGATTACACGTCCACTCATACGGCTGATGCGGGCCATGCGCAGTGCACAGCCGGGAGCAATGAGACCTAATCTAATGGTCAGCTCTACGACGGAGATCAATGAACTCAACGACGTATATAACCAGATGGTCTACAGGCAGAATGAATTGACCCGTGTGGTTCATGAGAAGGAAGTCATGCAGTCCCGGACTGAGCTGAAGGCGTTGCAGTCTCAGATTAATCCCCATTTTCTATTCAACACATTGGAGGCATTCTATTGGTCCCTTGAGGAAAAGGGAGACGAGGAGATGGCACGTATGGTTGTGGCGATGTCCCGATTATTTCGCTACATCATCTCCAGTTCGCAACAGGATGAATGGGTTACGATGGCGGACGAGCTGGAACACGCCGAGCGTTATCTTCAAATTATGCAGATGCGGTTGGGAGAGAGAATGCAATGGGAGATTCAGCTGAGTGATACGGTGCGTAAGGTCGCAATTCCGAAACTTCTTATACAGCCCTTGGTCGAAAATGCGATTCTTCATGGGATTGAAAGTAAACTGGGACCGGGAAAAATCAGTATCCATGTGGATGCTTTGACTGAGAAAAATCTGGTTCGCATTGTGGTTCGGGATGATGGTCCCGGTATGGATGAATTACGGCTTCAATCTGTCATTCATGCTTTACATGGCGGGCCGGCTGTGTCCAAGAAGGGGACAGGTGTAGGTCTAATCAACGTACATCGGCGACTGAAGCTTTACTTTGGCAGCCAACTTGGCGAACATTGCAGGCTTTCCATAACAAGTAAGGTGGGGGAAGGGACCGTCATTTGCTTTGTGATTCCCATGGGGAACGGAGGGTGCATATGATTCATGACAAAACGATTCTTATCGTTGATGATGAGCCGCGTACAAGAGAGGGTATTCGCAAAACACTGGAAGGATGGTCGGCAGGACGAAATCACATTCAGACTGCAGAAAGTGGTGTCGAGGCTGTGGAATGGCTCAAGAAAAAACCGGCAGATCTGTTGATAACGGATGTTCGCATGCCGGAATTCTCTGGCTTGTCTCTGATTGAAGCCATTCAACATTTTTCGAACAAGCCTGTAGTCCTGATTATGTCGGGACATGCCGATTTTCAATACGCCCAGCAGGCCATGAAGTTGGGTGTTGTGGAGTATATGTTGAAACCGATTGATAAGGAACAATTACTGCAGACCGTCGAAAAAGCTCTAAAGTTCAGCGAACAACAGCGACGTATTCAAACGATGCAAGATATGGTTGACCCCAAGCTGCTGGATGTTAAGGAGCGAGGGGAACAAAGGCTCAATAGCCAGATCAGTGAAGCTTTGACCTATGTGGATACTCATCTGGGTGAACATGTGACCATGCGAGAAATCGCTGATTTACTCCATCTCAACTCCAGTTACTTCAGCGTATTGTTTAAGGAACAGATCGGCATCAATTTTAGTGAATACCTTACTCGCAAACGCATTCAACGCGCGAAGGAGTTGCTTGTGCAGACAACGATGCCAATCTCGGAGATTGCGGAACAGGTGGGTTATCAGACGGATAAGTATTTTATAACGGTATTTAAAAGCCTTGAGGGGCTAAGTCCAAGCAAATATCGGCATTCCCTATCTGAACGAGATAACAAATAACCTCAAAAAAGTGGAGTTTTTCCAAATTGTTCTGGTCTTATAGAGGCAATAGGCCCGTGCTACAATTTGGTTAAAGCGGTTACATTAACCGAAAAAACCAAGGGGGTTGGAATAATGAGCAAAAAGACGATGGCCATTCTTCTGTCATGGACGCTGGTTCTCGCCGTAATTTTATCCGGATGTAACAGTTCAAGTTCGGATGAAGAGGGTGAGGCGGGCAGCAACGGAACAGATGGGAAAGTAACCCTCAAATTCATGCACCTCTGGCCAGCAGGCAGTTCCGCACAGCAAAACAAACTGGTCAACGATATCATCAAGCAGTATCAGACGGATCATCCGAATGTAACCATTAAGCAGGAAGTGCTGGAGAATGAACAATATAAGAACAAATTGAAAATTCTGTCGGCATCCAATGAACTTCCCGATGTTGGTGTAACTTGGGCTGCTGGATTTCTGGAGCCTTATGTGAAGGGAAACCTGTTCGCGCCGGTCGATGATCTGCTGAGCGACTCGCTGGGCGAGAAATTCATAGCCGGAACAACAGAAGCTTATGCGATAGACGGTAAAACATATGCGCTACCAATCGAGTTGAATATCTCCCCCATTTATTATAACAAAGCCATTTTTGCGAAATATAACTTGCAGCCGCCAGCAACGTACGATGAATTCCTGAGTGTGCTAAAGACACTGACAGAGAACGGTGAGGTTCCGATCGCACTGGGCAATAAAGACCGCTGGACGGGCTCGCTCTGGTATATGTATCTGGCGAATCGGTTAGGTGGAGATGCATTGGAAAAGGCCATCAATGGCTCTGGCAAGTTTGACGATCCTGCGCTGACTCAAGCTGCTGCCGAGGTACAAAAGCTGGTGGATATGAATGCTTTCAACAAAGGCTTCAACGGGTTGTCTAACGATGAGGGAAAATCCGAATTCATGAACGAAAAAGCTGCCATGTACCTGATGGGTACCTGGGAACTGCCAAACTTCACGACCAACCCGGACATCCCGCAGGAATTCAAGGACAAGATCGGATTTTTCAAATTCCCAACAATGGAAGATGGCAAGAGCGACATTAACAGCTGGGTAGGTGGTCCAGGCGTAGGACTGTTCGTGGCCCAGAACTCCAAAGTGAAGGAAGAAGCGGCGAAGTTCGTGCAATACTTTGTAGAAAAATGGGGTGAAAGTTCGGTAACTGAAGCAGGTGTCATCCCGGCTACCAAAGTAGATACAGCTGCAGTACAGCTGCCACAGCTCTACATCGACCTGCTGAACGAATTGAATCAGGCCAGCAGTCTCACGCTTTTTGCAGACGTACAGATGAAACCGGCAGCCGCTCAGGCACATCTGGACATGATTCAGGCGTTATTTGGCAAAGCGGTAACACCGGAGGACTTTGTGAAGAATCATCAGGCTGCAATTGATAAAGGCAATTGACGTACACGTGCTTGAACGCTTGAAGGGAGGATAATGTGATGGACAAAGTCATGTCCAACCGTCTCGTTGCTGCGTTGTACGTGCTTCCTGCACTGCTTCTGCTGCTGGTCTTGGTCTACATCCCGATCGTGCTCACCGGGTATTATGGGTTGATGCAATGGGACGGGATCGGTGCAATGACCTTTATTGGATTGGATAATTACGCCAGACTGCTTCAAGACGGGACATTCTGGCAGAGTGCGAACCATACTTTTTTGCTTGCTTTGTTCTCTGCGCTGAGTCTGATCGGTTATCTGATGATTGCTCTAGTGCTGTCAGGCAAGATCAAGGGGGCCAATCTGTTCCGCAAAATATATTTGATCCCGATGCTGCTGTCTTCGGTCGCGATCGCTCAGTTATGGCTGAAGATCTATCATCCCAGCAATGGTGTGCTGAACACCTTTCTGGAAGCGATCGGCTTCAGCAATCCGCCAGCCTGGCTGGCGGAGCCATCCCTGGTGTTGTATGCACTGTTCGTGCCGATTCTATGGCAGTATGCAGGCTTCTATATTTTGATCTATTATGCGGCCCTCAAAAATATTCCGGAATCTCTGGTGGAAGCAGCCCGGATTGATGGGGCAAGTCCTTGGCAGATCGCTTTTCGAATCAAGCTGCCCCTTATTACAGAAGTCATCAAGGTGACTGTGGTACTGGCTGTGGTGGGCTCACTCAAGTATTTTGACCTCATTTACGTGATGACCGATGGCGGACCAAATGGCTCCAGCGAAGTGATGGCCTCCTATATGTATCGTCAGGCGTTCCGTAGCTTCGACTTTGGTTACGGCAGTGCTGTAGGGTTCTTCCTGCTCTTGATCTGTCTGCTTGTTACCTGGCTGCTTCGTAAAGCGACAGCATCCAAAGATACGATCCAGTATTCCTGACGCTAGTTCGTGTCTGAAAACTCGCTGAAGTGCTTTTCGCCCCCTGCTGCGTCACTTTCCCTTGACGTGCCCCGGCACGCCTGCGGAAAATTTCCCTGCTTGGAACGAAAATTCGGCAAAATCTGCCACCTTCGGAGTTTCCAGACACGCCCTAGTGAAATGAAAGGAGGTCCATCCCGATGAAGACGGATACGGCCGTTAGATTGCCAACTTACCCGGGGACAGGCCGAGGTTCGGCGTGGTTAAGGAGATTCGGATATGTTCTGCTGTATTTCCTCTTGTCCCTGGTAGCTTTGCTGCAAATTTTACCCTTGGTATGGCTGCTGTTATTCTCGCTTAAAAATAATCAGGAAGTATTCGACATGGCGCCTTTTTCCCTTCCTGCTACCCCGCGTTGGGAAAACTATGTCAAGGTATGGACAGAGGGAAATATCAGCTTGTACTTCTTCAACAGTGTATGGATTACCGTGGTCTCGGTGGTGGTCACCGTGCTGTTTGCCAGTCTGGTGACCTTTGCCATTACACGTATGCGCTGGAAGGGTCGTTCGCTGGTGCTGGGGCTTTTCATGGTGGGTCTGATGATCCCTGTACACTCCACGTTGATTCCGCTGTTCAGCTTGTTCCTGAAGCTTCATCTCACCGATCATCCTTTGTCAGTCATCTTGTCTTATATTGCTTTTAATATGCCAATTACCATTATGATTCTACTCGGATTCTACTACGCGCTTCCCCGGGAAGTGGAAGAAGCGGCAGTGATGGATGGCTGCTCCGTGCATCGGATTTTCTTCCGGATTGTGCTGCCGATGACGTCTTCCGTCATTTCCACAACGGCAATCATCAACATGATCTATAACTGGAATGAGTTCATCTTTGTTAATACGTTCATCAGTACGGATTCATACAAGACCCTGACCGTGGGGGTACAGAACTTTATCGGTCAATATACAACGGATTGGGGAGCCATTGGTGCCACGCTGATGATTAGCATTATGCCGATCCTGATTGCTTTTCTCATCCTGAGTAATCGAATCGTGGAGGGCATTGCTGCGGGTTCTGTTAAAGGTTAAAAGGCTGAGGGCCTAAGGTCCTTCCATTACTTGCTTAAAAGCGAGTTGGGAGGGACCTTTTTGTCTTCTGCAACCTCTGGCAGGCGTACGCAAGCGGGGCTTTATGAAAGTGGTGAAAATACCTATTTATGGAATTACAAAAAACTTTCAACTATTTTCGCAAAACTACTGCATTTTCAAACCACCTGTGCTAACATACCCTAAGAATTAAAGCCCACATGGGAAAGGTGAGAAAATGACAGCAATATCCTCAACCAAAGAGTCCCTTCGTTCTGATGCCAAGGATCTGAATCTGATTCGACTTACATGGCCTATTTTCCTGGAACTCTTCTTATTTATGTTGATGGGGAGCGTGGATACGCTCATGCTCAGCTCGGTATCCGATAATGCGGTCTCCGGCGTTGGAGCAGCCAATCAGATTATTTCTATCGCTATCCTTGTATTGGAAGTCATTGGTCATGGTGCTGCGATTGTAGTCGCACAATATATCGGATCGAAGAAGTTAAGTGAAGCAGCACAAGTTACGGGTAATGCGATCACACTGAATCTTATTGTAGGTCTGGTCCTGAGCGGAATCTTCCTTCTGTTCGGAGGACATTTGTTATCACTCCTGAACATTCAAGGCGAAATTTATGATTTTGCCCGTTCGTATATAAATATCGTCGGTGGCGGTATCTTCCTTCAGGCACTCATTAACGCGCTGGCTGCGACGATTCGTACACATGGTTACACCAAAGAAACGATGTATGTTGCTGTATTCATGAACGTGATTCACGTTGTTGGTAACTATGCATTGATCTTTGGACACTTCGGCCTGCCGAAGCTTGGGGTGGAAGGGGCAGCGATCTCCACGGTGGGAAGCCGGTTTATCTGCCTTCTGATCTTCTTCTGGTTGTTGTATCGTGTGAGCGAGGTACGGGTGGATTTTGAATACTACATTAAGTTGTCCAAACATTTTATTGGCAAAATTCTGCGGATTGGCATTCCGTCTGCGATGGAATCCATGGTATATCATTCCTGCCAGCTCGTGTTCACGCTGTATGTGACCTATCTGGGTGCAGAAGCTATGGCAACCAAACAGTATGCGGGTAACATCTCCAGCTATATCTACTTGTTCAGCATGGCGATTGGTATGGGGACATCGATCATTGTAGGTCGGCTTGTGGGTGCGCGGCGCAAAGACGATGCGTACAAACGTGTTTTTGACAGTGTAAAATGGGCCCTTCTGGCCACGGTTATCATTGATGTAATCATCATTTTTTTCCGTGTACCGCTGATGAGCATATTTACGGATAATCCGGAAATTATCAAGCTGGGGGCTCAAGTGATTCTACTCAGTCTGTTGCTCGAAACCGGACGTACCTGCAATATTGTGATCATTGGTTCCCTGCGTGCGGCAGGGGATGCAAAGTTCCCGGTATACATGGGTCTGATCTCCATGGTCTGCATGAGTCTGCCACTCGGATATCTGCTCATATTCAAGCTTCATCTGGGGCTCGCTGGTGTGTGGCTTGCCATTGCGGCGGATGAGTGGACCCGCGCGGTCATTATGTACTTCCGCTGGAAGAGTAGAGCTTGGGAGAAACATGAACTAGTGGAGCATGATGACGAAGAGGTTGGTGCACAGCCGGTACCGGCTGTCTGACGAATAGATAAATGAACCTGCTGTAGATCAATGAAGTGGCTCTACAGTAGCCACAGGGCAGCAGTTTCCCAGGAGAGTCAATTACGGAAAGAATTCAATTCGTGATTGGCTCTTTTTTGCGTTCGGGAAAGAAGTGAAGATAGCAAAAATGATCAAAACGGCGGTTACACCATTCACGTATAGTAGGGATATGGAAGGGGGCTTTACCTCAGTTGAGCCGTTACCGTGCAATGATTCAGCAAAGTTTGTTCTATATTGAGACTCATCTGCATGAGCAGATTGGACTGGAAGAAGTGGCATCCGAGGCGTTGTTGTCGCCATATCACTACCATCGAATTTTCCGTAATGAGGTGGGCATGACCGTCGTGGATTATATCCGCAACCGCCGGATGAGTCTGGCGTCCACGGTCCTGCGAACCACGGATGTGGGCATTTTGGACATCGCCCTGGCATGTGGTTTTGAGAGTCAGGAAGCCTTCACCCGCGCATTCCGCAAATTATATGGCATGCCACCAGGACGTTTTCGCAAATTGTTCGATCTGAAATTATTCGAAGGAAGAACCAGAGGAGGAGAATTACAGATGAGTCAGACGTCAACGATTACAGGCTGGATGTTAACCGGAAGTCATCCGCAAAATTATGAGATGGGCATTGATCCTGCCGAAGTGCATCAGGGAAAAGCATCAGGATATTTGAAGGCCGTTACGCCGATGGAGCCTAACGAGTTCGCAACAATGATGCAACAGTTCAGAGCGGACAAGTATGTGGGTAAGCGGATGAAGTTATCGGGATTCGTGAAGACCGAGCATGTGGATGCGTTCTGCGGATTATGGATGCGTGTGGATAATAACGTCCATGATGTACTCCAATTTGATAACATGCATGATCGGCCAATTACGGGTACGCAGCCATGGAATCAGTATAGTATTGTGCTTGATGTGCCGGAGGGCAGCGCGGTCATTTCTTTCGGGGTTATTTTGAACGGTAAAGGAAAAGTGTGGGTTGACAGCTTCCGCTTCGAGGAGGTTGATCTGAACACACCGCTGACACATATGGAGACAGAATACGAGATGTCCGACGAGCCGCTCAATCTGTCATTTGAGGAGTAGATGCAATTTAAGTGCAGATCCATTATCAAGCTGAGGCTATATGGGAATTATGATATAATACTGGTGAGAATGGAGCTGATGCTGAGTGACGGAATTACTCGATCCACGAGTAGATTTTGTGTTCAAACGCATTTTTGGAAGTGAGCAAAACAAAGATGTTTTGTTAGCTTTTCTGAACAGCACGTTTATAGAGACCGGCGAATCTCCTCTTACGGAGATCACTGTGGTTAACACGTATACAGATAAGGATAGTCCAGAGGATAAACAATCCATTCTGGATATTAAAGCAAAGACGTTAGAAGGCAAACTAATTAACATTGAAATGTAGCTGTTTAACCCGTATAACATGGAGAAAAGGACGTGTTTTATTGGAGTGAGATGTACTTTCATCAGATAAAAAAGGGTGAAAACTATAGTCTACTCAAAAAATGCGTGACTATTAATATACTCAACTACTCCTGTCTGGATAATGAGCGATATCACAATGTTTTTCATTTACGAGAAGATCATACAGGTATTGGTTTGACGGATGATATCGAAATACATGTGATGGAACTAACCAAATTGGATGAGTATTCTGTTCCGATGGAAAAAGGCGGACTCGTGAATTGGTTATTATTCCTTAAAGGAATAGATACATCAAACTGGGAGGTGCTGGCCATGAATGAACCGATGTTGAAAAAGGCGATGGATACGCTGGAATTTCTGAGTCAGGATGCGTCCACCAGAATGGCCTACGATGCTCGAATGAAAGCATTGAGTGACGAAAAATCAATGATTGAAGGCGCACGAGCTGAAGGAGCGGCTGAAGGCAAGAGAGAAATGGCTCGTGAGTTACTCACACTTGGCGTAGATCTCTCTGCTATAGTTAAAGCATCTGGACTCTCTGAAGATGAAATTAAGAAGTTATTGCCTAAACAGTAACATGAAACGGGAATCTATAGATTAAGGGCTGATCCAATCACGGGTTGGCTCTTTTTGTCGTCATTGGGGTATAAAGAAAGTAGAGCCAAGTCCAAGCTGAGAGGATGCAAGCTTTTCATACAAATTGCAAACTCATCCATAGCTAAATCGCACGGACCTTGCTAACATAAATAAAAAAGAACTGAATATTTACACGAAAACGAGGAGTGCAGAACCAGTCTGAAGAAACGAAGTTCAAAGCTTTCTGTCAGAAAGCTACTTTGGAAGCATATGCTACGCCCTTTATCACCGGATTTCCCCTTTGGAAGAAGGGGATTAAAGAAATCTGGGGATAACAGCGATCAGAAGACGGTACTGCACTTGAAGTTATCTCGTGTAACGTAGAGGATGAATCCCATGAATAAAAAAGTGCTCGTGGTAGATGACGAATCAAGTATCGTCAGTGCCATTGCTTACGCGCTGCGGCGCGAAGGATATGAAGTAGAGACTGCGAGTGATGGCGAAGAGGCCTTGGTCAAGGTCGCATCGTTTCACCCACAGGTCATGATTCTGGACGTCATGATGCCCAGGCTCGATGGATACGGGGTATGCCGCAGGCTGGAGGACCGCGAGGATATCGGCATTATTTTGCTGACCGTCAAAAATGATATCGTGGACAAAATCGTTGGCCTGGAAATGGGCGCCGATGATTACATGACCAAACCGTTCGAGATCCGCGAACTGCTCGCAAGGGTAAAAGCACTCATGCGCCGTGTCGAGAAAAGCAGTCCACCACCTGACGATTCGAAGAATCAGGCCATCGTGAATGGCACACTGCGTATTCATGTTGCTCACCGCACGGTGACCGTGAATGAGGAGAAGCTGGATCTGACACCAAAAGAGTTCGATCTGCTGACCATTCTCATGTCCAATCCTGAGCGTGTGTACACACGAGACGATCTGCTGGACCGGGTCTGGGGCATGGAATATGCAGGTGGGACACGGACCGTGGACATTCACATCCAGCGTTTGCGCAAGAAAATCGGGGATACAGATCAGCAAAAATTGCAGACCGTATACGGGATTGGCTACAAAGCATCTGCACCTGAAACAGGCGGGGCCATATGAGAGTCAGCATCAAGCTGAAGTTCAGTGTTTTTCTGGCAGCATTGCTTATCCTGACCGTAGTTGTGCTTAGTTCACTGGTTCTGCGCGGTATTGAACGCAATCAGCAGTCACAGATTGAGGGTATTCTATCACAGCAGACACGGCTGGTGAATCTGAATGTGCGACAGTCCTACTACACGGAGTCCGTTCATCTTGAACAGGACGTTTTTTTACAACAAAACGGCCGCAGGCTTGCACAGGAACTGGCCAACTCTACCGGATTGCCGATAGCGCTCTATGATATGAAAGGCCAGCAAGTTGGCTCATCGATCAGTTCCGGGGAGAGTGCGATTGTTCAGGATACGCTCAACTATGCACTGCAAAATAAAATTGCCTATCATGAACAAGGGGATACCTTGCTCTATGCCGCACCACTGGACGGTCCGGATGGACAGATGGGGGCTGTATGGATGCAATATCCGGTCCAAAGCTACCATGAATTCTATACTCGCATCCTTCAATTGTTCATATGGGCAGGAATTACCGTTGTTGCGCTGAGCTTCATATTAGGTTATTTGTTCTACAATCGGTTTGCCGTTGCGATTACCCGACTGAAGAGGTCCGCAGATTCCATTCGCGAAGGGCACTACATTACGGAGTCTCCTTTAAAGCGTAAGGATGAGTTGGGGGAGCTGGGGCAGGGCATTTATTATATGAGTACATCCATTCAACAAAATATCACAGCCATGCATGCGGAGCAGCAGAAGCTGCAACTGGCGATTGAGAAACTTCAGGCGCTGGAACAGCAGCAGAAACAATATATCGGTAACATTAGCCATGAGTTCAAGACACCGCTGACATCGATCAAAGCTTATGTGGAGCTGCTCGACATGTATAAGGATGATCCGCAACTGCTTGATGATGCTACGAGTAACATTGGCAAAGAAACGGAGCGGCTGTACGAGATGGTCGAGAAAGTACTACATTTATCTGCTCTGGAGAAGTATGACTTCGAGAACCAGGCCGAAGATGTAGAGGTCAGCGCTCTGCTGGAGGATGCCTGTGGCCGGATGCGTGGGAAAGCGGAGAAGTTTGCGCTGAACATGGAACTGGATCTTGAACCGGCGGTGATCCGCAGCGATCGGGAGAGTCTTATGCATATTTTCATCAATATGCTGGATAATGCCATCAAATATAACGTTCCGGATGGTGTGATCCGGGTGAAGAATGAACTACGGATGCAGGAGCGTCAAGCGGTCATTCGCATCTACAACTCGGGTATGCCGATTCCGGGAGAGGCGCGGGAGAAGATTTTTGAACCCTTTTATACCGTGAACAAAGACAGAGCCAGAAAAACCGGTGGAACCGGACTGGGGCTATCTCTCGTGAAACAGTTTGTTGAAAAACAGGGCGGTACAATCACCCTGCTGTCGGGTGATCCAGAAGATGGGGAAGGTGTGACGTTCCAGCTCATGTTCCCTTTGGCTGATTCAAGTTTACAAGTTCGAAACAAGTCTGAATAACTTTGGAAGTATGCGATGTGTATGCTTGGTCTATAGCAAGAGAAACCAGGGGGGACCATCATGAATTGGAAACAAGCAGCTTTGGGCACGTTCGGAGCCATTGCCCTGTTAACGACAGCGGCATGTGGAGGAACAACGGAGCCTGGGGGCAACGCACAAGGCGGGAAAACAGGCACTGATATTACAGTGAAAGATAATACCAACACGTCCGTGTACCAAAGCTTCAAGCTGGAGAAAATTGATAAGCTGCCGAATATGCGCGGGATTACATGGCTTAGTGACGATTGGATTGTATCCGATAAGGAGAACAAATCCTTGAAACCCGTCACGGTTGAAGGCGAGGAAAGATACCCGCATAACTTATATATGTATGATCTGACGAAAGGCACAGACACGCCACTCAAGGAAAGTGAAGCCAGTCTGGGTGCACCGCTGGTGTCACAGGATGGTCAGTACCTGTTCTATCGGGAGCCGGAGGAAAATACGGGCAAAGGCTACTTCCTGAACCTGCATAACGGGGAGACAACCCCTGCGGGCAAGGAGGATGGATTTATCCAAGAGGGCGCGTGGCTGGATAATGAACATGTCGTTTTCCCTAATATGAAGGGTGATCTGATCTCGGCAAGTGTGGACGGTACAACAAAGGTACTGGTGGAGACAGGTAATTTCAATGTACGGAGTATCAAGGTGTCAGGCGATATGCTCTATTATATTACGGGCGAGGACGGCCAGTTGAATGCATACGATGCGAAGACGGGTGACGTGAAACAGGTGCTGAAAAGTGTGGAGTGGGTCATTCCTTCTAATGATGGAACAAGGCTTGCGATTGTGAAAAGAACAGCGGATACCAAACGGGCGCTGGTGCTCACCGATCTGGAAGGCAATGAGAAGGCCACTCTCGCCAGAGGCACACAGATTTTCGGCACAAGCTGGTCGGGTGATGATTCCAAGATTGCGTATACGATCAATTCTGAGAATGATAATGAGAAAGGGCTGTTTGTCTCCAACACGGAGTCGGCAGAACAGTTCCAGATCTCGGCGGATATGGACAACGCTTCTGACCCACTCGCCTGGAGCCCGAAAGGAAATAAAATCCTGTTATCACAGGCGGTATTGGAGAATGAATCGTATCACTTTGTAACCTCAGTCATTACGATCTCGGAATGAAACAATCAGAAAAGCCTGTTCCCGGGAAGGAACAGGCTTTTAGATATGCACTAATTCTTTGTGTTCAACAGTAATTTGACCGCTTCTGCACGCGTAGTTTTATCACTTGGAGCAAAGGTATTCAGCCCTTTACCGTTCAGCATCCCGGCTTTTTGCATGCCAGCGATAGCTGCTTTGGCCCAAAGCGGAATCTGTGCGTCGTCAGCAAAGGTTGAGCTTGTGCCAGTTATCGCTTTTAATTGAAACGCATCGGCTACCATGACAGCCATCTCGGCACGGGTTACAGCGTCATTTGGGCGGAAAGCCCCCTCAGTGTCCCCCTGAATGAATCCTGCTTTCACTGCACGAGCTACAGCAGACTGTGCCCAAGCTCCTATTTTTGCATTATCGGTAAAAGATATTGCGGCTTCTGTGTATTCTGTTTGCAGTGCATTCATTAGCATCACCGTAAACTCAGCACGAGTAACGGATGCATTAGGCTTGAATGACCCATCGGAGAATCCACTTACGATACCTTCACGGACGGCTTCCTGAATGAAATCTTCCGCCCAGTGCCCGTTGACATCGCTAAATGCAATCTCTGCTGGCGCCTTGGGTTGTTCAACCGCAAAAACAGCAAATTTGGTGAAATGGTCTACGTCTACGTTGACTTGATTGTCATGAATTGAAGCTTCTCCCGCAGAGATCCACAACTTGTTTTGTTCATCAAAGTAGAATAGTCCAGCCTGGTGATTGGTTGGCAAACTTGATGTATCAAATGTCAGATTCAAAGTTACGTATTTATTGAAGTTCTGTTGAACATTCTTAAGTAACTCATATACCGGGCTGATTAGTTTAGTCTGATTAGTTAGCAAGTCCGAAGAATCTGTAATCTGGTCAATCGTGATCTGCATTTCTTGATTAGTCGCTCCAGCCGGGATGGTCACAGCAATGCCATCGCCCAAACTTAATTGCCCGGCCTGCCCCGCTGCAAGTGTTAAACGTCCATTCGTGGACGAATGGGTTATGGTATTAGGCGGCGAAGGGGTACTGCTCGAACCGTTGTTATTCTGGTTACCAGAGTCGCCGCTACTGTTACCATCACTACCACCTGATGGTGGCGTGGAATTAACACTCCATTTGGCATATAAGGTCAGATCGGCTGTGATCACTGTTTGAGCAAAGTTGAATGGAGCTTTCAACTCGGAGTCTGCATACCAGCCTGCAAACGTATAGCCGGAACGGCTTGGCGAAGCAGGTGCTGAAAGTTTCTTTCCGTAATTGACTGAGTGATCTGCAACGGCTGTACCACCGTTAGGCTCGAATGTAATGGTATAGGCGTTGACCGTCCATTTCGCATACAGAGTGATATCAGTGGTAACGGTGGTATTGTCAAAATCAAAAGCCTGACTCAGCCCTGAATCGGTATACCATCCAGCAAAGGTGTATCCTGCTTTAGTTGGAACTGCTGGAACAATAACCTTGTCACCGTAAGACACCGTTTGTTCAGTTACCTCAGAACCGCCATTACTGTTAAACGTCAGAGTCCGTGGCGCATAAAAGCTGAAATGGATTGTTGTCGTATTGCCTGCCGCATCGGTAACGACCAGCACATGTCCACCTTCAACATTGAACGTCTCCCCGCTGAGGAATGGAGAACCATCAAGGGTGGCTGTTCCCTCATTAAAGGTGACGGTCGGGCTTGCATCGTATATTCCATCATTGATGACACCCGTTACAACAGGAGGGACCGTATCAATGGAAAAATGGACTGTTGTACTGCCAATGTGGTTGGTTACCACCAATGTGTAATCTCCATCTTCTGTAACCGGAGTGCCACTAGTGAATGCAGAACCATTCAGGAGTGCTGTACCGCTATTAAATGTAGGCGTGACCGTTTGATTATATATACCCTCGTCTGTTACCCCGCTGACGATCGGCACCAAGTCCTGCTCAACTGTTATGGTAACTAACGCAGGATTACTCGTACCCCATTGATTGGTGGCACTATAAGTAAAGCTGTCATTACCCACATAATTGTTATTCGACGTGTATACAAACGAACCGTTAGCATTAAGGGTCAGAGTACCGTTCATGGGCGCACTTCTCAGTACGGCAGCAGAAGAATCACGATCATTTTCTAGTAGACCCGGAGAGTTGATGGTCAGCGGGGTGTTCTGCTTGGTTGTGTAACGATCCTCTACTGCATTGGGCAGGGGATTATTGGTAACCGAAGGGAATACGCCTGTCTTGGAAACGTAGTAGACCAATGGCGACTGGTCACTATTTAATTGAGGCAATTTAAAGTCGGTTAAACCATTGCCTCCAAATTTATTGCCTATTAGGCTAAACAAGGGTTGGTTATTGGTGGTGGCAAGTAAGGATCCATCCGCCAATGCCCAGTTGTCTAGTGGGATCTTTACCAATAAGGGAATGATTTCACCTATATATTCATAGTAGTCAGTTCTCCTATTCTCGGCATTGTAAGTCGGATCAACAGATATGGCATAATGGATGATATCACCTTTGATTTTGGGTAACGTGGGTAACCGGAATGTCTCCAGACCGTCTCCACCGAAGGTTGTACCAATCATCTGATACAAATCGTTGTATTGAGAGATAGGGAGATATTGACCATCGGCAGCCAACCAGCCGCTGGGGGTAAAGTAATACGGGAACAGGCGAACCTCACCAAGCACAGCATTTCCTGCACCGTACATACCCTCTTCACGGGAAGGGAACTTCTCTCCATTAATGGATATGTAATAGCCCATTCCCTCGGGTGCGGCATCTGTAAGGTCAGGTAGTGCAAATGTGCTTTTGCCGTCCCCGCCATAGTTGACGCCCAGCAACGAGAAAAGGGCCGTATTCTGAGTGATCGACATGTTCTGTCCGGCAGCATACATCCAACCGGAGGGAGCCCCATTGTAAGGGAATAACTGAATTTCACCAATATAGGGTTTTGCTCCTGCTGCATCGACCTTTTGGACAAGGTAGGAGTTGGTTCCCAACCCACTCAGTCCAATTAGAACGACCAGACATATCATGCTTACTTTTCTGAACAGTATTAAACTCACGTTCTCATCCCCATTTTCCTCCTAATATGTTCACCGTATGCTTGCTCCCATCCACTTCTTTTGCTAGTCGGTGTGGGTAAGCCATATAATGATGAGCATAGTTTAATGGATATGAAAGCAAAAATGAATACGATATTAGTTCAAATTTGAAATATTTTTTTGGATTTTCCAGAGACAAATCATTTATGGTTGAAATGTTCCATATCTTTCATGCCTTTCTATACATTTATATTGACTAAGCTATTCCGCTTCCGATAAACTAGAATGCAGGAATAAAAGTCGAATGTCAGGCAGCAGTTCGAGACGATGTTTCGGGCGGCTGTTTATTTTCTTTTTAACAGTAAGGGTGCAACGTAGTCGTCTTGCCGGATGATCCGGCTAATAACAACATGGAATAGGAACAGGTGATATACATGTGTAACAGCGCGTACCGCGTGCTTTTATATTATAAGTTCGTGAAGATTGAAGACCCTGAGACGTTTACACAAGAGCATTTGCAATACTGTAAGGACCTTGGTGTGAAAGGCCGTATTCTGATCGCATCCGAAGGCATCAACGGTACCGTATCCGGTACGCCTGAACAGACGGAACAGTACATGAAAGATATGCTGGCTAATCCGCTATTCAGCGACATGGTGTTCAAGATTGATGATGTGGAAGAGCATGCGTTCAAAAAGATCTTTGTTCGTCACAAAGCAGAGCTGGTTACGTTCCGCGTGGACGATGACCTTGATCCAAATGTGACTAGCGGCAAACGCCTTTCGCCGAAAGAGTTCCATGAACATCTGCAACGTGATGACGTCATCGTTATCGATGGTCGCAATGACTATGAATACGAAATCGGTCATTTCCGCGGGGCCATTCGTCCAGATGTCGAGTCGTTCCGTGAGTTTCCAGAGTGGATTCGGGAGAACCTGAGTGACATGAAGGACAAAACGATCATTACGTACTGCACTGGCGGCATTCGTTGCGAGAAGCTGACCGGGTTCATGATCAATGAAGGATTCCAGGACGTGGCTCAATTGGACGGCGGTATTGTCACGTACGGTAAAGATCCGGAAGTAAAAGGGCATCTGTTCGATGGTAAATGTTACGTGTTTGACGAGCGAATCTCTGTACCGATTAACCGGACAGAAGAAGATATCGTCATTGCCAGCTGTTATCACTGTGGAACGACACATGACCGATATATTAATTGTCCAACCTGCAACCTGCAGCATGTAAGCTGTGAGGATTGCGAAGAGACGCATAACCGCTTTTGCTCGGATGCCTGCCGGGAGGCAGCACCGGTACACGCATAAGCAGGAGAGCAGGTGCTGATCGTGAAGCGCGAAGAGGAACGAACGACGCGTGAACGGATTTTGTTCATGCTGAAGCAGCAAGGCACATTGACCGCCAGGGAAATGACAGCTGATCTGGGCCTGACCGGCATGGCCATTCGCCGTCATCTGACGGCACTGGAGCAGGACGGATGGATTGAGGTTAGGGAGGCCCGGGCTACGGCCGGACGTCCGTCCTCGGTGTACCAGCTGACGGTACGCGGGGACAGCTTTTTTCCAAAATCATATTCATCCCTTACGCTGGAATTGCTTGAAGAATTGTCTGACTCTGCCGGTAGCGGTGTGGTGGATGCATTGTTCGAGAGTCGCCGGGACAAGCTGCTTCGCAGCGGATTGCCACAGATGGAGGGCCAGGATCTGGCCGGACGGGTGGAGGAACTCGCGCGAATCCAGAATGCCAACGGATATATGGCGGATGCGTCCAGAGAAGACGATGGAACTTACGTCATTACGGAAATGAACTGCCCGATTGTACAAGTCGCGAGTGTCTACAAGCAGGCTTGCCGCTGTGAACTGGAACTGTTTCGCTCGCTACTTCAAGCTGAGGTGGAGCGTACTGAATGTTACGCCGATGGCGGCAAAAGGTGCAAGTATGAGATTCGCGAAGCGTCGGGGAATTAGTAGGTTGAGAGTTTGAAAAAAAAGATAATAAAAAGATATTCAAAGTGTAAAGAAGAAGAGATGGTATCGAGTTTCGTCGAGGCCATCTCTTTTTTTTATATCCTGCGTTACGTGAAACTGTATGAAAGGAATTTCTCTAACGAACCCTGTAGACGCTATTTTCCTCTCCAAGGATCTTTTAAAAATTTAACGAATCGTAAAGGCGCTATTTTGCTTAATTTGGCCGATTCTCGGTATCAAATTCTAATATTAGAATGAATAACGAGTGTGAGGTTCGTTAGGATTTTCATATCGTGATTATTCCCCCAGTAAGATGTTTCGGGTTCGTTAGCGCTTGGAGAGATGGCAATTCTATTGTTTGGCGTTAACACGTTGGCTTGGTACAGCTGGTCAACGTGAAGCGCTAAGCTCATTACAGCTTCTTGACGAGCCATTCGTCTAACTTGCGGGATGCCCTTTTTGCCGTTATGTAATGTTTTCTATCACAACCATACGATGAAACTAAATTGGAAGCGGTTCAACCATTGACGGATATCGGGACGCACCTTAATATTAGGGGAACAATAAAACACCAACACGGGTCATGGACTTCAGTCGCATGAGAAAAGTCTATATTTGTCTGCTTTTGTCGATCAAAGCAACAATGCGTTGAAGCGTTTGTTTTGTCCCGCCCTATCGTGTCAATGGAATTCGATAAGGGTAACCACATTTTATAGGATGGAGAGGGGTTCTCACACATGAAAAAGAAATTTTGGATGTCACTGATGATGGTTGCTTCAATGATCGTTGCAGCAGGTTGCGGAAATAACAGCGGTACAGGCTCGGAATCCGAAGGATCAGGGACTACAACAGGTGGAGGCAGTGAGGAAAAATCATATCAGATTGCCATCTCCCAGATTGTTGAACATCCATCCCTGGATGCCACACGCGAAGGTTTCATCGCAGCCCTGAAGGAAGCAGGCATTGAAGAGAACAAGAACCTCAAAATTGATTACAATAACGCGCAAGGTGATTCAACGAACAACTTGTCCATTGCACAGAAAATCTCGGGTGATTCCAAAAATGATCTCGTACTCGGCATCGCAACACCATCTGCGCTGGCTCTGGCTCAACAAGTGAAGGACAAGCCATTGTTGTTTGCAGCAGTGACAGACCCACTGGGTGCCAAACTGGTGACCGATATGGATAAGCCGGGCGGCAATGTTACAGGTGCATCCGACACGAATCCAGAGGCCATTGTACAATTGGCTGACTTTATCGCCAAAAATCTGCCGGATGTGAAAACGGTGGGCTTGGTCATTAACGAGGGTGAACCAAATGCGGTGGTTATGGCAGATAACGCAGAAAAAGCGCTGGCAACACATAATATCAAGCTGGTGAAAGCACCAGTTACGAATACATCTGAAGTAAAACAGGCAACGGATTCTCTTGTTGGCAAAGTAGACGCCTTCTACATCACGCTTGATAACTCTGTCGTGAGTGCGGTGGATACGATCATCCAAACGGCAAACAGTAATAAAATTCCGTTCTTCTCCAGTGATCGGGATACCGTTGAAAAAGGAGCTTTCGCAACCGTTGGCTTCAAATATTATGACCATGGATATCAGGTTGGTGAGATGGCCGCGGACATTCTGAAAAATGGTACAAAACCTGGTGATATGAAAGTCACCGTTCCGGACAAACTGGATCTGATCCTGAACCTGAAAGCGGCTGAAGCCCAAGGTATCACGGTTACGGATGAGATGAAAGCGGAAGTAAAAGACCAGGAAAACAACATTATTCAATAGAATCAATATAATGAGTTATGAGATTGATTCAATAATCTGACCGGAGTTTAATCCGGCAGTATGAATGCGAGGCGGACGTGCAACGGGTTCGCCTCATTCTTATCGATAGACAGGGAGGAAGTAGCGTGAGTATAAGCTGGAATTCAATTGAAGGGGCGATCGAGCTGGGGCTTTTATATGCACTGATGGCACTTGGTGTGTATATTACGTTCCGCATACTCGATTTTCCTGACCTTACCGTAGACGGAAGTTTTACAACAGGAGGCGCAATCGCGGCGGTTATGATCTCCAATGACTTTTCTCCTTGGCTCGCCTGTCTGGCGGCAATGGCTGGCGGTATGGTAGCCGGAGCTTGTACGGGCCTGCTTCATACCAAAGGCAAGATTAATGGATTGTTATCCGGGATCTTGATGATGATCGCGCTCTACTCCATTAATATGCGTATTCTTGGCGCACCGAATAAATCCATTATGGGTATGGATAATCCATTCTCAGGTGAGCATGTCATGGTACTAATTATCATCGTGGTGCTGGTGTTTAAAATCATGCTCGATCTGTTCATGAAAACAGATGTTGGACTGGCACTTCGCGCGACAGGTGATAACAAACGCATGATTCGCAGCTTTGGTGCAAATACGGATGTGACTACGATTGTAGGGGTCAGCTTATCCAATGGATTGGTTGCCCTGTCTGGTGCATTCATTGCACAGCAATCAGGCTTTGCGGACATCACGATGGGTATTGGTATGATCGTCATCGGACTGGCTTCAGTGATTATCGGTGAAGCCATTCTTGGAGCAAGAACGGTATTCTGGGCTACACTTGCAGCGATCGTTGGTTCAATCATATACCGAATTGTGGTCGCGCTTGCCCTTCAAGTGGAATGGTTTGATACATCTGATCTGAAGTTGATCACCGCGGTAATTGTCATTATTGCATTGGTATTCCCTACTATGCAACGCTCCATGAAGCAGCGTAGTCTGGCTCGCAAACGAACGGAAGAGTTGATGCGATCCGGGGGTCATCAGGCGAAGGGAGGTATGTGAGCATGCTGGAGATTACGCAAGTAACCAAGCTGTTCAACCCAGGCACAACGGACGAGAAGACCGCGCTGGTTGGCGTGAATCTGACGATGAATCCGGGAGATTTTGTGACGGTGATTGGCAGTAACGGAGCCGGTAAATCCACGCTGATGAACATCATTTCGGGTGTGATGAAGCCGGATATGGGTGATGTGCTGATCAATGACCGCTCCATTAAAAACCTGCCGGAGCATAAACGCAGCAGCTGGATTGGCCGGGTGTTTCAGGACCCGATGGCAGGAACAGCACCACATATGTCCATTGAAGAAAATATGGCGATGGCATACAAGCGAGGCAAAGGACGTGGATTGGGCTTCGGCGTTACCCGTGCCAGACGTGAGATTTTCAACACGCAATTGGAGAAGCTGGGAATCGGACTGGAGAAGCGGCCTAACGCGAAAGTCGGTCTCTTGTCAGGTGGGGAGCGGCAGGCACTTAGTCTATTGATGGCGACCTTTACCCAACCGCAGATACTACTGCTGGATGAGCATACGGCCGCACTTGACCCTTCACGTGCTGAACTGATCACGGAACTAACGGAGACACTTGTGCGTGAGATGAGACTGACTACATTGATGGTGACGCACAATATGGAGCAGGCCATTCGTCTGGGTAACCGTCTGATTATGATGGACAAAGGCCGAATTATTCTGGATGTCAGCGAAGAGCGCAAGCGTACGTTGACTGTACCTGAGTTGCTTGGTGAATTCGAACGGATTAGCGGCAAAAAAATGGCGGACGATCGTGTCGTGCTGGGTTAAGGCAAGGTAATACTTGTTGGAAGAACAGATATACGTAGCGTGATCTACAATCTAAGCCAGCTATAAGTTAGACGATAAAAACCTTTTGCGTTCTCGCAAAGGGTTTTTATGGTATGTTGAACACGTTGAAGAAAGTGGAATGAATCTATATTATTTCGGAATAGCGAATTATACATAGTAGGAGGACCCTGACATGTCTTTGCAATTGGATGAAGGGACATATACGGTTACGCGGCGTACAGAGTCCATTCTCCTGCTCGCCAAGGAATTTGCACTGTTGCATTTTCTGTATGAAAACAAGGAAAAAGCCTTCACTCGCAGCCAACTGTTGGACCGGGTATGGCCGCTGGAGTATCCGGTTGAACGCACCGTGGACGATCATATCTATCGCCTGCGCAAGAAGCTGAAACGCTGGGATGAGATCCGTCTGGATACAGTACGGGGCTACGGATATCGGCTTGCTGTGCATGAGAACAAGTCCGCTCTACCCGCTAGCCCTTCTGCTCAGGACCCAGAAATGCAGGAAGTCATTCACGGATTACTTCGTAAATATCACTTGTTTGGGCAGGGAAATGCCATACAGACCCTGGTTCAACAGCAGGAAGCACTCGGCATTCAGATTGCCCCTTATTATCAGTTGTATATCCGTTTTATACAGGGGGATCTGGAATGGCTGATTACAACAAAGGAAATTCCCTTTGAGGAGCGACTATATTGGCTACTGATTTTCGTGCACCCCCTGATCGAGCCGGCGGATAGTATTCAGTTGTATGAACAGGCGCTGAATTCATCGGCATTGTCTGCCGATCAGTTTCGCGAACTCCGCATTCTGAACATCATTGAAGTCTATGTAGAGGTGGGCCAATATCAACGGGCCAAAGCACAACTGGAGGAAACGTATCGTGTAATAGAGACTGACGAGCTCAAGAATTTCAGACTGCCTGTGGCACTTGCAGCGTTGTATGTGGAACTGTGGGGTGGTAGCGGTGAAGCTGTTGAGGCACAGATGGCAGTTCTGCGGTCAGGATTAAAGGATGCACCCTATCTGCGAGAGATCGGACGTTTTCAGGTGATGGAAGGATTATGGTTACTTCGGCAGGGACGGATTCATGAGGCAGAGTTAAGAATGGATGACGGTCTGGATGTATTGAAAATGTCGCTGAACGCACCGCTATATCTGAATGCTGCATATCAGATTCTCCTATTCCTGGATCATCATCGAATTGAAGGCAGACTTCCCAGCAAATATCATCAAGTGTATGCAGAGATCAGCAAAAGTTACGGTGTTCCCGCATATGGACAGCAAATTGTAGATGAAATACGTAACTTTTTATCCCCTATCCCCCCATCCTCTGATCTTCCTCTGATATAACTTCTTTATGATTACAGCCAAGGAACATACAGACCGCTAACGGCTGTAATCAAGGGAGGAAGTACATGTATGACCGTCATTTCAACTGAATCCACCGAATCGCCCGCCTCATCTGCGCAATCTTCCAAAAGCTTATGGACTAACCTCCGGTTTGTCCGCATGTTTATCGCATACTCGCTGGCTACGTTTGGAGATTGGTTCGATGCACTTGCCATCCAGGTGATGGTGGCCTACCGCTGGGGAGCCGATCCACTGATCATTGCACTTATTCCTGTATGTATGGCTGTCCCGGGTATACTGCTTGGCTCCTTTGCAGGTGCTCTGGCTGATCGACTGCACAAAGTGAAAATCATGATCCTGTGTGATGTAATCACCGTGGGATTAACCGTTGCTATTTTATTCGCACCAAGCCCGGCATGGTTGCTTCCACTGCTCGCCCTGCGTGCCATGATGGGAGTGTTCCATGTTCCGGCTCAGCAGGCGTTAACCCGTCAGGTGGTGGCAGAGGAGCATCTGTTTCAGGCATCGTCTCTTAACGGCTTTGTGAGCCAGTGTTCGAAAGTGGCGGGTCCACTTCTGGGTGCAGTCATTTTGGCCTTCTTTTCACCACAAATCTGTATTGTCATTAATGCCTTTACCCGCCTGTTGTCAGGCACAGTATTATGGCCCTTGCGGCGTTTGGTGGAGAAGTCAGAGTCCGTAGAATCAGACGGAAGTGCTGCTAGTGAAAAGGATGGAACTGAATCCTTGTTCTCCCAGTGGAAGCAAGGTTGGCTTTTTATTCAGAGCAGTCGCACCGTGCTGAGTACGATTCTGTTCGGCTGTTTTGGACTCATGGCCATTCTCATGATTGATTATCAGTTTACGACCCTGTTTCGGGAGATCAAGCCAGGTAATGAATCACTGCTCGGCTGGTTGGGATCGTCGGCAGGAGCAGGGGCAGTCATCATCATTTTGTTGTTAAATCGCTTGCCGAGAATTGGGTATGGGTGGGGACTGGGTGGAGGATATCTGTTCGTGGGTGCCGGAATCGCTGCACTGGGGTGGATCGGCCCACAAACACCAGAAATTTGGATCATTATCTGGGGTCTCTGCATTGGGCTGGGTAATGGGCTCTTTATGGTAACTCTGAATTATTTGCTGCAAAAGGAAACCCCTCCTGCCTATGTAGGGCGCGTCTTTGGCATTCAAAATTCACTGTCCAGTGTTGTACTGGTTGTAGCTCCACTTGCAGGTGGAGCGCTCATTCGAGTTGCGGGGCCGAGCCCCACCTTTCAATATATCGGTCTCGCTACGCTGGTAATTGGTCTTGCCGGTATACTACTGCAACGCATCTTGTGGGAGGGGAATCAACCTCTCGTGTCTGAAGCAAAAGAGATCATTCCACAGGAATCGGCCTGATAGCCTTTGCCTGGACATGTAATCATCCATCTACAATATAAAGAACATCCGCTTTCGGTACTCATCCGAAGGCGGATGTTTACGCACATTGCCTTTGTAATACATCGTTGAACAATCATACTTCCCACCAAGCAAAATAAGCAGTGGAGGCCATCAGTCCTCCAACCGAAAGTGATCCGCTGACAGAGAGATTAATGGCTTGACCCGGAGGAACCACGTAGCGGCCATATTCATTGGACAGAAACGGCCCTGCTTGAAGGGGCATAGCCATCAATGGGGTCGCTCCTGAAGGCGCAGCAGCAGAGAATCGTACGATGGCTACGCTGGTATTGCTGCTGGAAAGATTGCTGTTCACCGATGTTAGTGTGCTGGGAGAGCTTAGCGTTCCATTCGCAGTTAGACTCATGGAACCGCTGAAGGAAGATAACAGATTGAGTGAGACCGTAATTCCACCAGAGAGCCGTGATACGTATAGGGTTTTCCCACTCCCTGCTGGATTGGCCAATTGTACGGTGGCGATAACCGTTCCTCCGAGCAATCCCAGTGTTGTGGAGTTGGTGGAACCTGCATTGTACAGATTGCCTGTACTGCCAGCATTATTCTCCGGAGGAGCAACAATGCCAGGAGAAATATACGTGTTGGTGTTGGACGTATAGATGGGCAGATTTAATGGATTAAATACATTATTGTTTGGCACAGTGTGCACCTCCTTTTATCAGGATCATGCTCAGAATTCCCACCAGAAGAGATTAATGGCGGCAGTCTGACTGCCAGTTCCTAAACTAATGGATAGTGATTGTCCAGGCGGAACAACAATGGAACCGTTTAAATCCAAAGAATACATTCCCGCAGTAAGAGGTACGCTGAGCAAGGCTGTGAACGTACCCCCAAGAGTGCCGGTATTTTGCCTGGTGGTCACGATGCTGGTGTTGGTGTTGCCAAGCAACGTATTGACGGGTACAGGTGTAGTTCCTACGGTCACTGTGCCGCCAGAATAAACGAGCAGTGTAGCTGCAGCAGTTGTACCTCCCGAAAGGCTGGCAATACGTACTGTTCTGCCACTTCCAGTCGCATTCAGGATTTGAAGAAGTAGGTTTTGGCTGGAAGGAATTGATATATTGTTTGTCGTCAGGGCAAAAAAACTGCCTGCCGCAGCCGCACCGGTATTTACCGAAGCCTCAATCCCCGGGGCTGCATAGCTGTTGGTCAGTTGAGTGAACAGGGGCCCATTAGACTGGTTGAATACATTAGAATTTGTCATCTTGTCCCCCCTCTGAGCAGGTTGAAATGTCTTCACGATACCATTTGTTTCGCATGTCCTCATTACTTTCAGTGTATGTAAGAACAAGAGAAAGCGTTTGGGAACTGACTGCAAATTCCAAAATAACGGCGGTTGCCGTGCCCGTATATCCAATCCGGGCATACGATGCGTAAGCACATTTTTTAAGGGGAAATCGAGATGAGTCGAACAGCAAAGCAAAGCAAGAAGAGAACGAAGCAACCAACTAAATATGTCAGTCGCCGCCGCTCCCGTCATTCCTGCCGCGCTAAATTGCTGAAACCCCCTTGTTCCCGGATTACTCGTCCCCGGTTCAAGCAGGGTGCTTCCTCACGTACGAAACTCCCTGGTGCTATTCATTGTTTTACAGAGCATACGTATGTCGGAGCCGAAACCAGTAGCAGCATGGATTCACTCCCGGCACAAGACACCTCATCACTCAGCATGTATACCTATGGCGTTGTGAATCGGGGAAAACATCCGGCTCTTGTACAGATCCAGATCAGCCCCAATGCCGTGGATTATGCTGTGGACAGCCAGGAGGTGGTCGCGGGAGGCCAGACCAAAGCGCTGGTTCCATTGCGATTTTTGCGTTATACCCGGCTTGCAATTCAATCCGTTGAACCGGATCAACCGACCCGGCTCGATGTTTACTTTCAGGCGCAGCGTATGCCATAAGGGAGTATGATCTCACAGATTTGACCAGGGAGGAGGACGAGGCACATGCCTAACTTTACAACGTTTAATACGAATCCGGATAATCTGAGAACGTTGATTTTTGGTCAAGATAGTACAGGCACAGCCCAGCCTGTCAGAACCGATACGAGCGGGAACGTGGTTGGTATTATTTTGGACGGAACGATCAGTAACATCTCAGGTCTGACCACGGTTACAATTAACGCCGGAACTATTACCAACATTCTGAACGGAACCATCACGAGTGTACTTGGAGCGACGATCACAGCAGGTACGATCAACAGTGTGCTTGGAGCCACAGTTACAGCGGGAACATTAACGAACTTGCTAAATGGTACGATCACAAGTGTATTGGGAGCAACGATCACGGCGGGAACGATCACCAGTGTGCTCGGCGCAACCGTAACAGCAGGAACACTAACGAACTTACTGAATGGTACAATCACCAGTGTGCTCGGAGCGACAATAACAGCAGGAACACTGACGAACTTATTGAACGGAACCATTACCAGTGTACTTGGCGCAACCGTAACTGCTGGTACATTGACGAACCTGCTGAACGGAACTATTACAAGCGTACTTGGCGCAACTGTAACTGCAGGGACGTTGACAAACCTGCTGAATGGTACGATCACCAGCGTGCTTGGCGCTACAATTACCGCGGGGACACTTAGCAGTGTGACGTCCATTTCACAAAAGAGTTTTCAGGAGTCACAGATCATAAGCACACCTACAGCAAACACCTTCACCGCGCTTCCAGCGGTTACGACCAGTGTATTTGGCACGTATTCTTTCTTTGTATATAACCGGGGGCCAGGTGTAAACCGGGTGGATGCTCTGGTTGAGATCAGTGCCAACGGAACGAACTGGTACACGGATGTAACGACGGTAACAGGCATTTTGTCCGGGTCAGTCGATGTATTGGTACCGCAGCGTTTTCTCAAATACACGCGTCTTTCCTACCGCTCCAGCCTAATCGGTGCACCAAGCACGATTGATGTGTTCTTCAATGGACAAGGCACATAACCCATTTATTTGTCATATAGGTACATGGAGTTCCTTTGGTGGACTTCATGTACTTTTTTTTGTATTGGAGGTGGTTACATTTGCAGAACCGTTTACTTGGAATCCATATGATTGTGCAAAATGAAGAACATCACCTGCCCCGCTGTCTCGACAGCTTGAAGCATATCGGCACGGAATGCTATATCACCGATACAGGCTCGTCCGACTGTACAGCCGAGATCGCCAGATCATACGGAGCAACGGTGCTGCATGCCCGTTGGGAGGATGACTTTGCACATGCGCGGAATATCAGTTTACCTTTATCGAGCACCGAATGGGTCCTGTGTCTAGATGCCGATGAGTATGTTACGCAGGGGTTGGAAGAACTACTGAATTATTTGCCTAAAGTCCATAAAAGCATTACAAGATTGCGTATAACTATAGAGAACCGATACGGAGAAGGGGTAGAAGAGAGCGTTATCTCTCAGCCAGTGAGACTGTTCCGTGCTCATCAGGGATATCGATACAAGGGGCGTATTCATGAGCAATTGATTCGTAGTGGCCCATGCGAGCCTGTCCGGTATGAGGCTGGCGATATGGATAAGAGCGAGAACTGTATAGATGAAGAACATTTGTTGGTTGAGAATGAACCGCTTGCTCCACTATGTCTCATTCATGATGGGTATCTGGCTTCCGCGATTGCTCAGGAGCATAAGCCAAGACGTAATTTGAAGCTGATTAAGCGTGAATTACAGGATGATCCGAAACAGCCCTTTCAACTGTATAATCTGGGCGTGACCTATTGCCAGCTTGGTCAGATTGAACAGGCAATTGAAGCGTTCAGTGAATCATTACGCCTGACAGAGTTGCACGCGCCATATCGTCCTACACTGGTTAGAGATTATGGGAAAGTCCTTGTGGGATTGGAACGATATGAAGAGGCGCATTCACTTCTGGCTGTGGAAAGGCATCGTTACCCATCTTATGCTGATCTGCACCTGTTGTATGGGGAGACGTTGGAGCAGCAAGGTTTGGAGGAACGTGCATACCAATCCTATGCGCGAGCGACCGATTGCCGGGTGGCGCTGGATAGTGATGGACAGAGGAATAGCGGTAGCACGTTAGACGCGTCATATGTAACGGAAGCGGGTTCTGACAGTTACAGAGCGTATACCGCCATGGCCAGACTTGCACAGAAACGGGGCTTCCTGAATGAGTCCGCACATCTGTACGGGCTGGCTCTGGATAGTATGTCTGTGTATGCTCCGGCATGGATGGGGTTGGCAGATGTGCTGCAACAGTCCGGAGAAACGGATGAGAACATAGCAGAAACATTACTCGCCAGATGCAGAGAGATCGGAGAGTCAGGGCACGGTGACTTGGTTCGTGGTGAATTGTCCCATCCATACGCCGTGACGAATGAGGATCATCTGGTGCATGTGATTCATGTTCTCGCAGGCTGCGGGGCATATGGGCAGTCATTGAATATGCTGGATTCCATTACGCGTAGTGCTCGTATCCATGTAGCAGATCGAATACATTGGTTGTTATGTGCGAACAGGGTTTCGGATGCCTTGCAACTGGTGGAAGAACACTGGGAAGCTGAGGGTATGAATGGGGTTAGCATACAGGCAGAACACAGAATGAATTGGGCACTGGCTTGTTGGGCCAATGGATTACGATTAACCGAGACATTCTTCGCAACTGCGTATCCAGAGGAAAAGGATGTATGGAAGGTCATGGACCGTTTGCTGCATCAGTTGCCCAAAGAGCCACGCTACATGGAACCTGAGTCAGGAGAACAGAAGCTTCTACAATGGGGTTGGCAGGCACAGCTGGTGGCAGAGAAAATTGTGCAGCAGGCCATAAAGACAGGGCAGCTTACGCTTGCAGAGCAACTGCATGAGCTGCGGGCAATCATGATGCGTGAGCATCGGGGAACATCCGTAACGGTACGGCGGGAGTTGGCAAGCCTGCTATATTGTCATGGGTACACCATGGTAGCCGCAAACATCCTGATTCAGTGCATGACCGAGAGTGAGCTGGATGCCGAAGGGTTATTCTGGCTGGGTGAAACGCTGTATACCAAAGGCCACAATGATCAAGCGCTCTCTCTGTTTGAGCAGGCTCTGGAGCGGGAGCCTGCTATGTGGCAGGCTCGAGTTGGAACAGCGGTATGTTACTTACAATTGGCAATGGAGGCAATTCGGCAGGAATTGGTTCGTTCTCCGTCTTCAGGAGAACTCGCTGCACAACATACCGCACTGGAACAAAGGCTGCAAACGACCGGTGGCATCCCGTGGCGTACCCTTTTCCATGCAAAGGAAAGGAGGAATCAGCATGCGAGCGGAACGAATTTCCCTATGCATGATCGTGAAGGATGAGGAAGAGTTGCTGCCTCATTGTCTTGCCAGTGTCCAGGGAGCGGTGGACGAAATTATTGTAGTGGACACCGGTTCGTCGGACCGCAGCGCGGAGATTGCGCAGCAACATGGCGCGGTGGTTGTTCGATTTGAGTGGTGCGAAGATTTTGCCGCAGCACGGAATGCTGGCCTGGAGCGAGCTTCCGGCGACTGGATTCTCTTTCTTGATGCGGACGAGGCGCTCGATAGGGCTGCGCGGGAGCAGATCAGGAGCTGGACGACGGTCAGCGGATGTGACGGATTGTTTTTAAACATTCATAACTATACAGGCTCGGGTCAGCAGGGGGTTACCGTGAATCCGGTTTTGCGTCTCTTTCGTAATGCCCCGGAGCATCGGTTCGAAGGTCGAATTCATGAGCAGATTGCGGCGGCGATCTGTCGTGGGAATCCAGAGGCTGCTTTTCATGTGACGGACATGGTCATCCATCATTATGGGTATCAGACGGCGATTGTGGAACGTAAAGATAAGGTGAACCGCAATGTTCGCCTGCTGCAACAGGCAGTGGAGGAAGAACCGGATCAGCCGTTCCATCACTATAATCTGGGCGTCGAGTATCTGCGTGTGGGGGAAGCGGAGCGGGCCTTGAAGACGTTTGGTGTGGCTCGGATGAGGATTGATCCTGTGGTGACCAGTTACGCGCATTTGCTGTTCAAATATGAAGTTCGTTGTCTCCAGCATCTGAATCGCTGGCAGGAGGCATTGGATCGAATCGACGCTGCGCTTGAACTCTTTCCAGAGTACACGGATCTGATGCACCATCGCGGGGTGTGTGCAGACGCATTGGGCGATGTAGATCGGGCAGAGTATTCGCTCCGTGAAGCTATTCGCTTGGGGCCACCTCCGCCCATATATCATACGGAAGAAGGCATCGGCACTTACCAGACGTGGTTTACGTTAGGGCGATTGCTGGAAGGAAGGGCAGATCTGGAGGGTGCGGTGGATGCTTACGTCGAGGCGGTGCGTGCCAAATCGAGTCTGTTACCGCCACTCTATCGGATATTCCGAATTATGCGAGTTTCCGGGCAGGAACATCAGATTCCAGAGCTGGTGAGGGAGCGCTTTGCACTCAGTTCGGAAGAGGCTACACATAAAGTATTGGGCATTCTGGAGCAATCTCGTTGTTATGATGCGGCTTTGCACTTGTTATCGGGTGTATCCTCACGACCTTCTGCAGAGATGAGGGAGCGTTTATCTGTGGCGGAGGCGATGCTCCAAATCCAACAGGGAAGATGGAATAAGGCGCGTCTGAAACTGGAACCTGTGCAGCGAAAAAAAGGGCTGCTCGCGATCTCGTCTGCCCGATGGCTCGAACGTTTGGAGTGGATCGAGGGGAAGGAAATCAACGGAGATGATCCATTGACCTTGTGGTTGAAGCGTGGTTCGCAGCTAGGAGCAGTAACGAATGAGGAACCTGCTGTGCAGACAGGGCGAATTGCTGGTCTGAAAGCGACACAGAAGAAGGACACGGACTCCGGTATGGACGGAACGGTTGCAGGAGCAGAGTATGATGGCTGGCAGGCCCTTGGACTGATGATGGAAGGATGTGTACAGTCAGGGAGATGGAAAGAGCTGCATAGCCTGATTCAGATATGTCGACAGCAATTGGCGGGAGAAGGATTATCGGTGGGACAGAGCGTTCGAGTGGGAGAGAAGGAGAAAGAGATGGAAGGGAAAAAGGAAAAAGGGAAGGTGAATGAAATGGAGTCGTTCCTTGGGGCTTCGGATACCCTGACGGGAACAAGCTGGCTGGTGAAAGGATTGGTCAGTGCTGCGGATCATCATCTGGAGGTGTTCGCTCAGCATGCAGATGGACAGCGGCACCGTTGTTGGCCTGTCGTTCAGCATATTCGGCTGGAGTTGCCGGGAGCGAACGGGTTTGAGAGCTGAGAGGGATCAGGCAGGTCCGGGAGTTCAACTTAATTCAGCGGGCTAGTGGGTGGGGCTTGAACTCCGTTGGTGAGGGGTGGTGATGAATTGGGCATAGAGATTAGTTTGTGCATGATTGTGAAGGATGAAGCTGGGTCACTCCAGCGGTGCTTGAATGCAGTCAGGGATGTTGTGGATGAGATCATCATTGTGGATACCGGATCGGTGGATAATACCATCGAAATGGCGCGTCTCCATGGGGCCGTTGTAATTCGTACGGAATGGAACGGAGATTTCAGTGAAGCCCGTAATCTGTCACTGGCCGCTGCTACGAAACCGTGGATTCTGGTGCTTGATGCGGATGAGGTATGGGTACAGACCCCTCAGATGAAGACAGAACTCATGCGGTTGTTAGTAGCAAGTAGGGATGACGTGTGGGGATACTGGATACAGGTCACAAGTCTGCTGGGTGTGTCTGGTGAAGAGCGTGTAACGGATGCGGTATGTCGATTGTTCCGAAATGATCCCCGAATTGCTTTTCAGGGCAGAATTCATGAAGAGATTGCTTCTTCCATTATGGCACTGGCTCCGCAAGGTGTGCTTCATTCTGGACTTGAAGTGATTCATTATGGATATCTGGAGCAGGTGATTACCGCCAAAAATAAAGGAGCACGGAACATGCAGTTGATTCGCTCTGCGTTGAATCAGGAGGGAAACCAACCGGAGTTGTTATATGCTCTGGCTGCCGAATGGTTTCAGCTAGCGAAGTATGATGAAGCACTACGGTTGTTGCAGCCATTATTGGCACAGCTTACGCCGGAGTGTGGATATCACTCGGATCTGGTGCTGAAATCGGCTTACGCATGGCGAGAGATTGGCAGCCCGGAACGGGCGCTTGCTGTCGTGGAAGCATGGGCGCACGTGTATGAGGATTTTCCGGACTTGTTGGAGCTTGGTGCTGTACTTGAACTGGATCAAGGGAGAGATGACGCGGCCTTGAATTGGTTAAAACAGGCTAAATCAGCTGCTTCCACAGCCAGCAGGTATACATCAGTCTCTGGTGCTGGGACCTATCGTAGCCTGACGCTGGAAGGCATGGCATATGAGCGGGCTGGCCGCTGGGCAGAGGCAGAAACCGCGTACATAGCGGCGCTGGGCATGCAACCTGGCAGCTTGCCTGCATGGCAGCGGCTGTTGTTGTTGGCCGCAGCCACAGGGCGGCCGCATGCCATTGCCAGCGCAGCCGCCCGGGTAAGCTTGCCGCCTGCGGCATGGCAAGCGTTGATCCCGGCCGCGGTTGCCGCGCATCGGCCGGAGTGGCTTCTGCGCCATGCGGCGGTGCTTGCTGGCCCGCTGCGGGCACAGCCGCTGGCCGCCGGGCTTGCGCTGGCCCAGCTGGGCGAGGACGCCGCGGCTCGGGCGGCTTTGCAGCCCTGGGCGGCGCATGCGCAGCACGGGCCAGAGGCGGCCCTGGCGCTGTGGGCGCTGGGCCGCAAGCAGCCCGGCGGGCGCAACGCCCGAGCGGCGGCTCGCCGCAGCGGCCTGGCGTGCAGCAGCGGCAGCCCGCTCCGCGGCGCAACGCCCGGCGGCCCGGCCGCGCCTGCGCCTGGCGACGTGCTCGCTGCTGCGCAAGCGCTCGCCGGCGTAGGCGCCTGGGCCGCATGGCTGCGCCTGCTGCAAGCCCTGCCGCCCCGCGGGGCGCTGGCGTTGCTCGCAGCGCTTCCGCCTGCGGCACGCTGCGGGCTGCTACGCGCACCCGCGAGCGTCCGCGAAGGGCTGCTTGCGCTATGCGGCACGCCTGACGGCGCGCAGCAGCCCCACGCGGACGAAGTGCCCGCCCCGGAGCGCACCGCTCACGCGCTCCTCGCGGGCACGCTCGCGCTGCTCGCCGGGCGGCAGAACCTGGCGCGTGAATGGGCCGAATCGGCCCAACTCACTGCGCGGCAACCTGCCGCCACAGGTCGCCCGGCGACGACAATCCCGCCGGGCCTGCAAACTCTACTGCGCCTGACAGCACCCGGCGCAGCCTCTGCTGATGAATACACCAACCAGTGCAACATGTTACTGGTACACCTATAATTTCCTTTAATCACTAATCACTAATCACTAATCACTGATTTCTAGTCTCTAGTCCCCAACCTCCATCCCCATATATTCCCGCACTAGACCATCCGATTGAAAGTGCAAAAGCAACGGAGCTACAGGTAATCGGAACATTGCCCGAACCGTGTATTGTTCCGTTGCTAATGGGCCGAGCCCTCAAGCCCTCAATTTTCCACTCTGCACTTAACTCAACACAACCCAATTAGTCTCAACCTTTGCATATCACTGCTCGAAAACAGCGGATCGGCGTGCCGTACATGTCAGACCAGATGGCATCGTCCGGCTCTACCACATTCAGTTTATCTTCAATGGTTAATCCGGTGACAGCCATAATCGTTTCCAGCAGATCCGGCCGCATTTCGGGCACATCGAAGGTAGCGATTAACTGTCCGTTTGGTTTCAGCACCCGGGCGAATTCTCGAAACGCCCGCAGCATCGTGCCCGTATCCAGATGTTCCAGTACAGAGATACAGAACACCCGATCAAACTTACCCGACTCGTACGGAAGTTGGGCCAGATTAGCCTTTGCACGGTGCAATCGGACGAGAGTTGATTCCGGCAGATCCTGGGCCGCTTGCTCACCAAAATCAGAAACGATATCCAGTCTTATCGCCTCTTCAGACAAAATACGTTCATCCCAGTCACATACGTGAACCTCGCGGCAGTGTTCGGCGAGCCAGAATTTGAACGGATGGGAGATGCCGCAGGCTGCATCAAGGACCACATCATCTGGACGTGCAAACCGCCGGGCCCATTCATATTCGTAGGGACGGCTCCACCATGCCGGATGCAGCGGGAAGACCAACGTGTCCGTTTTAGGATCACTTTGCCGAATGTATCTTGATTCCATGAATTCCGTTGCCTTAGGCATATCCATCATCCCCGAATTCCCTCCTTCAATCCTGTCTCTGCCAAAAAAGATTCCAACACCGTGCTCCAACGGCTCCGCCACCTGGCAAGATCATAGGACAGTGCAGTCTCGCGCGCATAGATTCCCAGTCGTTCTCGCTCGGCCCGATCCTGTACAAGACGTACCAGTGCAGCGGTTAGTTCCTGCTCACCAGGAGGTACCAGCAGCCCATTAAAACCATCCTGAATCAGATCATTCAATCCGCCAACATTGGAGGCAATTACCGGAAGTCCACAGCTCATCGCTTCCAGACAGGCATAGGAGGTGCCTTCCGAGAACACGGTTGGAATTACGGCGATATCTGCCTGATGGTAGGCCTCTCGAATATCACGGAAATCATACGTGCGCTGGTTAATTCGCTCCGCATGTGGATGAGTACGATGCCAGTAACGAAAGACTCTCCCGACCGTACTGCCTTCGACCAGTTCCCCGGCAAATTCAATCTCCAGATCCGGAAAGGCTCCAAGAAGTTTATCTGCCGCCAGCATCATTGGAATAATACCCCGTTCCATGCTGATGCGGCGTGGATAGATAATGCGAATTGGACGGGGAGAGGTTATACGGGCATCCACAGTTTTCTTTTCAACCTGTCCCTGAATGGGGACATTAACCTGATACTCAGCATCTGCTTCTACTAGAATCTCCGTAGCCCAATCCGTTGAATTCCGGTGGTTATGAGCAAACCTATACGTTTCGCCATCTGCCTCGACTTCTTCCAGTTTCGATAACTGTAAATGGAAATCTACCGTCTCCTTCCCCTCTCGTTCTTGATCGCTATTTGTATCTCCACCTCCATCTCTGTTAGCCTTACCACTGTTCGCTCCAGCACCACTCGTTCCATCCTTGCCTTCTACAGCTTGCACTCCTGATATAACTGCACCAACATTTTCTTCATGACTCGCCAGATCATTCTTCCATGCGACAAGCCATTCGTCTTCCTGTTTCTGCTCGAAGGTCCGCGTTGGCGGGGCTGGTGTGAAATAGGATGTATCCACTGCATTGGGAATCAGGACAACCTGCCTTGGATCGGTATAGGTGCACGCAGCCCGGCAAAAAGTCTGGAAATGGGAATCCACGGATACAATGCGCACGAGTCCATCCAGAGCCAGTTGAATATGTTCCGCGACTTGTTGTTTGGTCTCCAGTGGCAGTCCGGGACGATCCCAGTTAATGCCGTGACAGATGCCAAGACTGCCGGGTTTGTAGGTGATGGGTTGCCACAGACAGCTGGCATAGATCACTGGGCCGCGCGCTGCTGCTGCCATCCGGTCAAAGGCTTCCGGTACATTATCCATGTCGTACGAATAACCAAATACGTCAATCTGCTCCGTCCGAGTCTGGAATGCTTCAAAATAGGACAGCTGATGAACCTCGGGAATATGCCCGAGTCCTCGGATGACACTGCACAGATCCAGAATATATCGCTCCAGTCCACCACCAAATACACGACCGAATTCCCGGTTGTACCCGTCGGTGAAACTATGTGTCAGAATACTCACCACGCCCATCTCACGGTCCCTCCTTCCAGGGAATCAGCCGAGGTTCCGGATCGAGAATAGACTCGTAATGTGCGAGATTACCCCACTCACCGCTAGGATCAATACGTTTGTAACGCAAATATTTACGAACCCGGTCCTCCAGACTGCCTGCCCAACCGAGATGCTGAACCTTCAATTCCGTGCTGACTCCAGGCAATACAGTGCAGGACAAGGGAAGACGGGGAACATGATGATTCTGTTGTGGATAAAAATAAGGATATCCAGGCATATAACGTACAAGTGAAGCGGTATGCCGCTTATGCAGACACCAGAGATCATCTTCCCGGTAGTGGGTCCGGCCACCCCACATGTCGTAGAAACGGAATGCAAACCAGTCTGCATACTCCTGATTAATCAGAGTGCGTATGGCTTTCTTGGCCTCTGAGCTGTACAGCTCATCCGCATCAACGGAGAGCAACCAGTCGGGACGTGTTCCCGCCGCCGCTTGCCATAAGGTGTTGCGAAGCCGCCATTCCTCGGCGAACAGCGGTTTCTCCAATACCTCCAGACGGACTACCTTTGGATAGGCTTTGCATATGTCCGGGGTTCCGTCTGTGCTGGCATCGTCCACAATCACGATCTCATCCACGAACTCACTCAGATCATGCAATACTTCTTCCAGGTATCGGCCACGCTCATTGCGAACCTGGAGCATGGCGGTGAGCTTGTTGCCTTTGCTTTTGCGAACCCGACGAATGGAGAAGGGCTCTTTGAATACACTTGTTTCCTCTTGTGTTATAGCAGCATTCTGTTCTTCCTGACCTTGTGTGTCGCCCCAGTGATGCACTTGGCTTCGGGTGTCCTGCGTTGGTTGCGCATGATCCGGCGTGTGATCTCCATTTTCCAATGCGTCTGTATGTGTTCGATCAGCTGTTTCGGTTGGCGTGTAAGTGGGTTCGGTTCGGATATCCCTGTGCACCATTGGCCCATTCAACTGTTGTCTACGCTTCTTCGGGTCCAGCATCATGGCACCTCCCCAAGCAATTGCTGTACAGCAAGATCCAACAGCTCCAGCTCGACAATCCGGGCCAGCGCATCTTCATCCTCCAGTGCTGTCTCAAGGAAATGTCGGACTGCCCCGTGTCGTTCCCCTCGCAGTGCCAGCGCACTGCCGGATAATTGCTGATAATCCAGGCGACTGGCATCATTCTGAATATCGACTGCATGCACCAGAGCCAGTGCCTCTTCCACACGTCCAGTCTCATGGAAGATGCGGAATTTCCAATGTCTCGCGGTTTCTCCGCCAAGTTCGTCCAGGATACGCAGGGCATTCCCGTAATCATCGTTCATACGCAGTAGTTCCGCTCGTACAAGCTGATCTTCTCCCGCCTCCAGCCAGCGACATAACTGTTCATAATGATGCCGTTCTTGTTCATCTGCTGCACTAATTCCGTACACCCGCAGGGCGTCCTCCAACTGTCCGGCCCGGGCATGAATGGCAGACAGGAATCGATAATGGGAGATTACACAATCACTGCGACCATTCATGACCGCATGGGTGAAGGACTCTTGCAACGAATGGACGGCCCGCGGATCTTCAAGCAAGTACTCATAGGCTGCCAGCAAAAAGGATATCGTCTCATGTGCACCTGCTTTGGCTCGGAGCTGTCGGTAGAAGTCGGCACGTACACTGCATTGAAGCAGGGTGACGCTATCCGGAGTGCCTGACAGGATCTGCCGCAGCGCATGCAGGAAGAACAGTTCGTAGTCCCGGAGAGGGACTTCGAGATCATCTTTTTGCATCGTCCCCGCAGGTGCAGGGTCTTCGCCGCCCAGCCAGATGGCACGTACGCCTTGGAAAAGCAGCTTCATATAACGTGTTTCGGAGGATGTGCCGACCAGATCGGCGATGCCGACCAGTTTGGAAATACTGCTCTCCCATAGCGGAGATTCTGCTTCGTTTCCAGCAGGCTCAGGGAGCAGGGCAATACATAGCTCAGGCTCCAGCGAAGCCGTAGCTATTAGCCAGTAGGGATGGGCGACTACGGCTACGGTGCGAGGTTTCAGCAATAGCTGCTCGGCTTCAGGGAGGGAGATGACGGTAATGACTGGAGGTACATCTTCTGTTTGCGTCAGGCTGCTGACGTAGTAGACCTCTCCCTCGATCGACAGCAGTGCAGCAATATCGGGATAGGGAAAGGATGACCAGCCCCCTTTGCAAGGGAAGAGAACATATCGGACCGGGGACTGTGTTGTACTGGCCTTATCCAGGCTGACTTCGGAGTCTTCACCTGGTAATGGCGCAGGTTTTTCCATGAATCGTTCACCTCACCTTGACTGTAATATGGTGCGTCATTCACTCTGCATGTACTTCATGTTTTCACTTCATATGTAAAGCCCTCACGGTACTTCGCATGATATGCCTGAGACTAACATATGGGCATTCCGTCCCAAACATGAGTATCTTCCATGAATAGATGCAGTTGGCAAGCTGTGATAATAGGCTGAATTTTATCTTTTATGTGACCAGGATCACTTTTTTTTGCGCTAGAGACGAAGATTGTGATAATTCTCACATGTAGAAAATAGGTAATCTGGCACAATACGTTCATCAACGTATTTGGCGGACAGACAGCGAAGGTGCAGCTTCAATGCCAAATACGCATACTGCGAAGTGAACAGAAAGAAGGGGTAACGGTATGGATCCGATTATGTTATCGCGTATCCAATATGCACTTACAACGATTTTCCATTTCTTTTTTGTGCCGCTATCCATCGGTCTTGTACTGTTGGTTGCGATCATGGAGACGTTGTACGTTGTTAAGGGTAAGGAGATCTACAAAACGATGGCCAAGTTCTGGGGCAAGCTGTTCTTGATTAACTTTGCCGTCGGGGTAGTCACAGGTATTTTGCAAGAGTTCCAGTTTGGCATGAACTGGTCTGAGTACTCTCGGTTCGTGGGGGACGTGTTCGGTGCGCCACTGGCTATTGAAGCGTTACTCGCGTTTTTTATGGAGTCTACATTTATTGGTTTGTGGATATTTGGATGGGATCGTTTGTCCAAAAAAGTGCATCTGGCTTGCATCTGGCTGGTATTTGTCGGCACATTCCTGTCCGCGCTGTGGATTCTGGCAGCTAATTCATTTATGCAGCATCCTGTCGGGTTTGAGATTAACAACGGCCGAGCCGAGATGAATGATTTCTTTGCACTCATCACAAATGGTCAGCTTCTCGTTGAGTTCCCACATACAATCTTTGGGGCATTGATGACAGGGGCCTTCGTTGTAACGGGTATTAGTGCCTACAAATTGATGAAAAAGCAGGATGTGGAGATCTTCCGCAAATCGTTTAATATTGCGATCATTATCGCTCTGGTTTCTTCAATCGGTGTCGCTTTCTCGGGGCACTTCCAGGCGCAATATCTGGTGGAGACACAGCCGATGAAGATGGCAGCCAGTGAGGGCACATGGACAACGACAGAAGATCCGGCCCCATGGACGGTGGTCGCCTTTATCGATCCGGATAAACAGGAGAACACGGGTGAGATCAAAATCCCCGGATTACTCAGTTACCTGTCTTACAGCAAGTTCTCCGGTAGTGTCAAAGGCATGAAGGAGCTTCAGGCCGAGTATGAGCAGACGTATGGACCGGGGGACTACATCCCGCCGGTACGGACAACGTTCTGGAGTTTCCGAATTATGATTGCAGCCGGTGGATTGATGATTGCACTGGCGCTATACGGTACGTTTCTGGCCATGCGTAAGAAGCTGGAGGTCGCTGGAAATTGGTTTATGCGTCTGATGGTATTTGCCATATCTTTGCCGTTTATCGCCAATACGTCAGGTTGGATCATGACCGAGGTTGGAAGACAGCCATGGACGGTATTTGGTTATATGACTACCGAAGCCGGGGTTTCACCAAACGTATCCGCAGGCATGATCCTGTTCTCGACCATCGCTTTTACCGCTGCGTATAAGGTTCTCGGAATCGTGATGGTATACCTGTTCGTACGTGAGATCAAGGCAGGACCATTTGCGGTCGAGAAGCCGGAAGATCACGATGAATCGGCCGATCCGTTCGGCGTGGATGGAGGTTATTCCGTTGTCACTAAGTGAGTTGTGGTTTCTGCTGATTGCCGTATTGTTTGTCGGTTTCTTCTTTTTGGAAGGTTTTGATTTTGGTGTGGGGATGTCCACAGGCATTATTGCCAAAACAGACCGTGAACGCCGGACCCTGATCAACTCGATTGGTCCGTTCTGGGATGGTAACGAAGTATGGCTGATTACGGCGGGGGGCGCGATGTTTGCCGCCTTCCCGCACTGGTATGCGACGTTGTTTAGTGGTTTTTACCTGCCACTTGTAGTGGTGTTGCTCGCCTTGATTGGTCGCGGAGTTGCTTTCGAATTCCGCAGTAAAATGAAACAGCAGCGCTGGCGCAGAACGTGGGACATCATCATTGTGGTCTCCAGCGCGCTCTTGCCTTTCCTGTTCGGCGTGGTCTTTGCCACGTTGATGAAAGGTCTGCCCATTGATGGGGAGATGCAATTGCGTGCAGGATTCCTCGATATTGTTAATCCGTACACCGTAATTGGCGGCTTGAGCGTAACCCTGTTATGTCTGGTGCATGGATTGCTGTTTGCCTCACTACGGACAGTAGGTGATCTCAGAGAGCGTGCCTTGAAGACAGCACAAATATTGATGCTGCCGCTGGCTGCACTACTCGCTGTTTACGCGTTAATGACGTATTTCATGACCGATGTGTTCGCCGTACGCGGCTGGGCTCTTTGGATCATGGTTGTACTTGGCGCAGTTTCGCTTGCACTTGCGGCCTACTTTGTTCGTCAGAAGCGTGAAGGCTGGGCTTTTGGTATGACAGGGGCAGTGATTGCCATTGCCTTTGCCTCGGTATTTATCGGTTTGTTCCCAAGAGTGATGGTGAGTTCCTTTGGAGCGGCGTATGACCTGACTGTATACAATGCCGCATCGGGTGCTTATTCATTGAAAGTAATGACCATTGTAGCTTGCACATTGCTGCCGTTTGTCCTCGGCTATCAGATCTGGAGTTATTATATCTTCCGCAAACGCCTGAACGAGCAGCACCACCTGGAGTACTGATATGGGACGGGGGCTGCTGAAGCTGCCGGGCATCCGGCCTGTACTGGCGCTGGCATCCGCGCTGGTACTGTTGCAGGCGATGACGATCATTATGCAAGCCAAATGGCTGGCACAGGCCATCACGGCATTGTTTGAAGGTTCATCTGTAACGGAGCAGTACCCGGTACTGCTGTTGTTCCTGGCTTCTTTTGCCGCCCGCTACGCCCTATCCTTCTGGTTACAACTCGTGACTTCACGATATGCGGAGAAGACAGGGACTGATCTGCGCAGACAGATGGTGGAGCAGTGGTTCAGACTTGGACCGCGTTATGCCAAGACGGAGGGCACAGGACATCTGGTTACACTGGCACGTGAGGGAACAGCACAATACAAGACGTATCTCGAACTATTCATTCCTCGCATGCTGGGCATAGGATTCACACCCATCGTCATTCTGCTGTATGTGTTCAAGCTGGATCTGATGTCCGGGGTTATTCTGATGCTGACACTCCCAATCCTGATCGTGTTCATGATTCTGATTGGCCTCGCAGCTCAGCGTAAGATAGACGGACAATTCAGATCCTACAAGGCACTCGCTAACCATTTTGTCGATACCTTGCGTGGTCTGGAGACGCTGAAAACATTGGGACAAAGCAAAACACACGAAGGGTCCATTCTGCGGGTTAGTCAGCGGTATCGGAAAGCGACGATGTCTACCTTGCGCATGGCCTTTCTTTCTTCGTTTGCCCTCGACTTCTTCACAATGTTGTCCGTTGCTTCCGTAGCAGTTGGTCTGGGATTACGTCTGACGGAGGGGCATATGCTGCTCGGCCCTGCTTTGACGGTACTGATTCTGGCACCCGAATATTTCCTGCCTGTACGTATGCTTGGCGCTGATTATCATGCCACATTGGATGGTAAGGAAGCCGGAGCGGCCATTAATCAGGTGATCGAACGGGGTAGAGCCGCTGAACAGAAACAGAAGGAAGCCTATACCCATGTTGTTGCGCATGCGGTTACGGCAGAGGATGAAGCAGGATCTACACCATCATTATCTTCGGGTAAAAGGAAAACCGCTACTTCGACCATACGTGTCGTGTTGAATGATAAAACGGCTGCGGGGCATTTTGCTCCTGATCCTGCTTCTGCTTCTGTTTCTACTACTCCTGAGCTTGCTTCTTCCTCTTCCTCGGTGTTCTCTTGGAATGAGAATAACAGGTTGGCACTAACGGATGTACAGGTACGGCATGATGATGAAGGTCCTTATTCGCTAAAGGATGTCACATTTCAGATCACGGGTCTTGGCAAAATCGGTATTATTGGCGCCAGCGGAGCAGGCAAATCCACGTTGATTGATGTATTGGCTGGTTTCCAGTTGCCCACTTCGGGTCAAGTACTGGCTAACGGACATCCTGTGACACAGGATATGCTTGAATCCTGGCGAACACAGACGGCAGCCATCCCGCAGCATCCGTATATTTTCAGCGGAAGTCTGGCGGATAACGTTCGTTTCTACATGCCGGAGGCTTCGGATGAAGAAGTGGCGAAGGCAGTCAGCGCTGCCGGATTAACCAAGCTTCTGATCTCATTATCCGGTGGGCTGCATGAGCCCATTGGCGCTGGGGGCAGACAGCTCAGTGGTGGGCAGGAGCAACGGGTGGCGCTGGCAAGAGCTTTGCTTAGTCAACGAAACATCCTGTTGCTTGATGAACCGACAGCACATCTGGATGTGGAAACAGAGTATGAACTGAAACAGACGATGCTGCCGCTGTTTGAAGGTAAACTTGTATTTTTGGCTACCCATCGTCTGCACTGGATGCCACATATGGATCGGATTATTGTCATGGATGGCGGCACGGTGGCAGAGACGGGAACGCATCAGGAGTTACTGGCACGACAAGGCGTATATTATCAGATGATTCAGGCCCAGATGGAGGCGATATAAAATGAAGCCCGGATATGAACATATGGAGAACGTCCGTAACGTAAAAGAAAAAAATAGCTGGATCGCTCCGTATGTGGCACAGTACCGCTGGAGATTCATTGCAGTCATTGCGCTAGGCACTTGTGCTGCACTGTGTGCGGTACTGCTGCTGTTCACCTCCGGATTTCTGATCTCCAAGTCTGCACTGCGTCCTGAAAATATTCTGATGGTGTATGTACCTATTGTTGGGGTACGTGCATTTGGGATATTCCGCGCTGTCTTTCGATATATCGAGCGATTGGCAGGACATGATGCCGTACTGCGGGTGTTGGCCGATCAACGGGTGAAGTTATATCGCATTCTGGAGCCGCAGGCCCTGTTCCTGCGCTCTCGCATGCAGACCGGGGATGTACTTGGAGCACTCGCCGATGATGTGGAGCGGTTGCAGGATATTTATCTGCGTACAGTCTTCCCTGCGGTTACGGCGCTCGTGATGTATGGTGGGGCTGTGATTTCCTTTGGCAGTATTGATCTGGGATTTGCGGTGTGGATGGGCTTGTATATGTTATTTCTCGTTGCCGTGTTACCTGTAATCTCTCTGAAAGTGACGTGGAAATGGCGTGTGCGGCTGAAAAAGGAAAACAGCACGTTGTATACCCGTCTGACTGACGGTGTACTTGGACTGGGAGATTGGCTTGCAAGTGGACGAGCAGCGGAATTTGTTCAGCAGCAGGAAGAGGCGGAAGAACAGGTCGACGCAGTTCGTCGCAAGTTGCGGCGCTGGACACGCTGGCGTGATCTGATGGCCCAGTGTGTCATTGGCCTGCTGGTGGTATCGGTTACGCTATGGGCGGGAAATGCCACTGCTATTGGACAATTACCTGCCGTGATGATTGCTGCTTTTGTGCTGGTGTTATTTCCACTTACGGAAACACTTGTGCCTGTAGGGGATGCGGTGGAGCATCTTCCACAGTATCGAGAATCGCTGGATCGCTTGAAGCAGCTCGAAGGGAAAGGGCATCTTCCGTTGCAAAATGGAGCCGGTGATGCTGACGGAACGGGCGAATCGATCTCTGTAGTAAAAAACGGCAACGGATTGGCTGGACAGCCATCGGAGTCCTTGCCAGCTGCAAATGTTATCCCGGACAGACGAATTCGTCTTCGCATTCCACCCAAACTCAGAGCAGACATCGAGATTAATCGCGTAAGTTACCGTTATGCAACGGATGATTCCTACGCCGTACAGGACGTATCCCTTCATCTGCCACAAGGCAAACGATTAGCTATTCTTGGACGAAGCGGCGGTGGCAAATCGACCTTGTTGAAGCTGATTCAGGGGGCATTACTTCCGTCTGCGGGGAAAGTTCTGATCAATAATATGCCTGTGCAGACCTTGGGTGAGAGTGTCACTGATGTCATCGCAGTGCTGAATCAGAGCCCACACCTGTTCGACACCACGGTAGCCAATAATTTGCGGATTGGTCGTCCACATGCAACGGATGAGGAGATTCGTCAGGTGGCCGCCCAAGTAGGGTTATCCGGTCTGATCGAATCCTTGCCGCAGGGATATGATACACCGATGCTGGAGACGGGGCTGCGTTTCTCTGGTGGGGAAAGGCAACGGATCGCTCTGGCCCGGGTACTGCTCCGGGAGACACCTGTTATTATATTGGATGAACCAACCGTAGGGCTTGATCCGGTGACGGAACGCGAACTGATGCGGACTATCCTGGACAGCTTGCAAGGCAAAACGATGATCTGGGTCACCCATCACCTGATTGGTGCGGAACAGATGGACGAACTTATTTTTATGGAAAATGGAAAAATTGCCATGCAGGGTTCTCACGAACAATTGCTGTCTGGAGAAGAGCGATACCGCCGTCTCATCGAACTCGATCGGCCAGGATGGACAGGTCGGCAGCAACAGACACAATCGTTGCCACCCGTAGCTTCGAGATAAGTGGGAGCCTATGAACGCCGAACCATATAAGCATAGCAAAGAGACGAGCCAAGAAATCTTGGACTCGTCTCTTTGTTTTTCCGATATGACCGCTTTTGTTGCGGATAATTACATTTCCACCAACATTAAAATAATGGAGGACAGACACAGACAAGTGCTGACGAGATAGAGCACAGCAACAACCTGTTTATGATTCAATCCGGCACGCAGCAGTCGATAATGAGCTTGACTTGCATCGGCCTGATAGATCGCTTTACCTTGAATGAAGCGTTTAATAACGACAAAGATGTTATCAAAGATCGGTACACCCAGCGCCAGAATCGGAATGAAAATGGACAACATGGTTGCTTGTTTGAATGCACCATCCAGAGCAATAACCGCCAGAATGAAGCCGAGGAACGTAGCACCTGCATCGCCCATGAACACTTTGGCAGGAGCTTTGTTGTACTTTAGATAACCGATCGTCACACCGACCAGAATGATCGACATGAGTGCAGAATCACTTTGGCCTTTGGCAAGGGCCACGATGAACAGGGTAATCGCCGAGATGGCCGATAATCCGCCAGCCAGTCCGTCCATGCCGTCCGAGAAGTTGATGACTGTTGTCACCCCGAAGATCCACAGGATCGTTAGAATGAATTGCAGCCAGATTGGAAGCATGACATATTCCGCGTTGAAGGGATTCACGAATCCGGTGAACGCAATACCTGAAGCAAATACGAGTACTGCCGCAGAGACCTGTACGAGCATCTTGGGCAGGGCAGGAAAATCTTTGCCTTTTGTTTTGTACCAGTCGTCGACGGTACCAATCGTTAGCAGAAGCATACCACCAGCGACCAGGGCCGCCGTTTCCCATGTGATTTCTTTCGTCAGAGCAATGTATGTCAGGAAAAATCCAGTAAATATCGCGTAACTCGCCGTGAGTGGGATAGGTTGCCTGTGCAGCTTACGCTCCACATCTTCTCGAGGCTTGTCCACAAAATCGAGCCGATGAGCCAGTCGACCAAGCGGCGGAATAAGCAGAACCACGACAGCAAAAGACACTATAAAAGCCAGTATGTATACCATAAACTCGCTTGTTTCACTCCCATCTACCAATTTCCCCTTATTATACGAGTTAAACAGGAAATCTGTCGATGTCATTATTGTAACCAGACGCACGCAAAGGTGAGCAAAAGTTCAGGTTTTATCGCATTTGAGGAAGATAGGAGCCAAAATAATGTTTTACGGCTTCTGCATGATATCCATCATCACCTTGCCAGGTTGCTGCAAAGACAAAATCGCTGGAACCACCTTTGCGTTTTCTCGGTTTATCTCCAGGAACCAGTATGCCTGCTGCCGCCCAGATTTCCAGCAGTGCATCGCGCTCCTGTTTGCTGGAAGGGAAGAGATCCTTCCACTTTTTCTCCAGTGAGCGAGCACTGTCTTTGGGGTCTTCCGTCTGAGCTTCTTCAAGCAGGTTGACCAGGATGGCTTGGTCTTCAGGAGTTACTTCATAGTTCGCATTGTTGTCCTGAAGCAGTAATTCCAAATCCATTAGGCAATAGATAAGCCAGCCATGCCGTACGCCGCCCCACTTGATCCGTTCAAAGTTCAGGACGTTTAAGTCGACGTTGGAATATTCCTTGTCTGACTGCAAACGCAGGAAGTTACAATCCCCACAGGCACTGGTGTTAGGATGAAGGGCAGGGCGTTCCGTATAGGTATGTAAAGGCATCTTCGATGTTAAAGCCCAGCTGGATAATGCGCTGCGCAGGTAGACTTTTTTGGTGGACAGACTATGTAGAAAGGCCGAAATCACGCGTTCCTTGAAGGAGTCATCCTGATGCATGGCGTACAGACGCTGGACAATCTCATCATGCGTGATCGTGAGTGGGTCGAACATAACGCCTTTGCTCTTGGCATATTCAAATTCCTCCCCGGAGAAGGGTAGAGAGGTTGTTTTCCAGCCGCCGCCTCCCCAGAATGTGCTCAGCAGTATCTTTGCCGCTTTTTTGTCCATATGGTTAGCCTCCTTATATGGGAATTGCGATCATGATCATTGTGATTATTCTATCTCAGACCTGCTTAATGTGCGTATTCCGCGGATGTATTCAGAATCATCTCGACTAGTCCTGGAAAACGCGTATTTAGTTCTTCCTTTCGTAGGGAATAAAAGTGCTGTTTACCTACAATACGCGGCTGGATCACGCCTGCTTCACGCAAAATTTTGATGTGATGGGACAACGTGGATTTGGAAATATGGTCTACTTCGAAGGCGGAACAGTTTTTCTCGCCAGAGCTGGCCAGACAGTGTGCAATTTTCATGCGTATTGGATCACCCAATGCATTGCAGACCGTGGTCAGCTTGAATTCCGAAGCCATAGGTATCGTTGGAGTTCTCATATCTATGACGTTAGCACATTCGGCTTTCTCTTTCAATGTTTGAAAAATATCGAACTATCTCTTGCGGGGAGTATAAGAAGTATGATACATTTCTTTTTAATTAGTTCGAAAATATTCGAACTTAAAGATTGGAAATCGGATTTTTTATTCTAGGAGGAATATGAATGAGTACCACAAGTACCACTACACTGTTGAACAACTATTTCCGTTTATTTGATGCTTCACGTACAGACGAGCGTGCCATGGAGGATTTGTTGTCCCTGTTTACACCGGACGCAGAGATTGTGCTTAACGGCACCAGTCGAACAGGATTCGATGGTTTCATGAAGGCTTTCTACGAATACAATAAGGATGTAAAACATATGTGGGACGCGTGGGTGCAACAGCCTGACGGCAGCTACCAAACTAACTGGGCGGTATGCGGACAAGCTGCAGACGGTACGGTATATGCCAAAGCAGGCATTGATATCGCGCGTGTAAATGATGCGGGCCAGATTGTGTATCTGGAGAATGTACAGGCCGATCAGAATGCGTTCAGCAAGTATAATCAGTAATAGCGCAGAAGCCTCACAGTCTTTCGAACTGTGGGGCTTTTTTTGTGTGGCATATTTAGCTAATTTGAAAGGCACTGAGGACGAAGGCTTCATCTATCCAATAACACAGTTTCTGCAAGAAAATTGGTACATAAAAACCGTACATGAAGATATGTAAATGAAAAAGACCCTCCCGCATGTCTAAAACATGGCGGGAGGGTCTTCATAAACGTACATGCACGTCATCCTTACCTTTGCATCGTCTTATTCTGAAAAGCAGCGATATCTGCATACTCTTCTTCGAATTTGCGGGAGATGCGGATGAAGATCGGCAGCAGTTCACGGTAGACGCGGACACTTTCCGAGTCAGGCTGGTGCCGATGTGTTGATCCGATCATGCCGGAGACGGCACTCAGGGAATCGATGCGGCCAAGGGCGTACAAGCCCAGTACAGCTGCGCCGAGGCAGGAGCTTTCGATACTTTCGGGGATGATGACATCCTGATCGAAAATATCGGCCATCATCTGACGCCACAACTCAGAGCGGGCGAAGCCGCCTGTGGCTTGGATTTTTTTCGGCCGACCAATCTTTTCTTCAATCGCCAGCATGACCGTGTACAGGTTAAACAACACACCCTCAAGTGCAGCACGAATCATATGTTCCTTCTTATGGTGCAGCGTCAGGCCGAAGAACGAGCCGCGTGCGTTCGGATTCCAGAGCGGAGCCCGCTCACCTGTCATGTACGGATGGAACAAGAGACCTTCCGAACCGGGAGGTACATTTTCGGCAACACGAGTGAGCACTTCATATGGATCGATGCCAAGTCGCTTCGCGGTCTCGACCTCAGAAGCTGCAAACTCGTCCCGAATCCAGCGGAAAATAACACCGCCGTTATTCACCGGCCCGCCAATGACCCAGGCATCCTCAGTGAGCGCGTAACAGAAGAAACGTCCTTTTGGATCGGTCACTGGTTTGTCCACGACCGTACGAATCGCTCCACTGGTACCAATGGTCACGGCCACGACGCCCGGATCAATGGCGTTCACGCCCAAGTTGGAAAGCACACCATCACTGGCCCCGATGACAAACGGTGTGGTGACCGCAATGCCCATCTCCTTGGCGTACTCCGGGTGCAGTCCCTGTTTCAGCACATGTGTGGTTGGGACCAATCGGGACAGGTGTTCCGGCGTAATGCACGCCACATGCAGCGCTTCTGCATCCCAGTCGAGTTTCTCCAGATTCATGAGTCCGGTGGCGGAGGCCATCGAGTGGTCAATGACGTATTCAGAAAATAATTTATAGAAAACATATTCTTTCATGGATATGAATTTGTACGTCTGTCTGAACAGTTCCGGTTGATCCCGGGTGAGCCACATGATCTTGGTGAGAGGGGACATCGGATGAATGGGTGTACCTGTTCTCAGATAGATTTCGTGACCATTCATCTCCGATTTGAGCACTTCGGTCCACTCGGCACTCCGATTATCTGCCCATGTCATGGCCCGCATTAGTGGTTTGCCGTGTTGATCGACTGGCAGAATGCTGTGCATGGCCGAGCTGAAGGATACAAACAGGATGTCCTCTGGCTTCACTCCCGCTTTGGACGTGGCCTGTTTAACGGACTCGATGACTGCTTTGAAAATATCTTCCGCATCCTGCTCCGCAATCGCAGGTGTGGGGGTGTGTAGCGGATAATCGGCACTGCCTTGAGCCACAATGGTTCCGTTCTGTTCGAACAAGACGGCCTTGGTGGAGGTCGTGCCGATATCTACGCCGATCATATAGGGTGAAGAAGCCATTTTGTCATCCCTCTTTCTTAAATATATAAGTGAATGAATGCTGTTACACGTTAACACTTCGGGTACAGAAAGCCTTCCGATCGCCGTTATCCCCAAATTTCTTTGATCCCCTCTTCAAAGGGAGAAATTTGGTTACAAATGCGAACATTCCATTTCTTCAGGCCCTTTCTGTCCCCTTCGTGCACGTGACACTATTCATCCAACTTATATGGCATCTGTTATTTCATCTATAGATAAGAATATCAGACTTGAGGGATGGATCAAAATGCCATAATCTTAGTCCTTCACTGCTCCTGCCGCGATATCCGAGATAAACTGGCGGCTGATGAACAGGAACATAACGATGAGCGGAATAACGGCGAGCAATGTACCCGCGATAACCATGGCATAGTCTGTATTATACAGTCCGTTCAATTGAGACAACGCAATCTGCAACGTATACTTGCGTTCATCTGTCAGGACGATCAAAGGCCACAGGTAGTCATTCCATACGCCGATAAAGGTGAACGCGCCGAGGAAAGCAAAGGCAGGTCGCAAGATTGGCAGCGCCACGTTCCAATAGAGACGGAAGAAATTACAGCCGTCGATCCGGCCTGCATCCAGCAGATCGTTCGGAATGGACTCCGTGGCATATTGGCGAATCCAGAAGATGCCGAAGGCGTTCACCATGCCCGGAATAATAAGAGCTTTGAAGGAACCGACCCAGCCGAACGTGGCCATCAGCACGAAGGAAGGCACCAGCGACAGCTGTGAAGGTACCATCATGGTGGCGAGTAGCAGGATGAAGAGCCACTTTTTGCCGGGGAATTCAAACTTCGCAAACGCAAATCCCGCCAGTGAGTCAAAAAACAGCACCAGGATCGTTACGAGGCCTGACACAAACAACGTATTCAGAAAAGCTCCCCAGAAATCAATCTGCTGCAACACCCGCGTGATGTTATTCCACAGTTCACCCCCGAACCAGAGCTGGGGCGGGAACTTGTAGATATCGGACGTTGTCCGGGTGGACATTACAATCAGCCAATAGAACGGGAACATGGATATGAGCATGCCCCCGATAAGACCGGTATACAACACCAGCGATTTGAGGTGTTTGGTCGCCATGTGCGCTCCCCCTTATCACATCAGGATGATTTGCCTTGAACAAGCTTCCAGTTCACAATCGAGAACAGGGCGATAATGAGGAACATACCCCAGCCAACAGCAGCACCATATCCGAAGTAATTGTTAATGAAGGATTCACGGTAGAGGTACAGTACAATCGTCATACCTGCTGCACCCGCACCACCATCGTTACCTACCAATACTTGTGGCTCGGTGAACAGCTGCATACCGCCAATCGTTGATGTAATGACCGTAAACAGGATCACAGGACGCAGCATCGGAATCGTAATTCGGAAAAAGGACTGTATCGCTGATGCACCGTCAATCTTGGCCGCTTCGTATAATGTCTGCGGAATACTTTGAAGTCCGGCCAGATAGATGACGGCGTTATATCCGGTCCAGCGCCAGACCACCATGGAGGAGATTGCGACTTTAATGCCCCATGGTGCATTTAGCCACTCCACAACCGGTAGCCCGACCGACTGCAACAGATAATTGAGAAAGCCATAATTGTTGGCAAACAAGGCACCGAAGATGATGGCCACCGCCACGATGGACGTGACGTTTGGCAGGAAATAACCGACCCGAAATAATGTACGGAACTTCACAAATGGTGCATGCAGCAGAAAGGCAATAATCAGGGCGAAGAAGAGCATCGGAATCGTCGAATAGATCCAGATCATGAACGTATTGCCCACGGCTTGCCAGAACTCGGCATCGGTCAGCATGTATTTGAAATTGTTGAACCCGTTGTACGTCATGACACCGATGCCATCCCATTTATGAAAAGCCAGATAGAGTGAGAACCCGATCGGGAACAGGCCAAATACCGCAAACAGAATATAAAACGGCGATATCGCAACATAAAGTGCACGATGCTCCCACATCCTGGACCACAGGGACTTCTGCCGATCCAGATCAGGTCTTGCATTTCCGGGATCGGGAGTAAGACGAGGTTCAGTTACAGCCATATGAATTCCTCCTTTGCGGATAACGAAACCACACGTTCTTCAGGTTAACGCTGTAATTCCCGCTCGACGCGGTGCACCGTATCCGTCCAGACCTGCTGAGGATCGGCATTTTGCTTCGCGACATCATTCAGCCTTCGAGTAATAATGTTGTGTACGGAGGGGTATCTTTCTCCAAAAAAAGCATCCGGCACTTGCTGTGCCGATTCGGCAAATACTGGCCCCGTTGCCTGTCCGCCGAAGAAAGGTTCTTCTTCTTTCATGGCAGGGTCATCAAATACACCTGGGGCAGAAGGGAACAGGTTCAATGTCTGATATTGCTCCAACTGATTTTCGGGACTTTGCAGCCAGCGAACCAGTTCAAAGGCTTCCTGAGGATGTTCACTCGACTTCAGGATGGACAGGAATGATCCTCCGTTATTGCCATCTCCCCCGGGTGCCCGAGCGACTCGCCACTTCCCGGATGTATCTGGAGCCGCTTCCTGAAGGACTTGCTTCATCCAGACAGCACCTACAAAAGAGGCGATTTCGCCATTATTCATCGCGGCGTTCCAGCCCGGAGTCCAACCGTCTGCATTGGCAAGTAGTCCCTTCTCTTTGAAAGCTATGGATGTATCCCAGCTTGTTCGCACCAGAGCAGAATCCATGCCGATGAATGAGCCATCCGGACGGAAATAACGTTCAGCACCTTGGGACAGCACTTGGTTGTAAACGCTTCCAATGTTATCGGTCAGATATACCTTGCCTGCGAATTTCTCCTTGAGCTGTTCTCCAGCAGTGGCATATGCATCCCAGCTGTTAATTTGGCGTGTAACGTCTTCGGGTTCAGATGGCAATCCGGCTTCCTTAAACAGATCTTCTCGGTAGAAGAGGGCAGTCGGTCCGGTATCCATCGGAAACCCGATCATCTGTCCACTTGGTGTAACGCCTTGCTTCCATTTCCACGGCAGATATTGGTCTTCAATATCTTCTGCACCGAGATCATACAGATTATAGAAACGGTCCTCACTGGGGAATAGCTCCATGATCCAGTCGTTCAATGCCACAATGTCTGGTTCACCTGAGCGTGCAGCGAGTGTTGTTTTGAGCTTTGCTTTGAAATCACCGCCGATTTTCTGAGCTGTCAGTTCAATATTGGGGAACTTTTCCTTAGCCCTGGCAATCAACTTATCATCGATGGAACGATTCCAGTACCATAGTGTAAGCGCTACCTTTTTGTTGTTCGCTGAATCGTCCTGTCCGGGCCAGATGGAGCATCCGCTTATGAGCAGGACGCAGACCATCAGTATGGCTGTCCAGCATGTTCTTTTCCGGCGGATCATGTGCATAACCCCCTCATTGTTAAGTTCGAGGCATGAAGTGCTTTGGACTACAACATTAGTGTATGAGCAGTTTATAAACTCATACCCAATATTCCTAAAATGAAACACATATTTGTGGCCGTTGCGTAACATAATTTTAGTAGTTACTTTAAAAATAAAAGTTACTTGACACTTTATAATTTTTATTCTAAACTAACTTACATAAAGTAACTAATGATGATGAGAATAATATAGATGCATACTATATAATATCCAAGTTTCCAAGTGATCCATTTTCGCTCTGGATGCGAATCAATCAACATACAAGTTGGCCTAAACAGGAGGAACGACAATGATCAATTCACATATTATTCAACTGCTTGCCCCCAAAATTCAGACTTTTCCGAGCGGAAAAGAGTTTATATATCTGGTAGGCCCGATTAAGCTCCCGGTAAACCTCGATGGAGAGACCAAGACATTCCAGTGGTACAGCTGGATGAAGTCAGACAAAGCCATGGAGAGCGGGGAGTTGATTGAATCCCTTGCTGAGGCTGAGTTGGCAGAGCGTCAACAATCCAGTGTTCTGGTGTATGGTGACTTTGCCGACGCACAAGAAGCGCTGATCCGGATGCATAGCATCTGTCATACAGGCGACATCTTTGGCAGCAAACGTTGTGATTGCGGCTTCCAATTGGAGCAATCCATGAAAATGATTGCCGCTCACGGGGCGGGCGCACTGTTCTACCTTGCCAACCACGAAGGACGTGGTATCGGTCTGTTCAGTAAAGCAATGGCATACATTTTGCAAGAAGAAGGTCTGGATACGGTAGATGCGAACTTGCAGCTTGGGTTCACAGACGATGCTCGCAATTATGACGATGCGATTGCTGTCTTGCGGGCGCTTCGCTCCGCACCGGTTACATTGATCACCAATAATCCACGGAAGCTGGCTGCCTTGCAGGAAGCGGGATTAAATGTGGGTGGACGTGTGCCACTATGGGGGGATCGTTCTGCTTTCAACGAGAAATATCTGCAAACGAAAGTGAATCGTTCCGGTCACTTGGCAGAAAGTGATGGCTGGGCTGGGGCAGAGACGCTGCTTCCGCATGCGCAGGCCTAATCAGTATATAGATGTATGCGATTAGCTGATTAGCCGTTGTTGTACTCTCCGTTATGGAGAAGTAAAACAACGGCTTTTTTTGTATGGATAACAGCATAGCGCTCAGTCCTCCTGATTCAAGGAATGGCTTGCCGTTCGCACGGCACTGATTATACAATATAGGCATCTGATGAATGCGGGAGGAACCAAGGTGCCATTTGAGGGACAACGTATGTTGCCAGCTGCGAAGAGCATGAAGCAGTTCGAGGCGATAATTGAAGGCCCTTATACCTATGGGGTGATGCTGGAAACTCATATTGCACAGCTTCAGAGTGTAATGGACGAGGCGCGGCGGTACGACAAAAAGATACTTTTGCATGCAGATCTGGTGCAGGGATTGAAAAATGATGAGTATGCAGCAGAGTATCTGTGTCAGCACATTCGCCCTGCAGGACTGATTTCTACAAGGGCAAGTGTAATTCAAAAGGCGAAGCAGAAAGGCATTACAGCCATACAACGTATTTTTCTGCTCGACACCCATGCTCTGGAGAAAAGTTATCTGCTGCTGGCTAAAACCCAACCGGATTATATTGAAGTACTACCTGGCGTCATTCCGCATATTATTGCGGAAGTATCTGTACGTACAGGGATACCCATTATTGCAGGGGGATTGATCCGTTCACCGGAAGAGGTTGAACTTGCGCTTGGCGTCGGGGCTACGGCAGTGACCACATCCAACGCAGATCTGATCCGACACTTCGAGAAATCGCTTACATCGTAAAAAGAACCCACAACTGGAGGTTGTCTGTATGGAAAAATATATTTTGGCTCTGGATCAAGGAACGACGAGCTCCCGGGCCATTCTATTTAACCACGGCGGGGAGATTGTGCACATTGCTCAGCAGGAATTCCCCCAATATTTCCCTAAGCCGGGTTGGGTAGAGCAGAATGCCAATGAAATCTGGAGTTCCATTCTTGCCGTGATGGCTTCATGTCTGGCAGAGAGCGGGATCAAACCTGTTCAGATTGCCGGGATTGGAATTACCAATCAGCGGGAGACCGTTGTGGTATGGGACAAAGAAACAGGCAGACCCATCTATAATGCAGTGGTATGGCAATCCAGACAGACCGCAGATATCTGTGAAGAATTGAAGACGCAGGGTCTCGGGGACCTTTTTCGCCGCAAAACAGGATTATTGATCGATCCCTACTTCTCGGGAACAAAGGTGAAATGGATTCTGGATCATGTCCCTGGTGCCCGAGAGCGGGCGGAGAAGGGTGAACTGTTATTTGGCACGATTGATAGCTGGCTGATCTGGAAACTAAGCGGGGGCACACACGTCACGGATATATCCAATGCCTCACGTACCCTGATCTATAACATTTATGATCTGCAATGGGATGACGAATTGTTGGATGTCCTCGACATTCCTAAGGCCATGCTGCCAGAAGTGCGAGGTTCATCCGAGGTGTATGCACACACAACAGACTATCATTTCTTCGGTCATCGGATTCCGATTGCGGGAGCGGCAGGTGATCAACAGGCAGCGATGTTTGGTCAGGGCTGTTATACCAAGGGCAGTATGAAAAATACATATGGTACCGGTTGTTTCATGCTTATGAATACGGGAGAGAATCCGGTACAATCGGATCACGGACTGATTACGACCATTGCCTGGGGGATGAATGGCAAGGTGGAGTATGCGCTTGAAGGCAGTATTTTTGTTGCAGGCTCAGCGGTTCAATGGTTGCGTGACGGATTAAGAATGCTTCGCTCTTCAAAAGATAGTGAGGACTACGCCTCACGCGTGCCTTCGACAGATGGCGTGTATATGGTACCTGCATTTGTGGGACTGGGCAGTCCGTATTGGGATAGTGAGGTCAAGGGTGCAGTGTTTGGCCTGACCCGGGGCACGACGAAGGAACACTTTATCCGCGCTACACTGGAAGCATTGGCGTATCAGACCAAAGATGTACTGGAGGCGATGGAATCCGACTCGGGTATTCCTGTGCATGCTCTGCGTGTCGATGGCGGGGCGGCGGCTAATGATTTCCTGATGCAGTTCCAAAGTGATATTCTGGGCATTCCTGTCGAACGACCTACAGTGAACGAAACCACTGCATTGGGTGCGGCTTATCTGGCAGGTCTGGCGGTTGGGTATTGGACGAACGCGGATGAATTGGCCGATCATGAGAATACGGAGCGTGTCTTCCATCCAGTTATGGCTGAGGAACAACGGACAGAACTGTATGCAGGCTGGAAGCGTGCCGTGAACGCAGCGAGGGCCTTCAAATAAAAAATATGCAATAAATCTACAATTATCTCGATGTGGGTATTTGTACTTTATCACTAAACTTATGTTATAAATGATATTTACTGGTGGAAAATGATGCATGATTTACAGGGTTATTCTTCCTGGAGGGAGTAAAATATATAGCCACTATAAGGAAAAAAACAAGGTTAGTGGATTCATTTGAAATTCCATCCTTTGGCAGAACAACTTTTTGATTTTTTTTTGAATAATGTGTCATTTCAGGACTTCACGCCGTCAAAAATCTGTGATAGGATAAAGGCACAAGTTAAAAAATGATGTCTGGAGATCGGGAGGGACCACGTGCCGCTCAGCAATTGCTGAGCGAATGACGTGGTCCTTTTTTTGTTTTTTTACGAAAACATGAAGGAAATCAATGGGAGGTTCAGAAATGACAGAAATGTTCTCTTCAGCACACCGGACCGAATATTTGCGAGGCATGGCGAATGCACATTTTGACATATTAATTATTGGCGGTGGGATTACAGGCGCAGGGATTGCACTGGATGCGGCTTCGCGTGGATTGAAGACGGCGCTTGTCGAAATGCAGGATTTTGCAGCAGGTACATCCAGTCGTTCGACCAAACTTGTCCATGGCGGATTGCGTTATTTGAAGCAATATGAAGTGAAGATGGTTGCTGAGGTAGGACGGGAGCGGGCTGTTGTTTATGAGAATGGGCCACATGTGACAACACCGGAACCGATGTTGTTACCGATCTATACGGCAGGTACGTTCGGCCGCTTCAGCACATCCATTGGATTGATGGTGTATGATCGGCTCGCCGGGGTGAAACGCAGTGAACGGCGCCAAATGTTGAATGCTGGAGCGGTGTCGGATAGTGAACCTTTATTACGCACACAGGGGTTGTTGGGTGGTGGACTCTATGTGGAGTACCGGACTGATGATGCCAGGCTCACTATAGAAGTTATGAAAGAAGCTGTCAAACATGGGGCACAGGCAGTGAACTACGTCAAGGCGAAGGGTTTCCTGAAGGAGAATGGCAAGATTACAGGTATTGAAGCCATGGATCAGATCGATGGGCAGATCTATACGCTAAAAGCAAGCAAGGTGATCAACGCTTCCGGTCCATGGGTGGATGGGCTGCGGGAATTGGATGGTTCACGCCAAGGGAAAACACTACAGATGACCAAAGGTATTCATTTGGTCTTTGATGGTGAACGATTCCCGCTAAGACAGGCGGTCTATTTTGATACACCAGATGGTCGAATGGTGTTTGCTGTCCCTCGTGATGGCAAAACCTATGTGGGGACAACCGACACCGTATATCAGGACGATCCTGCACATCCGCTAATCTCCGACTCGGACCGCGATTATGTGATTGATGCAGTTAATGGCATGTTTCCAGATGTACGGATTGGTATCAAGGATGTGGAGTCCGGATGGGCGGGTGTACGTCCATTAATTCATGAGGAAGGCAAGAATCCTTCCGAAATTTCACGTAAGGACGAAGTCTGGGTATCCGATTCCAATCTGATTACCATTGCCGGAGGCAAATTAACTGGATACCGCAAAATGGCTGAGATGGTCGTTGATCTGGTCGCTCGCCAGATGGAGCAGGAGCACGGACATTCCATTGGCCCTTGCGTAACGAAGAAGATGCCCATCTCCGGCGGTGATGTAGGGGGATCGTCTGGATTTGTATCGTATGCAGAGCGCAAGATCAAGGATGGTGTTGCCCTGGGGCTTGCTCGACCTGCTGCGGAGCGGCTGGTCCGCACGTATGGTTCCAATGTGGGGGCACTGTATGAGCGAATGCCCGATCCACGCACCAAATCCGAGCTTCATGGCATGCCACAGGAGCTATTGCTGATGCTACGTTACGCGATTGATGAAGAGATGGCTGTAACCCCATCTGACTTTTTGGTTCGAAGAACAGGTGATTTATACTTCCGTATTGATGAAGTTCGTCGCTATAAAGCAGCAGTTATCTCATATATGGCTGGTCGTTTGGACTGGTCTGAAGAGCAAGCGATTAAACGTACACAAGAACTGGATCAGCTGTTGCTGGAAGCATCCGGCAAAATCTGAGGCAGGATTTCAAGGTCGAGAGTCGAATGGAACATGTAAGCGTGTAACATAGAGAGGGGATTACATCCATGACATTACAGATCGGAATCATTGGAACAGGCTGGTTCAGTAAGGTACACGCGGATATTCTCGCACGGATGGAAGGTGTTCGTGTTGCGAGTGTCTGTGGAACATCGCTCGAAAAGGCAGAGGCTATGGCCTCCGTTTATGATGCTGTTGGTTACGGGGAACTTGAACATATGCTGGATGGTGAGAAGCTGGATGCGGTGTATATCTGTGTGCCTCCGATGTCCCACGGATCGATTGAGTCCGAATTAATCCGCCGCGGTATTCCATTCCTGGTGGAGAAACCTTTGAGCACCGGAATGGATGTTCCGCGTCAGGTATTGGAACAGGTACAGAAGAGCGGTTTGTTAACCTCTGTAGGTTACCATTTCCGTTATCAGGAGGCTGCGCAGGTCCTGCAGCAAGCGATGAAAGAACAGACGGTTGGTATGGCACTTGGCCGCTGGATGGGCGGAATGCCCGGAGTTTCCTGGTGGCGGCGTCAGGACGGTTCAGGAGGACAATTCGTAGAGCAGACTACACATATTGTAGACTTGCTTCGGTATTGTGCAGGAGAAGTTACGGAGGTATATGCTGTAGCAGCTCAGCGAAGCATGCATGAGAAGCATGAGCATGTCACCGTTGCCGATGTGGCGAATGTGACGCTCAAGCTGGAAAGTGGAGCAATTGCAAGTATCGCCAATACATGTCTGTTGCCAGATGGAGAGGGTGGTGCTGGGCTCCAGTTCTACACGGATGCAGGTGTGTGGGATTGGACGCCGGAACGTTTGCTTCTGCCAAGTGCTGCAAAACATTCGATGGCAGGCCAGGAGATTCCGGCAGGACATAATCCATACGAGCGTGAGAATGAAGCGTTCATTCACGCCCTGCGTACGGGAGACCGTTCACGAATTCTGTCCGATTATGCGGATGCCTGCCGTACACAGGAGATTACAACGGCAGCGCTCGCATCGGCAGATTCCGCTCTGCCTGTACAGCTTCAGCCTTCTAAACATCTCTCTCATTAAAAGGTTGAAGGTAATATAAATACGCCTGAATCAGGGAATGATCCGCAGATCAGCCTGATTCAGGCGTATTTGAGTTGAGTAGAGAATATTGAGCAACAATTCAACTACTCGGATTTCTGCTGTTTCAACCAGTCAGATGACCAGCTGTAGATCTGATCAATGACAGGTTCAATGGCTCTGCCTTTCGGTGTTAACTCATACTCTACACGAGGAGGAATCTCGGGAAACATGTGCCGGGTTACGATACCTTCGGTCTCCATTTCCTTCAATCTCTCCGATAAAAGTCGTCCACTGATGGCCATCTCTGCTTCAAGTTCCGTAAACCGCTTCGGTCCGGACAACAGTTGGTACATGATTAACAGTACCCACTTCTTCCCTATGATGTCTATGGCTTGAGTGATCATACAGGGACTTGGTGCTTTTACTTTTTTCAGCTTCAACGTGTTCACCTCGATTCATAATTATTTTTTTCAAAGTTGTATATGAAAGGACATGATTTCTGCCGCTTTAAGAATATAGGACATCCAAGTAAATGAGGGTTACTACAAAATATACTGTAACATACCTTTTGTATGTATTATACATCATACTGCGGAAAATTACTTGAAGAAATTATCTTATCATTGTATACTAACTTCATAAAAGTAAGTTGGTGAAAAATAATACGTATAGTATACACATGTACTATTTCGAAAGTGAACCTAGCTAAACAGATGAAAATAGAGTTACCTTCGGGGAACTTTTGCATAGATTCTTTTTTACTATTTTTCGCAAAAATAATCATTACATAGTAGGAACATATAATTTGTTACAGGAGGATCTACATATGAATAAGATTTTGGGTTATATTTTTCTGGTTGTGCTAGCAGGTGTATTCGTCATGACTGGGTTTAACAAGATTAGTGGGGCGGACATGATGATTCAGACCTTCGAGAGTTTCTCTTATCCGACATGGACGATGTATCTGCTCGGTGCTGCGGAGTTGCTTAGTGCAGTAGGATTGGTGATTCCACGTACTCGCATCCTGGCTTCTGGCATACTGACATTCATTCTGATTGGGGCCGTGGGAAGTCACCTGATCTATGCACAATACGCTGCTGTTCCGTTCCCGGCTGTGTTGTTGGTAGCTAATATCATTGTCCTGATTGTGGGCATGCGCAGATTGGAAGAGGAAGAAGAAGGCCAGATGGACGCGATTCAGGCGTAAGTGTTATACAGAAGATGACCACTGCCAGTGAGCGGTGGTCATCTTTTTTATGTAAGACTTCGCGTGGCACGTGTAACGATTCGCCGCGTATGTTTGGTATCCGACTGCTGAGTCCAAGTGGCACAGACCTGCCGCACCCACTCTGGATTGGTCTTGCTGGCATCGTTCAGCCAGTTACTTACCGAATCCTGCACATACTTATGGGCATCGGATTTCACCGCGTCAAGCAAGGGAAGGGCCATGGCCGGATTTTCTTTTAACTCCTGAATATGCTTGGCCCAGACGCCACGAGGTCTGATTGATTCTATGGCAAAGCGACGGATCAGTGGATCAGGGTCAACGCTCCATCGGATTAACTGTTGCAAGGCTGAGGATAATTCGGCAGAGATGGACTCCCGTACAGCCATCCAGGCGATTTCTCTTACACCAAAGTGATGATCTGCTGCAAAGGGCCGAATCTGCTCCAACTTTTCAGTCAGGTTCAGACCGGAATCCAGCCCAATGATATAAGCCGCCCAGCAGCGAACACTGTCTGAACGAGCTCTGCAATGGAACGAAAGAGATTCGTTTGTTCATTCATGGTTAGACGTTTCAACAGATTAAGCCATTGCATGGCTATGGCCGGGATGATTTTCATGATCCGCTGCTCATCCATCTGTGTTAACTGCTCTGTAATTGCTCTGGTTTCGGCATCCATTCCCCATTCATGGGTAACCTTCTGAAAAAGAGAAACATGATCTACAGCCAGCCATTCGGTCAGATTAACCGATTCGATATGTCCTGCTTGTAGCCAATTGCGGATATGCTCAGGGATTTCCGTTGCTTTACGGGCACCTTTGCGAAGAAGAATGTTTTCAGGGATAAATAGATCTGATTTAGCATCCAACGGTATGTACTCCTCCTTGGTTGTATAGACTTATGAGCTATACAGTACAACTTGCTGGAGAACAGGGATGTAATGCATCTTACAAGTGGGCAGTTATTTTCCGAAGGATGGCGATTTCGTCACGATGAAGGGAGACTGATTTGAATCCGGTACGAATACGGCCTGCTTTTGCCAAGTCTTGCATGACAATCGTAACCGATTCCCGTGTGGCTCCCGCCATCCAGGCAATCTCCTGATGGGTAAGCCCAAGTTGAATCCGGCAGTACTCATCTTCTTCGATCCATCCCATCTGTTCAGCCAGCCGGAAGAGATTATGTATCACCTTTTCATGCAGGCTTCCGAGTGCGAGCGTCTGTGTCAACTCGCTCATTCGTTTGATCCGCTCGCTTAGTACGTTCATCAGTCTCATCATAAACTGTGGATGTTCAATCAGAAACTGTTCAAAACGTTGTTTGTTCATCAGGCAAATATCACACTCCTCCATCGTTTCGATATAAACAGCACGTGTTCCGAGTGAGATTCCGTTCATTTCTCCAAACACGTTACCTTCCGTCAAAATATCGAGAGTGAACTGCTTGCCCTCCGGGTTTAAAGTATATAAACGAACCTTTCCCCGTTTTACAAAATAGAAACCTTCTGTAAACGTATCCGGTGTCTGGATCTGTCTGTTTTTGGGTATGGTCGTAATAGAAGTCATCCCATCCATTTCAATCAGGTCTGCCTCGGACAAGGAGGACATGAGGTCGAATTGTGATAAATACAGAATTTTATCCATAGAACTCCTTTCCATGACAATATGAATATAAAAAAAGAAGAACCCACGAAAAACAACGGGTTCTCTTGCAGCGGGACTTCCTGATCGGAAGGTCTTCTGACTATAAATGATGATCAAATGCCATTTTAATTATAGTAACTTTTTTAATTGAGAGACGCGTCCTTGGCTGATGCCAAGCTTTTCCGCAATTTGCTGTTGAGCCAAACCGGGATTCTGTTCAACAATTTCTTTCATCTGTTGCAGCATACGTGCCGTCTTCGGCCGCAGATCCGGGTATTCTTGGTTATCAGCTGTGGTCCCTTCTTCCCTAGCGGGAGATGAGACTGAGGCGGATTTGGAAGCAGGACGCTCCACGGGTGCAGGAGCCTGTTTGTTCTGAGGTACGAACCAGTCGGGAGAGTCATCCGGGTGTTTTAATTGAATTGCACAAGTCCGGCAGATGAATTGTTCTTTGAAATACATTTCCGTATCTACATCACCGCAAAAAATACATAATGTTGATTTGTACTTTCTTAAAATCAACTCTTTCCCTTCAATGAAAAACTCAAGCGGATCGCCGATATGGATTTCCATCGTATCCCGCATTTCTTTGGGAAGGACAATTCGTCCAAGACGGTCCAGAGATCTCTTCATTCCGGTTCTTTTCATCGCATCTCCCCCGCAATATTCACAATTAAAAACCTGTCCTTATTGTAAGGAAGAAAGGGCTTTAATACAACAATAATATTTCAAAAAAGTGGATAATTCCATCCATTATGGGAAAATAAGTTTAGAAAGGACGGGTGCAACGGCTAAAGTGAACAAGGCAGCGAGCACCATGGAGATGCTGGAGATGGTACCCGTTAGGGAACTCAGTTCAAACGCCTTGGATGTCCCTGTGCCATGGGCACCGGTTCCAAACAGTGTGCCTCGTGCAATCTCCCCATCGATGCGTAGCATCTTAACGATCGAAGGGCCCATAATCACTCCGAGCAGGCCAGTCATAATAACAAAAACAGCTGTGACTGCGGGAATGCCACCGATGGTAGCCGAAACGTTCATGGCAATTGGGGTGGTAATCGATCTTGGGATCAGACTATGAATGAGACCGGAATCCAGGCGCAACCATTTGGCGAGCAGGGCAGAAGAAAGTACGGCAACGACCGAGCCGGTCATGACACTGAAGACAATCTCGGAAATATGTTTTTTGAGTACATGGAAAAAGGTATAGAGCGGTACGGCAAAAGCCACCGTGGCCGGTTGGAGAAGCAGACTCAGCCATTTGCCGCCACTGCTATACGTGGCATAATCCGTTCCGGTTGCGAGCAATATGCCAACAACAAGCAGCGGCGTAATGAGCAGTGGAGACAGATATACTTTTGGCAGATTACGATACATTCGTTTGGCGACCGCATAGATACCGACGGTTAACAGCAGGCAGAGAAATCCAATCATCCGGTGTGACGCTCCTTTCGTTTCGCGATTCGTGTAGCAACCAGGCCTGTGCAGGACATGACCAGAAATGTACTAAGTAGTACGATGAATAAAATCTGCAGTCCGTCATGCTCCAGCATGGGCATATAGTTCATAATGCCAACGGCTGACGGGATAAAAAATAACAATAGTTCGCCGAGCAGCCAGGCAGCTCCAACTTCAATCCAGCGCAGCTTCACGACACGAGTCTGAAGCAGAATGAATAACACAACCATACCGAGTATGGAACCCGGTACAGGAAGATGGAGAGTACGGGCCAACAGGTCCATGAGCAGTGAAAAAACCATTAAGAGCGCAACCTGTGCAATACCAATGCCCCATTTTTTCACTTCAATCCCTCCTTGTATAATCAACGTAATCGTTTAAGTTATTATGAAAATGAAAATGATTCATTTGATATCATAAATTTTACATGGCATTCTTTCATGAGTAAAATGCATATTAAGAATGTTTTCTATTCCATTTATCTATGAGGGGTGGGGATCAACCGATGGATATCCGCCATTTGCAATATTTTCTGGAAGTTGCCCGGCAGCAGAGCTTCACAAAAGCCGCCGAAGTTCTGTATATCACCCAGCCTACGATCAGCAAGACTGTCAAGAGTCTTGAAGAGGAACTAGGTATCACGTTGTTGGACCGTTATGGGAAGAAAGTGGAACTAACCGATGCAGGTCATGTGTTTTTTCGGCAGGCACTGGAGATTGAAAAATCGTTCCGCAATCTGTCGTCCGAATTGGATGACCTGATGAATTTGAAGAAAGGCCATCTGCGGATCGGCTTGCCGCCGATGGTAGGATCAAGCTTTTTCCCCATGATCATTGGTGAATTTCATAAAGCCTACCCGCAGGTGACCATTCAGCTGTTCGAGGATGGTGCCAAAAAAGTAGAAGCCGATGTGATCAGTGGTGCACTGGATATTGGTGTTGCCGTACTGCCAACCGTGGATGAGCTGTTGGATCATTTTGTGTTTGTAAAAGAGAAGCTGAACCTGCTTGTACACCCTTCACATCCACTTGCAGGGAAAGAGTCGGTTGCGCTGCATGAACTGGAAAACGACGCCTTTGTGCTGTTTCGGGAGGATTTTGCATTGCATGACCGGATTATTGTGGCCTGTCAGCATGCTGGGTTCCAGCCCCGGGTGGTATATGAGAGCTCCCAGTGGGATCTGCTCAGCGCGATGGTTGCCGCCAATCTGGGGGTTGCTTTACTGCCGGAGACGATCTGTCGTGAGGTGGACCATATGCGTGTGCGTATCATACCTGTGGTGGAACCGGTGATTCCATGGCAGCTCGGCATGATCTGGCGGAAGGACCGCTATCTTTCATTTGCCACGAGAGAGTGGATCGCATTCACACAATCGATGCTGGGTGAGTAAGGGAAGCGATCGGAAGGTTATTCTATCATTGTAGTACCCAGTTTAAATACTCTTTTGTTGACCCTGGATCGTTGTTACAATGGAAGCATAATCATGATGGAGGTGTACGAACATGAAACTGCGGGTATCCGCTGTACAATACCAATTGCACACAATCAGCTCGTTTGAGCAGTTCGCCGCTCAGGCTGAGCATTACATACGGACAGCGAGTGAATACGGAACTGAATTTGTGCTGTTCCCGGAATTTTTCACAACACAGTTAATGTCCATTGGGGACAAACAAGGCAATGCGCTGACAATTGAGGATCTGCCGAACTTTACGGAGCAATATGAACAACTGTTCACATCACTTGCTGCCAAGTACGGCATGCACGTCATCGGGGGAACCCACGTCATTCGCCGTGAAGGGAAGTTGTATAATACAGCCCACATGTTCTACCCGGATGGTCGCATCGCTCGCCAGGACAAGATTCACATTACACCAACCGAAGTACAGGAATGGAATATGGCTCCCGGAGATGGACTTGAGGTGTTCGACACGGACAAAGGCCGTATTGCGATGCTGACCTGTTACGATATTGAATTCCCGGAAATTGTAAGGATGGCCAAAGCCAAAGGCGCAGACGTAATTTTCTGTCCTTCCTGCACGGACGATCGTCACGGATTCTACCGTGTGCGTTATACGAGTCATGCCCGCGCGGTGGAGAATCAGGTGTATGTTGTGTTAACCGGAACAGTGGGTAACCTGCCAACAGTAGATTTCATGCGTGCCAACTATGGACAGGCTGCCATTATTACGCCTAATGATATCCCGTTCCCGCCACGTGGCATTTTGGCCGAGGGTGAGATTAACAACGATATGATCGTGACCGCCGATCTGGATCTGGACTTGTTGTATGAGGTGCGCGAACGTGGATCGGTAACGACCTGGCGTGACCGCCGTACTGATCTGTATACCGATTGGGAGTAGGCAACTCCGTTTATAAACGAACAGGACAAAGGAAGATTTATCAGAATTCATTTGTCAGTGGAAAGGGGTGACCCGGCAACATGTATACCAAAGAAATGCTGATCACCGACCCGGAGCGAAATGGTAAAAGGGTAAAAGCAGTCGTTCGCAATTATGTTGCATCCGACTTTGAGGAACTCATTCGCATTCAGGCGGAGAGTTTCCCTCCTCCTTATCCGGAAGAGCTGCTCTGGAGTCACGAGCAACTCACCAGTCATGTGCAGCATTACCCGGAGGGTGCTATCTGCATTGAAGTCGATGGAGAGTTGGCTGGCTCAATGACCTCGCTACGAATGCAGTGGGACCCTGCACATCCAGCATGTCATACCTGGGCCGAAGTAACGGATGACGGCTATATTCGTAACCACCAGCCGGATGGCAACACGCTGTATATTGTCGATCTCTGTGTTCGTCCAAAGTACCGCAAATGGGGACTGGCTCAGCTTATGATGCAGGCGATGTACCACCTGGTGATTGCACAGGGTATGGACCGGTTACTAGGTGCCGGTAGAATGCCGGGTTATCATCTGGTTGCAGACCAACTGTCTGCGCAGGAATATCTGGATCAGGTAGCAGCGGGAGAGAGGCGTGACCCAGTGATATCGTTCTTGCTTCGCTGTGGCCGCATGCCTGTTGGTGTGACTGCAGACTATCTAGACGATGAGGAATCCTGTAATTATGCTGCCCTGATGGAGTGGCGGAATCCGTTCAAATAAAAATAAAATTAAATGAAATACATCATCAATTGAGGGGGTATTTATTTATGGAATTCACGCGTATTACATCCATTAAGGATCCGTTGTTTGCTCAAATGCACAAGTTGATGCAGGAGATTTTCCCTCGGGAGGAAGTGCTGGACTTCCCCCTGTGGGAAGAACCGTTGGAAGATCCGGGTATTCGGGTGTTTGTAGCTGTGCATGAGGGACAGGTCGTTGGAGCGACAGAGTACCGTTATTACGAGGATTGGAACGTGGCCATGACGGACTTCACGATTATTGGGCGCGAAGGTCTGGGAATTGGCAGTTTCTTGGCGAATCACCGCAAGCGTGATCTGCAAAAGCTGGCTGCGGCAAACGGGAAAGAATTGTTCGGCATGTTTGCCGAAATCTATAATCCTTATCTGAGTCAGGATCACGAGTTTGGCGGAATCAAGCCAATGGACCCGTATGTGCGTCGCGAAGTATTGTCCCATCTGGGATACCAGCGTCTGGACTTCCCGTATGTTCATCCATCCTGGCAAGGTGACGGCGAAGCGGTTGGCGGATTGGATCTGTGCTTCATGCCAGGTGATGAGTCGCTTGGTGAACTGCCAGCAAGTCTGGTGGCTGATTTCCTGAATCGATATTATGCGGTGTTACCAAACAAACCGCAAGAATGGCTTGCCATGGTAGAGCAATTGACTGCTCGCAAGTCGGTTACGCTACTGCCGTTGTGATCATATGAAAGACCCGAGCCTGGACTAACAGGGTTCGGGTCTTTTTTGTTATATTTTTCAGAACGAACAAGATACTCTTTTCTTCCGTATGGGATATGTTACCATAAACATGGAAAATATATGTTTCTAATCATTATTATTAAGGAGGGGATTAGATGAGAAAAAGCAGAATCTTGTTGATATGGATGCTCGCTTTATTTTTAACAGCCTGCAGTTCAAGTGACGATGCTTCACTACCAGATGTACAGGAAAGAGAACGCAAGGATGCCATAAATACCGAACAAATGCGGAAGGAAAATGAACTGCTGAAAGAGCAGGTACGGAACAACCAGAAGGAAAAAGATGAAAAAGACATAAAAGAGCAGGAAGAAGTAGAAAGTTTAAGAGAAACGCTGAACATAACGTTTAAACTGATGGCGGCGATGCAATCCAATAACTATACATATCTTGTATCGGTATCTTCACCGAACATAGAAATATCGCAGCAGAACAATATCATTATTTCGAAACTGGAACAGGGGGATTATGAAGTCCCTTTTTTGCATAACGTTAGTCTGAATAGTTTGGAGTACCGTGGATTTAATCCTCTTGATTCAGATCGTATCATTTTACATATGGCTACAGTATGGTCTGATGGAAACGGTGCATTGGATTTCTATTTCATTCGTTCTGAGGAAGGCAACTGGCTCTTTGATGGTCTGCTCACGAATGGATAGGTCACTTGTCTGGTTCTGAAAATAAATAGCGACCGTTCTCTCTATGTTAAGAGGAAGGTCGCCGCATGGATAAGTTCGAGTGAAAAGATTCAATTATTGTGTAGCCTTTCGATCCGGTAACTGGCTCAAATAACTGTTGGACAAGTGTGCAAGATCCAATGCTCGATCGTATTGTTCCTTCGTTATAAACCGTGAAGAGGGTACCCGACTGTTATTGGGTGTGGCGATAGTTGGAGATTCCTCTTCTCCCGAAATCTTCGTTGTCTCTTCTGAAGGAACACCTGTCCGTTGTTGCCCGGCATCCTGTCTGCCCGCATCAGCTAGGGAATAATGCGTTCCGTCCCCGTATCCTTTCGCCGGAATGAAGAGAGAAGCATCGTTTAGCACCGACCCGGAAGGGAGGTAATAGCGTTCGGGTAGGAGATTTCCACCTTCGTGTAACAAATCCTGTCCGAAGTGCAATTGGCCCTTCAGCGATACTCCGGTGAGTCCTGCAATCGTTGGCAGAATGTCCACCTGGCCTCCGATCTGTTCCAGTTGTACACCCGGGGTAACGCCCGGGGCCGAGATCATGAGTGGAATATTAATCATATCTGCTGATGTGTACTCCCGACCATACAACTCTTTCATAAGGACTTTGTCATCCTTATCCAGTGAATAGATGGGAAGCCCCAAGTGATCCCCGTACAAGACAAACAGGCTATTTTCCCATAATCCCCGTTCTTTCAATCCCGCAATCAACTGTCCAACTGCCTCATCCGCATAATGCTGTGATATCAGATAATCACCGGGCAACGTATCCTTGTAACGATCTGGCAGCGTCAACTTCACCTTGTTTTTAGGCAAAGTGTACGGGTGGTGGGCTGACATAGAGATGATATGGGCATAGAAGGGATCACCCGAAGACTGCATGGATTCCAGCTTATCCAGTGTTTTGGAATATAGGACTTCATCCGAGGCCGAAAAGGCGATAGAGTCCTGCATGCCGAAATAATCAATATCATAATACTGGTCGAATCCAAGTGCCTTGTATAACTGATCCCGATTCCAGAAACGAACATCATTTGTATGGAATGTGGCTGTCTGATATCCGTTTGCTGACATCAACTTGGGTAGACTCGGCAGAGCTTTATCCGCATATACAGTTGTTGCTGCCCCGTTCGGCGGGGTGTAGAACGACGTGTTCACAACAAATTCTGCATCTGATGTATTTCCCTGTCCCACTTGCTGATAGAAGTTCGGAAAATACAGGCTCTGTCTAGCCAATTGATTCAGATTAGGCGTAATCTCCTGTCCATCTACCTCTAATCCAATCAGGAAGTTCTGAAACGATTCCAACTGGAGCATAATCACATTGCGTCCGCTCGCGGCACCCTTCTCCACAATCGCAGGAAGTTCGGTCGTTTGTTTCAGTTGGTCGATGTCAGTCTGATCAATGTGAGCGATGGGCACAGGTTTATCAGGTCGATCCAGAATGGTATACGCCTCGTAACCGAGGATGCCCATCTGTTCTGCTTGTGTAAGCTCACTCATGCTAGCCCGATTGGGATAGATGTTGAGCATACACAGGATCATGGACAGGGTCAGAATGACCGAAGCAACCCGTCGTCTGGCACGTCGTTCAAGCGGAATGCGGTTCGGACGTTCTGTACTCCCGAGCTTGATCCGACGACGAATGAGTATCCCCCCAATGATCAGAACGTCTGCAAAAATAAACAAATAATAGGGGTCAAGCAAAGAAAACATGCTGCTCTTGACCGAGGTCACCTGATTCACCTGTGCGAGCGCGTGATAGTTAACGATTACACCATAATATTTGTAGTACATGATGGCTGCAAAGAAAATCCCTGAGAGCAGCAAATTCATGGCAAGGTATATCCACATTCGCCGCTTGGCAGCAAACCACTCAATTAGACAGAAGCCGATCCAGATGAGCGGCAATTCGGTCAGCAGTGGTTTCCAGACAGGGATGTCATCGAAGATAACAATCCAGGCCAGTGAACTTTTGATCATCATGATAATGGTAAAGAATATAAACGGTCCGCTTAGAAATCGGGTGAGTGAACTGCGTGACAAGGTACCGCCTTCCCTTCCGAAGTTTCATTTAACAAGTATTATCCTATCTCAGCATGGCTGTGTCAAAAATGAGAGCCTTCAACAATTTACGGCAAAAAACCTCTTCCATACAGGAAGAGGTTTGAAAAAACATGGGCTACTGCGATAAACGCCAGAGGTGACCCAATCCGTTATTCTATAGTGTACGTTGTAACGTAAGAAGGTCTGGGGAACATGGTGGGCTTCTGTGCAGTCAGCCCTTCGCTAGTACTGCGGTTACGGTGAGCGTGACTATAAGCTTGGGATTCCTGCCAGCCTTTGAAGTGTTCTTCCGACTGCCAGAGTGTAAGTACGACATACGTGTCATCCTTCAGAGGACGAAGCACACGAATACCGACAAAGCCAGGTTCATCTTCTACCTTGCGGGCACGGTTCTTAAACCGTTCTTCAAAATCGTTACGACCATCCTCTGTGACAGGGATATTGTTGAGAACAGCGTAACCACCGCCAGTCCAGGAACCTGCGGCATCGAAAGCTTCATATGCGGCTATTTTATCATCAGACTCGATATTCATCAGGCGTTCTGCGGATTCAATAGCCAGACGCACGTGCTCTTCGCTTCGCAAAGTCAGATGCGGGTATGCAGCAAGTGCATCCGGAATCGGTGAAGGAACCAAATAGATATACATAGAAGCGGCCTCCTTATTAAGTACATTCTATCTCAACATAGCATATGGGAATCGGTGAGTCCAATCGGTTCACATGTATCGGAAAGGTGGACTAATTCCGAGCTGAGTAGTATAGGTTTGCCGCAATAGAAGATAAACAATGAATGACAAACACTGCAGTAATAATGAAAAAGGAAAGCGATATCCCGTCTAGCATAACTACGAGGATCCAAGCCAGAACAAGACTGATAGTGGTCGCATTCCAGGAGAAGGCTTTTGCTCTCGTGATACAATAGAGGTACCGCTCATCCAGTCCGTTGTGCTTTTTTGCAATCAACCTTGTGAAAAAAATAATGAGTATTGCAAATAACAAACCAGCTACAATTCCACCGATCCCGATCATCCGATTCAGTGATTCAGAACTCAATATTCTCATCTCCTTCAAAAATAAATAATTCCTCGATCTGACAGCCAAATAATTGGGCAAGCTTGTGAGCAAGCACAAGAGAAGGTTTGTACTTTCCGGATTCCAACGATATGATGGTCTGCCTAGAGACCTTAAGCCGTTGAGACAGTTCTTCCTGTGTGATATGCATATGTATTCGCTTGTCTCTGATTAGATTTTGCAAGTATATCCTCCCATAAGTAAAGTTCGCTTTACGTAAAGTTAACTTTACTTATGCGACGATGTGATGTCAATCTCTCTTTATAATATTTTCCACTTCTTCGAGGTGGTGCTGTGTCCAAAAGCATATTTCATGATAAAGTATAATCACTACAAACAGAACGGGTGATCGTATGACAACAACAATTCGGATATCGGTTAGACCTTTGGTGGAGTATGTGTACCGCAGCGGTAGCATACGTCCAGGGTTCCGGACCAATGCCTCGATGCAGGAGGGAACTCGAATTCATCAGCGGGTACAGAAGGAGTACACGGAAGAAGATTTAAAAGAGATTGTGCTCGAAGCTGAGATCCAACATGGGAATCTGACCTATGTGGTGGAGGGACGATGTGACGGGCTAATTCGTCTGGACGGTCAGTTGACGGTGGATGAGATCAAATCAACTGCGGGCAATCTGGACGATCTGGGTGAGGGACTTCCCGTGCACTGGGCGCAGGCCATGATGTATGCCTACATGTACGCTGTCCAGCAGGATGAACCACGTATGCAAGTGCAGTTGACGTATGTACATTCGGTAACCCATGAAGAAAGACGGTTTCGCCGAATGGCAGAACGGCAGGAACTGGAGCAGTTTGCGGCAGAAGTGATTGCCGGTTATGCGCCATATGCAGAGATGATCGCTGCATATGAAGAAGAGCGTGATATCAGTGTGCGAGAGTTGCCGTTTCCTTTTCGCAAATACCGGGAGGGGCAGCGGAAGTTGGCTGGAGCCGTGTACAAGACGATCCGTGAAGGTCAGGGATTGATGGCCAAAGCACCAACAGGCATTGGTAAAACCATGTCCGTGCTGTTCCCCACAGTCAAAGCGATTGGCGAAGGCGAAGCGAGCCGATTGTTCTATCTGACCGCGAGGACGACAACACGGGTGGCGGCAGAAGAAGCTTTTGCCCGGATGCAATCGGAAGGATTGAAGATGCATGTGATCAGTCTGACCGCGAAGGACAAGATTTGTTTTAAGGAAGAGGAAGCTTGTGATACAGGGCAGTGCGGCATGTGTGAAGGATATTATGACCGTATTAACGGGGCCGTGCTGGACATGCTGGAACATGAGACGTTGATGACACGTCCGGTCATCGAGCAGTATGCGCGCAAACATCGGGTGTGTCCGTTTGAGTTTTCACTGGATGCGGCGTATGCAGCCGATGCAGTGATCTGCGATTATAACTATATTTTCGATCCGAGGATCTCTCTGAAAAGAATGTTGGAGGAGCAGAAACGCAAGACGGTGTTACTGGTGGACGAGGCACATAATCTGGTTGATCGTGGCCGAATGATGTTTTCCGCTGAGCTGGAGAAGGCAGTATTTCTGGATGTGAAAAGAGAGTTCCAGTCGCTGGACAGCAGTGTGCCTGCTGCCAAAGCCATTGTTGACTACACCGGGGCCATTGATAAGTATCTGATTACCCTTCGGAAAAACGGTGGAGAAGAAGGAAAGATCATTCAGCAGGAGGCGCCGGAGGAACTGATTGAACGGCTGGAGCCTTTTGTCATGGTCGCGGAGCAATGTCTTGTTGAAGGTGGTTCGGGGAATGCCGAGACGGATCAGCTGCTGTTGGATGCCTACTTCACGGCACAGAATTTCCTGCGTATTGCCAAGCTGTATGATGAACGTTTTATTACGTATGCAGAGTGTGTTCGAAGTGAAGTGAGAGTGAAGTTATTCTGTCTCGATCCTTCGGTACTGCTTCGTCAGACGGCCAAAGGATTCCGCTCCCTCATTCATTTCTCGGCCACATTGTCACCCCTTCGCTATTATCGGGATATGCTGGGTGCAGAGGAAGAGGATTATACATTGCAGATTCCATCTCCATTTCAGCGGGAACAATTGGATGTGAGGCTCCTGCCCTTATCCGTGCGTTATAAGGATCGGGAGCAATCCCGGCGACCCATTGCGGAGATGCTGCAACAGCTGGTGACCGAATGGCCACGCAGCAATCTGATGGTGTTCTTCCCTTCTTACCCTTATATGCGCGAGATATATGAGACCTACGCACAGCTTCCAAGTGAAGCGGATACGGTCATACAAAAGCAAGGCATGAACGAACTGGAACGGGAGCAGTTTTTGGATGGATTTCAGCCGAATCCTGAACGAACACGCTTAGTATTTGCCGTCATGGGTGGCGTATTCTCGGAGGGTGTCGATCTGCCGGGAGACCGCTTGAATGGCGTGGTTGTGGTAGGTGCGGGGCTGCCGCAGATTGGTCTGGAGAACAACGTATTACGTGATTACTATGATCGGACAGGACGCAACGGATTCAATTACGCCTATATTTTCCCGGGTATGAACAAGGTGCTGCAGGCGGGTGGACGGCTGATTCGGACGGAAGAAGACAGGGGCGTGCTGGTGCTGGTCGACGATCGTTTTATCCAAGAGCCGTATCGTTCCCTGCTGCCCGAGGAGTGGCGGGACTACAAGCGAATTTGAACATGATGTATCTTCACAGCAATTTCAATGGGATCAGGCAAATGCTGGACCAAGAAGTTTAACATTTTTCTCAGATTTCTTTCCTTTACATGATTGAAGGGTAGGGTGAAAGGGTTATAACTTGGTTAGCAACGAACGAACAACGGCGAATTACCCTATCCGTTCCGCGGTCCGCTTCGATAGCAATCAAGGAGGTCGGTTATAATGAAGAGAAATCATACCATGATGCAGTTTTTTGAATGGCACCTGGCTGCAGACGGAGATCATTGGAAGCGACTGGCTGAAATGGCCCCGGAACTGAAAGCCAAAGGCATTGACTCGGTATGGGTGCCACCCGTAACCAAGGCAGTGTCAGCAGAAGATACAGGTTATGGTGTATATGATCTGTATGATCTGGGCGAATTTGATCAAAAGGGTACCGTACGAACCAAATATGGCACCAAGCAGGAATTGGTGGAGGCCATTGCTGAGTGTCAGAAGAACGGCATAGCCGTCTATGTGGATCTGGTTATGAATCACAAGGCCGGAGCAGATGAGACGGAAGTGTTCAAAGTGATTGAGGTTGATCCGAATGATCGGACGAAGGAAATTTCCAAACCGTTCGAGATTGAGGGCTGGACCAAATTCACATTCCCGGGTCGCGGAGATCAATACTCCTCCTTTAAGTGGAGCTCTGAACATTTCAACGGTACAGACTTTGACGCCAAGGGAGAACGAACAGGTGTATTCCGCATCGCAGGAGAGAATAAAAAATGGAATGAGAATGTCGATGATGAGTTTGGCAACTATGACTATCTGATGTTCGCCAATATAGATTATAACCACCCGGATGTTCGGCGCGAGATGATTGACTGGGGGAAATGGCTGATCGATACCCTTCAGTGTGGTGGGTTCCGGCTGGATGCGATTAAACATATCAACCACGAATTCATCAAGGAGTTTGCAGCAGAGATGATTCGCAAACGCGGTCTGGATTTCTACATCGTAGGCGAGTTCTGGAATTCAAACCTGGATGCATGTCGTGAATTCCTCGATACGGTAGACTATCAGATCGACCTGTTTGACGTGTCTCTTCACTACAAGTTGCATGAGGCTTCGCTTGCAGGTAGAGACTTTGATCTCTCCAAAATTTTTGATGACACCTTGGTGCAGACCCATCCTACACATGCAGTAACTTTTGTAGATAACCACGACTCCCAACCACATGAAGCATTGGAATCATGGATCGGAGACTGGTTTAAGCCGAGCGCCTATGCCTTGACGTTATTACGTCGAGATGGTTATCCGGTTGTATTTTACGGGGATTATTATGGCATTGGTGGACCTGAACCTGTGGATGGCAAAAAAGAAATTCTGGACATTCTGCTGTCTGCCCGTTGCAACAAGGCGTATGGAGAGCAGGAAGATTACTTCGATCACGCAAATACGATTGGCTGGGTACGTCGTGGCGTAGAGGAAATCGAAGGTTCCGGTTGTGCAGTGGTCATCTCCAACGGGGATGACGGTGAGAAGAGAATGTTCATCGGCGAGCATCGTGCTGGTGAAGTCTGGGTGGATCTGACGAAGAGCTGTGAGGATCAGATTACCATTGAGAAAGACGGCTGGGCCACCTTCCATGTGTGCGGTGGGGGCGTGTCGGTATGGGCCCTTCCCGAACAGAATGAGGACTGCGCTGACGCTGAGTAATGGCATGTGCCAGGCAGGATAAGAAAAGGTACACCGATTGATATGAAAACAGTATATAGATTGATCGTTAAACCATCTGAACAGGAGAGCGAATATACCTGTGTTCAGGTGGTTTTTTGCATTTTCTAGGTACAACTAAAACTCCATCCTAACGAACTTTGCACGCCTTATTTGCACTGAATTAGCGTTATTGGAATTCTAACGAATCTCAGTAACCTTATTTCTCTCAAAAACGATTGAAATAGCGCCAATTGGAGCAACATCACCAGATTAACGCGTCTGAGATTCATTAGAATATTGAAACCTCGGGTTTTAACGCATTAAGGCTTCTCAGATTCGTTAGCTTAACGTGGGTTAAGGCTCGCCATACGTACTCGAAACACTGCTGTAAGTGAAAACATGAAATGAGAAAAAGGAATCAGCTTAGATTTAACAGCAGGATAAGGTTATTACTCTTCAAAATACTGATTCATCGTATCCCACATTCGATTGAACTCACTTCGTTCCATTGAAAATGCTCCAGGCTTCTCAGGTTTATGATGAGAAGTTGGCTCAAAGTTTAAGTATTCATGGTGTGTAGTACACTCATAGTTTTTGCTGTTAATGAGGAATTCAACTCTATCCTTAAAGGGTCTTTCCAGTAATTTAACCACCATGATGTCTCCACTACTGGTGCTTCTTGCAGGAGAGTATATCAGAAAGTAACCTTGTTCAATTCGATATTCCATAGCAATGACCTCCATTAGAATATAGATCGAATACGATAATATCCGATACCCTCTTTCCGTTTACCTACTCCAGTTCAAATGATTCCAACGTACCAACCATCCGCAGATCATGCTCGCGGTTGAACTGTTCCCGTTTGTCCGCATCCGCGTACTCATCATGATAATGCATCAGTACGGTTTTCTGTCTCACTTCCGCGGGTAACTGCTCCAGATCCTTTAATGAGGTATGGGATTTGATCACCAGATCATGCATATGACATTCATGGAAAATCAGCTGCACATCAGCGGCAACTTGCTCCACCCGTTCCTGGTTGAGTGTACTGTCTGCACTGTAATAGAAGTAAGGCTTGGCGAGTAGCCCATTGCTGACCATACCGGGAACATGCTGCGTCCGAAACGTCTCAAACGTCACGCCGTCCAGTTCAAATGTGCCTCCATCTGGCAGGGGAACGACATCGTAGTAATCGCTCATGGTACGTTCACCATCCGTTGTGTAGCGCATGCCGGGGGATAGAATGTTCCAGAGTGGCTCTACCAATTGTTCGTGGATGAACAGACGGGGTTTGCGGTCGCCTACGATCTGTGCGTAATAACCCAGCATCTGTACACCGTTAATATGATCCTCATGCAAATGGGTAATGAACACGTTGTGGATATCGGTCATGGCGAATCCATATTCCTTGAGTGCTTTAGCATTTGATTCGGGAAAATCAATGACCAGATGCGTGTCTCCGAATTCAGCCAGCATACTATTGTGGTGCTGCTCCACGCTGAACATATCTCCTGTGCCCAGAAAAGTAACTTTCAATTCATTTCATCTCCTTGTGTGATCTTCAGATCAGCATCCTTGCGTTAAATCCAGTATACCTTGTTCCCGAATATATGCCTAAATCAACCTTTTTTGATAACGCTATCATTTTATATTGAACTTTGATGATAAACAGTGTAGCGTAAAGATGGGAAGTGAACCCATATGAACGTAAACTCACCTAAAGGGAGCGTGCGAGGCGAATGAAATCTTTTCTGGATGAACAATTTTTGCTGCACAATGAAACGGCGATCAAGTTATATGAGGATTATGCCAAAGACATGCCGATTATTGATTATCATTGCCACCTCAGTCCTCAGGAGATCTACGAGAACAAAACCTTTGGCAATCTTACAGAGGCTTGGTTATACGGTGATCACTATAAGTGGCGGCTCATGCGCGCAAACGGAATTGAAGAGCAATATGTGACCGGCGGCGAAGGAGTGACCGATTACGATCGTTTCCTGTCTTATGCCAAAACGGTCCCTATGATGATTGGTAATCCGCTGTACGCCTGGTCTCACTTGGAATTACAGCGATATTTCGGCGTCTACGAAGTATTAAATGAGACAAGCGCACCGACCATCTGGGACAAAGTAAATGCCAAACTGAACAGTGACGGATTCGGTGCACGTGATCTGATTACCAAATCCAATGTCACTGTTGTGTGTACAACCGATGATCCAACGGATTCTCTGGAGTATCATCTGAAGATTCAGGAAATCGAAGGCTTTGATACGGCGGTATTACCTTCTTTCCGCCCAGATAAAGGCTTGGAATTGAACCGGGATACCTTCGTGGAATGGGTGGGCAAGCTGTCGCAGGCATCTGGCACTGCCATTTCAGATTATGAATCCTTCCTTGCTGCGCTGGAGTCACGTGTGGAATTCTTCCATTCTGTCGGCGGCAGAGTCTCTGACCATGCACTCGATTATGTTCCTTACGGCGTGGCTACACGCGAAGAAGCAGCTGCCATCTTTGCAAAGGTACTTGCGGGTCAGAAGGTAACTCGTGAGGAAGAGGACAAGTACAAGACGGTAACGCTGACGTTCCTTGGCAAACTGTATGCAGAGCGGGGCTGGGTGATGCAGTTCCACATTAATGCAGCCCGTAACAACAATACGCGGATGTTTGCCAAGCTTGGGCCGGATACCGGTTACGATGCAGTGAATGATACGCCGCTTTCCGCAGCGATGATTGGATTGCTCGACGCGCTGGAACAGCAACAAGCACTGCCCAAAACAATTCTGTATTCTCTGAATCCAAGGGACAACGAAGTGCTCGCGGCGATCATCGGCAGCTTCCAGGGCGGGGGCATTCCGGGCAAAATCCAGCTTGGTGCAGCCTGGTGGTTCAATGATACGAAGGACGGCATGCTTGCTCAGATGAAGGCCCTGGCGAATGTTGGTCTGCTCAGCCGTTTTGTCGGTATGCTGACCGATTCACGCAGCTTCCTGTCCTACACCCGGCATGAGTATTTCCGTCGTCTGGTCTGCAACCTCATCGGTGAGTGGGCCGAACAAGGGGAGGCACCGCAGGATCTGGAGCTGCTTGGCCAGATCGTACAGGGCATCGCCTACAACAATGCAAAAGAATATTTCCCGTTTGCCTCAGTGCCTAAAACAGTCTCTGCTTCACAGTCTTAATGAGTAACAAACGTACCTAATCATGCAATTTATGCAATTTAGGAGATTCTCTTGTTTCTAATTTTCAATCGCAATAAAATGCTCCCATTTCTTACCCCGGGTCATCATCCACCGGAGTAAGGAATGGGAGCTTCTTTGTAAGTTGAATTCATGGAATTGCACATAATAAGTATAGAAAGCTCCAATGACGGCAAAATGAGAAAACCCAAAATCAAGCCCGTATAGGCTCTTGGTTATGGGTTTATATTGGTTATTTTTAGATGTTTGACAATGGCTTCTTGCGATAATATACTTAGTACACCTAATTAATTGTGCATCTATTTAATTGTACTGCTATTTAATAGATGTCCTATGATGTTGGATGTCTATGGAATGATAAAGAAAGAAGGAGGGACCCATTATGACTGGCATAGATCCGGTCGCTCAGAAGCTTTTGTACTCCATTATGCAGTTTAATAAAGGCAAATGGAGGCAACATAAACCTCATGGGCGCAATCACAATGAAATTATGGTGCTGGGTTGTTTACTCCACGGGATGCATCCGGGAGAACAATTGAACTGGCAGGACAATCCGCCTGATTTCAATGACACGATCGAATCCAATCATCCCGGGATGAAAGTCTCGGAAATCAGCGCATTGCTACGAGTGAAGTCACCGACCATTACACCTGTTATTCGTGGGCTTGAAGATGAGGGGCTGGTCAAACGGACGATGGACCCGGAGGATCGCCGTGCTGTCCGCATCACGATTACTGAAGCAGGTCGTGGAATTATTCGGGCTGCTCACCAAGAACGCATGGAAATATTCAATAAGTTAGTTGAGCATTTGGGTGAGCAAGACAGTACTCAGCTGGCTGAGTTGTTGACAAAGGTATACACCTTTTTTGATACATTAACTTCCTTGCAAAAGGATGATTCGACAAGAGGAGATGATAAGCCATGATGAAACTGTTTAGCATGCTGAAGCCATACCGAATTCCGATTATTTTCATTCTGGTTTTGGTACTGTTTCAGTCGCTTGCTGAATTGTACCTGCCTACGTTAATGGCAGATATTGTGAATGACGGCATCATTAAAGGGGATATCCCGTATATCTGGCAAATTGGTGGATGGATGTTGGTCATCGCGATTGGCGGAACAGCGTGTTCGGTGATTGCCAGTTATCTCTCATCTCGAACAGCGGGTGGATTTGCCAAACAACTGCGTAGCAGAGTATTCCGCCATGTGGAGAACTTCTCGCTCCAGGAGTTCGATAAGATGGGTACTGCTTCACTGATTACGCGTACGACGAATGACATCACGCAGGTACAGAATGTACTTACAATGATGCTGCGCATGATGATTATGGCTCCGCTCATGTGTATCGGGGGGATCTTCATGGCGGTATCTCAGGACGCCAAATTGTCTACGATTTTCCTGGTCGTGCTTCCGGTACTGGGCGGAGCCATTGCGCTAATTGGTGCCAAGGGTCTACCTTTGTTCAAAACCATTCAGAAAAAGCTGGACCGACTTAATCTGGTGCTGCGTGAGCAGTTAACAGGGATTCGGGTTGTTCGTTCCTTTAACCGTGGGGAGCATGAGAAAGTGCGCTTTAACGGGGCCAATACAGAACTGAGAGATTCATCGATCAAAGTTAATGTGCTGATGGCGACCATCATGCCTGTGATGATGCTGGTTATGAACTTTTCGATGATTGCCATCCTTTATTTTGGTGGAATGCGGATCGACAGCGGCAATATGAACATCGGTGCGTTGATTGCCTTCATCCAATATGCAATGCAGATCATGTTCTCACTTATTATGGTTTCGATGATCTTTGTTATGATCCCAAGAGCTTCAGCATCGGCAGAACGGATCAACGAAGTGCTTGATATGCAGCCGGATCTTAGCAACCCCGAGCAGCCTCGGGGCATGAAATCCATGCAGGGTATGATTGAGTTTGACAATGTAACTTTCCGTTATCCGGGCGCAGAGAATCCAGCTTTGTCCAATATCTCCTTCACAGCTCGCTCAGGTGAGACAACAGCCATTATCGGTGGTACGGGTTCTGGAAAATCGACATTGCTCAGCCTTATTCCACGATTTTATGATGTGACTGAAGGCAGTGTTCGGGTAAATGGTACGGATGTGCGTGAAATTCGGCAGGAAGATCTGCGTGCCAAAATTGGCTTTGTACCACAAAAAGCAGTCCTCTTCACGGGTACGATTACGGAGAATATCCGTCACGGAAAAGACGATGCCACAATGGATGAAGTTGTTCATGCGGCCCGTACGGCTCAGGCGGAGAACTTCATTACCGAGATGAAAGAGGGATATGACAGCCTTATCGCGCAAGGTGGTAACAACGTATCTGGTGGACAAAAGCAACGTCTGTCCATCGCTCGCGCACTTGTTCGCCGTCCGGAAGTTTATATCTTTGATGACAGTTTCTCTGCTCTCGATTTTAAAACGGATGCTAAACTTCGTGCTGCACTGAAGTCGGAAACGACAGAAGCGGCTGTGCTAATTGTTGCGCAACGCGTAAGTACAGTAATGGATGCCGATCGCATTCTGGTTATGGATGAGGGCCAAATTGTCGGTTCAGGAACACATAAAGAGCTGCTGGAGCACAATGAAGTGTATCGCGAGATTGTATCCTCCCAGCTGACAGAGGAGGAGATCGCATGAGTGAACGTACAGAACGTAAGTCGCCTCGTCCCCATGGTGGGCCTGGTCCAGGTCCCGGAATGGGCATGCGACCTCCCGCTGAGAAAGCAAAAGATTTTAAAGGCACACTGCGGCGCTTGATACGTTATCTCCAGCCCCATAGTTCTCGTCTGTTAGGTGTGCTGGTTGCAGCCATTTTGAGTACCGTATTCAGCATCATCAGTCCAAAAGTTATGGCAGAAGGAACGGATATTCTCAGTAAAGGCGCCATTGCCATCCTTCAGGGTGTACAGGGAGCCGGGATTGATTTTCCTGCATTGATGAAAGTATTATACCTGCTTGGCGGACTCTATCTGTTCAGTGCTGCATTTATGTATGTTCAGCAATACCTGATGGCCGGTGTGGCCCAGCGTGTTGTGTATGACATGCGTGAGCAGATCAGTGCGAAGGTTGGACGTCTTCCTTTGAAATATTTTGACTCCCGCACAACTGGGGAGACACTTAGCCGTGCCACGAATGACGTGGACAATATCAGTAATACACTTCAGCAAAGTTTGGCACAGTTCATTACGTCCATCGTAACGATTGTCGGCGTAATTATCATGATGCTGACGATTAGTCCATGGATGACGCTGATCACAATTTTGACGCTGCCACTTAGTGTGGTTGTTGTCATGCTGGTCGCTTCCCGTTCACAAAAACACTTTGCGGGTCAACAGAAATCCCTTGGTGAACTGAATGGTCATGTCGAAGAGATGTATACCGGACACAAGGTTGTCAAAGCCTTTGGACGTGAAGAACAATCCGTACAGCAATTTGAGAAGGTCAATGAAGAACTGTATGAATCCGGCTGGAAAGCCCAGTTTATCTCGGGTATTATTATGCCGCTCATGAGTTTCGTGGGTAACTTGGGTTATGTGCTGATCTGTGTGGTTGGTGGGATTTTTGTTACACGCGGATCGATCTCTATCGGGGATATTCTGGCCTTCACACAATATTCCCGTCAATTCACACAACCGATTAACCAGATTGCAAATATCTCCAATATCATTCAATCAACGATTGCTTCGGCAGAACGGGTATTCGAGTTGCTGGATGAAGAGGAAGAAGTTCCGGAGTCCAAACAACCCGTGCAATTACAGCAGCCTAAAGGTGCGGTTGCATTCCAAGGTGTTAATTTTGGATATAAAGAAAATGAATTGCTCATTCATAACATGAACATTGATGTGAAACCGGGACAGACGGTAGCCATTGTTGGACCAACGGGAGCCGGTAAAACCACCCTGATCAACCTGTTAATGCGTTTCTACGAAATTCAGGATGGTCGGATTACGATTGACGGTGCCGACATTAAGGACATGGAGCGTGGCAAGCTGCGCAGTCTGTTCGGCATGGTGCTTCAGGATACCTGGTTGTTCAACGGAACGATTCGGGACAACATCGCCTATGGTCGAGAAGGTTCTACGGAAGAGGATGTCATCAAGGCAGCCGTTGCGGCACATGCGGATCACTTTATCCGTACACTGCCTGATGGTTATGACACGGTGCTGAATGAAGAAGCGTCGAATATCTCTCAAGGGCAGAAACAGTTGCTGACCATTGCAAGAGCGATTCTGGCGAATCCGGCCATCCTCATTCTGGATGAAGCGACGAGTAGCGTGGATACACGGACCGAAGTGTTTATCCAGAAAGCAATGAATGATCTGATGAAGGATCGCACAAGCTTTGTCATTGCACACCGTTTGTCCACCATTCGCGGCGCCGATCTGATCCTGGTTATGGATCATGGTAACGTGATTGAACAGGGTAATCATGATGAATTGATGGCAAGCCAGGGCTTCTATGCGGATCTGTACAATAGTCAGTTTGCGGAGCAACAACCGCAGGCGATCTGATTACAGATGTAACTAACAAGAATAGCCGGGAGCACTCTTAGGAGTGCTCCCGGCTATTTGTCGTGTATCCAGAGGAGTGGTCCTAATGCGGAGCAGATTGGATTCGTTTGGATACGATGGATCTATAAGATATGAAGGAACGTTGGCAAAGTAATTGGGACTGGCATAAGATCACCGAGTGGGACATCCAGATTAGTCATGAGATACTTTGTAAGCCTCAGTTTGGGCATAGCATGACCCGCATTTTACTGATCCTTAGAATCGTTCGCAGGTTCATCAGTGTCATTGCTAGAGACCGACTTTACTTCTGCCTTCACGTCGTCGCTGTTAGCTTCCTCCAGCGCAGACGGAGCGGGTTCGCCCGGGATTAATTCGCGCTGCTCAATCATGCGTTTGACAACCTCATAACAGTCATCCACATGTTTGTTACCTACATAGCGCATGGCTGTGAAGCTGAGTGCGGCAGCCAATCCCTGTCCTGCAAAAGGAACAAATTTGGCGACGGATTTGGTGGCTACGCGTACGCCGACTCTTTTCAGAACCTGTACAACCAATTCCTTGGTAATCATACGACCGATGACTTTGCTTCCGATGGACATCACGAATCCATAGATCATGGATTTGGTCTCGGGGTCCATGCCGTCCAGCTGTTTTTGTGATAAACCAAATTTATTGTTAATGGCAGGCAACAGCTGCATCAGCATTCCCACATCAGCCAGTACGTCTGTACCGGGCAGTGGAACGAGTGTTGTACCGGCAGATGCGGTAGCTCTTTTGCGAACCATGGTACGGCATTCCTTGCGAACTTGCTCCAATTGTTCCAACGTTGCTGGAATCATAGGGAATCCCTCCATTCGTATATGGTATAGATATAACCGTTTTGACTCGATTTGAATGGGTTCTCACCAGCAAAATTTGCAACCTTATGACATTAAGGTGCGGAGAAACCCTCATTCTCATGCATAAATCTGGTTAAAAAAGGAATTGGCTAGTTAGATAAAAGGGTTATCTATTTAAGTTTAACTATACATTTACACGAGAACGTAGAGGACAGAAATAACCTGAAGAAGCGAAGCGTTCGCCTTTATCACCAGATTTTCACCTTTGTAAAAGTAAATCAGAAAATCTGGGGATAACAGCGATCGGAAGGTTATTCTGGCATCGGAGTGGCATGTGTGAATAATCTTAAGTTTAACTTATACATATTACGAATGAATGACGATTAGGATGCATACCTGATTGGGAAACCTATTCGGAATCATGATGAGTGCTTAGCGAAGGGCTTGTTTACGACTTCAACCTTTGTGGGTAAAGGGTAACAAGCATTGGAATGGAGGAAGAGGGATGGAGTTTAACAAAGCGTTGTTAATTCATCATCATCATTCGGGCAAGGCCAGTCGTGAGAATACAGTGGGCCTTGTGGCTGGTGTGCTGGCTCCTGCTGTTCATGAACTCGTCATTGTACGCACGGATGAACCGGGTGAGGGAGAGATGCTGTGTCGTGAACGCGGGGAACAATTCGATGTGGTCTTCATCCTGGGTGGGGATGGCACGGTCCACGAATGCGTGAATGGGCTGGCTGATCTGCAACACCCTCCGTTGATTGGTATATTGCCTGGAGGCACCTGTAATGACTTTGCGCGTTCGCTCGGGATTTCACCGGATGCAGAGATTGCGGCACAAGAAATGCTGGCAGGTCGGTTGGTATCTATTGATGTTGGACGAGCTAATGATCGGCTGTTCACGAACTTTTTCGGCATTGGCTTGATCAGTGATGCATCGCAGAATATTAACGAAAATCTGAAAGGCGCGCTGGGTAAGCTCAGTTATTTTATCAGCACCTTACAGACAATTAGTCATACAGAGCCGTTTCGTTACCAACTGGAGGCGGATGGGAAAGAGATGGAAGGCGAAGCGGTGATGATCTATGCAGCCAATGGTCGTTTTCTGGGAACAAATGCATTGCCCTTTGCACCGGATGCATTGCAGGATGGGGAGCTGGACGTACTCATTATTCATGAGACAGGCATTCCGCTGCTGCGAGAGATTCTGTCGCACAAGCCGGAGGGAGATTGGCAACCTCAGAGTGAGAGCATTTCATACTTCAAGGCATCTACGCTTAAAGTGAAGACAGATGCGCCGATGTCAGCTGACACGGATGGCGAATTGTATATGAAGACACCCGCCGAGCTTTCGGTGCTGACGGGTCATCTGAAGTTTTTAACCGGGGAGGTGTACTAAATCCCCCGGTTTTTTGGTTTGATTTTGGCTGATTGGAAACTCAATCATTCCCTGCCTGATCTTTCATATGACGTTGCCTGAACTCATTTTCCAGCATGCTCATCTGAATCGCATCATGATATTGATGGTTGTAGAACAAAGCATCGCGCTTCACACCCTCGCGCTGGAATCCGAGTTTCTCGTACGTGCGAATGGCTCGCTCGTTGAAGGCGTACACCTCAAGCTCGATTCGATGCAGGTTACAGATGCCAAAGCCGTAGTCCAGCATAAGCAACAACGCCTCGCTACCGTAACCTTTTCCTTGATGCTCCGCCTGATCGATGGCAACCCGGATATGTGCACTGCGATTCTTGGCATGCATGTCCATCAGGACGACATCTCCGATGATCTGGTCATTTTCCTGTAAAGCAATAAGTAGCATGAGTCTAGTGTCATCCTGTGCTGCGTTTTCAACATAACGTTCTACCTGAGCACGTGTGAAACTGTTCTGTGTTCCCGTCAGCCTGCGCATCTCGGCGTCAAACAGGCTGGGGAAATAAGCATCCACATCTGTAATCTCGAAAGGACGCAGGTATATGCGCGACGTTTCTAGCAGACGAGGGATGCGTGGGGATGGTTTTGAATGTGACATAAGTTGTTCCTCCTAAAATGTGATGGAATAAGGGGTCAACATTCCGGACATCATCTTGTGCTGCTCATAGACAAACGTATAGAAGGGTCTTTAGTTCCGTTTAACCGCTCCATCCAGAAACAGCGCCACCAGTTCCTGCGCAAGTTCCTCGATGCTGCCGCCATTCATGTTACGTACATCTTCGCGGTTCGCGAGCATGAGCAGTGACGTAAATGCATGGGCAAGCAGCATGGGACTGGCAACACGCAAATAACCATTGTCCATCTCCTGCTTGAAGTGGGTCGCAAGCACTTCGAAGATCTGAACCTCAGCTTCTCGAATCTGGCTGAGTTGCTCCGTATTCAGATGTTTCTCGGCTTCTCGCATCATGCTCTCCGTCTCAATATGGGAGTGCTGCATCTTCGCTTGCGCAACCTTGATCAGCCGCTCTTGTAATGTGCCAGGTTCATCCAGGCGGAGTGAAGTCTGCTGCATGCTCATCGTCATTATGCGGGTAATGGCAACGGTGAACAGATCGGCTTTGCTGGTGAAGTGATAATAGATTGATGCTTTGGTCACATTACATAACGAAGCGATCTGCTGGAGAGAAACGGGTTCATACCCGTATTCCATAAATAGACGTGACGCGGTCATCAATATGTTGGATTGCACAGATGCTTGATCCACACCCGTTTTGGGTCTGCCCGGTGACCGGGGAATGTTTGTTTTTTTGCTCATAAGTACATACCTCTTTACGTATTTAATTGCTTGTTAGAAGTGTTCACAAAATTAGGCATTGCAAAATTAACCTTCCGGTATATATAATTAACTCGATTATACTATGACCCGTGGTTCATTACTACACCATCACATAAATAGGGCTTCATAGAAACAGAATAGGGAGATGAAGAGACAATGCAGGAAGGTTCGGGTTACGGCCGCTGGGTTGCCGGCAAACGAAGCAAATGGATTACGCTGTTGGTATGGATCATTATTGCCGTTGTGCTTGGCATGGTATGGCCTGCTGTAGGTGATCGTGAAACCAATAACGCACAGGATCTGAGTGAATCCAAACCATCGGTTCAGGCAGCTGCACTTGCCGAGAAGGAATTCCCTGGTGGTGAAGGATTGCCCGCGCTGATCGTATGGCGTCAAGCCGGCGGTCTGACGGATGAGCAGATTGAGAACATTCAGGCATTAACGGAGCGACTGGATCAAGATCCGGTAGAACAACAACAGTCCGTTGTGCCACTCTATCAATTGCCACCACAGGCATTGAAAGGCCAGCTTTCGGAAGACGGAAGTACTTTGGTTATGCCACTTTTCTTCAATGAAGGTGCCGATTCGGAACAATTGAAGGCAGCTATTGAAGCACTTGAGCAAAAAACACAAGACATCTTCGGGGCAAACCCGTTCGATGTCGCCATAGATGATACCAATACACTGATTGCCCGTGTAACAGGGCCTGTAGGAATATCCATTGATGCGAGCGGGCTATTCTCCTCCGCCGATGTATCCTTGCTGATCGCTACGGTTGTACTGGTATTAGTACTGTTGTTGTTGATCTACCGCTCGCCAGTACTGGCGATTATCCCGATTATTGCGGTTGGATTCGCGTATATGGTGACAAGCCCCATTCTCGGATTCATGGCAGATCAAGGTTGGATCACGGTGGATGCACAGTCGATCTCGATCATGACCGTGTTGTTATTTGGAGCAGGAACGGATTACTGTCTGTTCATGATCTCCAGATACCGCCAGATTCTCTATCATGAGCCGGACAAAAAGAAAGCCATCTTCCAGGCAATTACCGGATCATCTGGCGCCATTGCCATGAGTGGGTTCACGGTCGTTGCAGCACTACTGGTGCTGTTGCTGGCTGAATACGGTGCATATCATCGCTTTGCCGTACCATTCAGTCTGTCCATCTTTATTATGTTTATTGCAAGTCTGACGCTGGTTCCAGCGCTCTTGGCGATCTTCGGTCGGGGTTCATTCTATCCATTCGTACCACGTACACATGAGATGGAAGTGGAACGTGCGAAGAAAAAAGGCAAACCGGCTCCTGCCCCGCGCAAAGCGAAGGAAAGCTGGATTGGCCGTGTTGTAGTAACAAAGCCATGGACCGTTCTTGCAATTACGTTGGTATTGCTGGGAGGACTGGCGGCATTCTCTACTCAGGTTAAATTCACGTATGATCTGTTGTCTTCCTTCCCGGAGGATGTGCCTTCCCGCGAAGGTTTCACCGTCATCGGCGAACAATTCTCCCAAGGTGAGCTGGCTCCAGTCAAAGTGATCGTTGATGCCGAAGGCAAAGAAACTGATCTGAAGCAGCGTCTCGAATCGCTGGATTACATTAGCAAAGTAGGCGATGCTCAGCAGGGTGCCGAGAATGCCAACATTACCGCCTTTGATGTGGAATTCAATCTGAATCCATATTCCATGGAGGCAATGCAGCATATTCCGGATCTGCGGGCTACTGCGGAAAAGGCGCTTCAAGATGCTGGAGTAAGCAATGTAGACAGTCAGGTCTGGATCGATGGTCAGACGGCTGAACAGTATGACATTGAAGTGACCGGAGAACGGGATGCCAAGATCATTATTCCAGTGGTCATCGGCATGATTACATTGTTATTACTATTATACCTGCGTTCAGTTGTAGCTACAGCGTATCTGATTGCAACGGTTGTTCTGTCGTATTTCTCTGCACTGGGTCTGGGTTGGATCATCATTCACTACGGACTTGGCGCAGATGCCATTCAGGGAGCGATTCCGCTGTATTCCTTCGTATTCCTCGTGGCACTGGGTGAAGACTACAACATCTTCATGATCTCTAGCATCTGGCAGAAACGTAAAACGATGCCACTTCGTCAAGCGATCAGAGAAGGTGTTGGCGAGACAAGCTCTGTTATTACATCTGCAGGTCTGATCTTGGCAGGAACGTTTGCGGTACTTGCTACATTACCAATTCAGGTGTTGGTGCAGTTTGGTATTATCACAGCTGTTGGTGTGATGTTGGATACCTTCCTGGTTCGTCCGTTCATGGTACCGGCGATCACCGCATTGCTGGGCAAATGGGCCTTCTGGCCAGGCAAGTATGTTCCGATTGCAGAGAAGAATGAGGAGAAACAAAACCAGTCTATGTAATGCATGGATTGGGGGGAATGGACGGCGGGGCTTCAAGCCAGCTGTCCATTTTTTTATTTTCTGAACGATAAATGACCTCTACCAGTTGTCCTCCTGAGATGGAATGGTGGAACTGTAAAATATCCGCAGGATGAGGCGTGATCCTTGTTTTCTTTGCATGGGGAAGGTTTACGTAGCCAAGGGTTATGGGACATAATAGAGAGAGCGTCGGCCTTGGGCAGACGGATGATCAACATCAATGGGACAACCAGGGGAAGGATGAAAGCAAGCATGACGAACCAACTTAATGTGTATTTTAACCATGACGGCGGCGTGGATGACCTCGTATCGCTGTTCATGCTTCTGCAAATGGACAATGTACATGTAACCGGCGTATCGGTTATTCCGGCAGACGGATATCTGGAGCCAGCAACAGATGCCAGCCGCAAAATTATCGATCGTTTCGGTACATATTCCGTAGAGGTATCCAAATCCAACTCCAGAGGGAAAAATCCATTTCCTGCGGCGTGGAGACTGCATTCCTTCTATGTAGATGCACTTCCTGTACTGAACGAGTCCGGCAAAATGGAAGCACCACTTTCTGCAGTTCCTGCACACCAGCATCTAATCGAGAAAGTGCGCAATACCGAAGGCAAAACGTTGCTCCTGTTCACAGGCCCACTGACTGACCTTGCGCGTGCACTGGACGAAGCACCAGACATTGAAGAGAAAATCGACAAGCTGGTATGGATGGGTGGTACATTCGAGCGTGGTAACGTAGAAGAGCCTGAGCATGACGGTACAGCAGAGTGGAACGTATTCTGGGACCCGGAAGCGGCTTACCGTGTATGGCAAAGTGGTATCCAGATCGATCTGGTTGCACTGGAAAGCACAAACAAAGTACCTCTGACTCCAGCCGTTCGTAACCGCTGGGCAGCAGAGCGTCGCTTCGAAGGCGTTGATTTCCTGGGTAACTGTTACGCAGGTTGTCCGCCACTGGTGTACAGTGAGACAAATTCCACATATTATCTGTGGGATGTGCTGACAACGGCTTCCGTTGGACGCGAGGACATCGTGAAGAAGAAAACGGTCAACTGTATTGTTATCCCGGATGGTCCTAGCCAGGGCCGCACGGTGGAGCAAGCAGACGGACGTCCAGTACAACTGGTGTATGATACCGATCCGGAAGCGTTCTTTACGTACATGACGGATTTGGGTAAAAAAGCTGCTCCGCAGCGCTACTAATTCAGGCAGCCGTAAGGCGTGCCAACATTTAAGGTACAACAAAAATAAAGCCGCAAGCAGTGTCCGGAAATGGGGTTAAACCCCATGATCCCGTCCCTGCCGTGCGGCTTTTTTGGTTGTGGGCTGATCTATATAAATTGTACTAATCATTTTACACGAGAACGTAGAGGACAGAAAAAAGCTGGAGAAGCGGAGCGTTCGCCTTTATCCTCAGATTTTCACCATTGTAAAATTGAATCAAAAAATCTGGGGATAACAGCGATCGGAAGGTTGTTCTGTCATCGAAGTGGCAAGTGTGAATATTCTTTAGTCCAACTATATAGCCGATCTATATAGCAATCTAAGCTACCCGCTATATTTTAAATCGACCAATCAACCCGTTCAACTCACTGGACAATACCCGCAGAGATTCAGCGGATGCACTCATCTCATCCATGGATTGCAGTTGGCTTCCGGTTGCATGAGACACCTTCTGTATGCTCGAAGAGGATTCGCGTGAGATATGTTCCATATCCTCCACAGAAGCGGATACTTCTTCTGCACTGGCAGACAGCTGCTCGGATGCTGCGGATACTTCGTGCAGACGTTCATTCATCGTCTCAATCCCGGTATGAATGGATGTGAATGAACGGCCTGCCTCCTGAACAACAGCGAGACCGGATTGGACTGCTGATGTGCTGGCAGACATATGTTCTGACAACAGGGCAGTCTGGCGTGTCATCTCGGCGATCAGTTCAGTTACATGCTGGGATGATTGCTCTGATTCCCCCGCAAGCTTGCGAACTTCGGAGGCAACCACCGCAAACCCGCTGCCATACTCTCCTGCACGAGCCGCTTCAATACTTGCATTAAGTGCGAGCAGATTGGTCTGTGAAGCGATGCCTTTCATCAGGTGTGCTACCGACTCAATTTTACCTGAGTACTGCTCCAGCTGAGAGGTGGAGGCCACCATCTGCACATTTGCTTGATGAATTTTATCCATGCTGTCCATCGCCGTGTTGATATTGGCTTGACCTTGCACCGCGTTATTGGTCGTTTCTTGTGATACATCCGCGACCATAGAAGAAGAATTCGCAATGTGCTGCATGCTGCGTGTAATTTCTTCCATGGCTACCGTTACTTCGCCCGCACGAGCTACCTGTTCAGCAGCGCCACTGGCTGTATGATTCGTATGCTCGGCAATACGCTGACTGGCTTCTGCAGTCGCCTGTGAATGTTTCGATACACCTTCTGCAGCCTGTAGCAGAGAGTCGGAGCTTTGACGGATGCCCGTCATGACATCCCGGGTACCTGTAACCAGATGTTTGAACTCCGAAGCGAGCTGTCCTACCTCATCCTTGCGACTAAGTTCAACGTTGACGGTCAGGTCGCCTTTTCCTACCTGGGTAATTAACTTCTTCAACTTCACCAATGGACGGGTCAAGTAATGGGCGAATCCATACACCAGCAATACACTCAGCAGCACAATAGCCAAGGCTGTCCAGATCATGGTCATACGGTTGCGGGACATCAGTTCATAGACCGCAGTGGAGTCCAGATCCGCACCGACCAACCCCAGTACTTTTCCGTCAGCCCCATGGATCGGCACATAGGCTGTAATGGTAGCGCCATAGTCATCCTGTGTGAGTTCGCCCCGAATAGGCTCATTCTGTTCAAAAGCTTGCAGCATTCCTTCATAATGGGTCTCTTCTGCGGAACCGTAAGGGGAGAAGTCATCCTCTGCCACATCGGCAGCAGCCCCATCCACAACGTAGAAATATGTATTTGTTCCATTTTCTTCGCGTGTACCAAGGGTGTATAGATACTTGAGTCCATTGGCCTCGCGCAGCTGACTAAGCTGCTCACGCAATGTGCCGTAATATGCTGTCTCGTCCTGTCCGGTACTGAGTGGTGCATACAGAGAGGTGTCAATTAATGCTACTGCCCGTTCAGCCACAGCCTGTGCCTGCATCCCCATGGATTGCTCGACCAGTTGAGCCGATGAACGGTACATGGTAATGCCAAGAACCGCACCCGCGGCCAGCATCAGACAGGAAAAAAATAAAAAGATCCTCATAAACAAACTGTTCATTGGTAAAAGTGTTCCCCCTTGATCTGTTAAATCAATCTTCCCTTTGTCTCTTTACTTGGTGCTTGTCGTTCTTCTTTGGTTCGTATGTATTGTATATCAAATATACCATTTTCTACTTGAAATATCGGCATCCGTTCATAAAGAATTAGCCCCCGAGTCAATTTGATCCGGGAGCTAGTTTCGTTTCAATCCTATATTGTCATGCCCATCAGTGGAAGAAACCTCATTGTTACTCTTTAGAGGGGCTTCATATGACGGAGTAATTACGTCATTACATCGTTCCGCCGCCCTGGCGAATGGAGGCAGGAATCTTTTCAGGTCCCTGATTAATATATTTATGGATAAAAGTACCCACCTTGGCATCGTCGAATTGGTGGAGCTTCATCGTTTTGGTCCATGCCGTCACAACGACTTCACTGCCTTCGGGAATATCCTTGTTGGGTACAGCCAGGATACCTGCTCCGGCTTCGCGGAATTTAGCGAGGTATTTCAGATGTTCCTTCATATCCTCGCTTGCGTTCTCACGATAATAGATGATGATATCCCCGTGCTCCAGATTGTGTACCAGGTAATTGTAGCCAGGGAAGTCGGTGTAAAATCCAAACTTGATATCATGCGGATTATGCGGCCCCGATGTTGGAATTGTCATTCCATACTGGATAGGGTCCTCCGTATGGTCAGCCCCATAATATTTATCGTCTGTAACATCGATGGTCGCGTTGGATGCCAGATCGGCTACATTATATGTTTTACCTGCTCCTTGCATGAAGAACAGGCCAAACATAATTATCGACACAGCTATCATTACATGTGCAGCCAGCCGAAGGGATCGACTTTTTTTCTGGATGTCCGCCCGCTCTTTCTTTTTCATGTGGCCCAGGATTTTGCCCTGTGTGCGTGATGCCCAGATATAGGCGGCGATGGAGAGTAGTAATACGATTACACCTACGATGAGCCACAGGTAGGATGTACCTGCCTCGTGCTCCATTTGCATATGATTCATATGAGTCATGTCCATAGAGAGTTCCTCTGCTTTCTTTGTAAAATGAGTGATTTATACACTACATAATGTAGTGTTAATAACAACAGTGAATCCTCTCATTACGTAGCGGGAGTTGCTAGTTCTGTGTTTGTTACGTAAATAAGAACATACCTGTTGCACTACACATTATAGTGTATGAAACATGCCTAGCGCAATGATGCCTTGGAAAACCAAAAAAAGGCGTTCCCAGTGTGAGCAGGGAACGCCTTCATATAATCTAATGGGATAACAGCGACCGGAAGGTTGTTCTATCATCGAAGTAACAAGTGTAAATAGCTTTATTCCAACTGAACTATTTTACAGACGACCAAACGGCGAAAGCATCATGCCAATCAGTCCAATGATAATCTCACCCAACAATCGATACAGAATAAAGAACACGACCACATTGGCGATCAACACGCTGTACATGCTGTCGATGGCTGCTTGGGTGCGATTCAGTGGATATTGGAACAGTACCGAGTTCAGAGCAACAAAGATAATGATATACGAGACAGCAAGCAATGAGATCGCGATAGAATACGAGATGATAATAAACAGATTCGCCAGAACAAGGGATACGACAGCAGGAACAAGCAATGTACCGAACTGGGCAACCAGTGTTTTGGGACGGAAGGTTATTTTTTCAATCTTCAGAATAGCGTACATCAGTGCAATAGAGGCAATCAGGATAATGACGGTGAACAATAGCGGCCTTAAAAATCCACCAATGAACAAGCCGTCCATGCCTATGCGACTAAAGGTAATTAAGAAGTATGTAGAAGATAGAACTGCAATTAGCGCCATCGTTAGCCATCCGTTTAGGGAATGCTGATTGCCAACGGTTTTCATCGTCTGATAAGGACGGGCTAATACACTGAGGAAATAGGACAGATACTGTTTACTTACTTCTTTGGCTTGCTGAACTTTCTCATTCTGCACAATATTATTCCACTGATTGGAGCTATTGCCTCCTGCAGAAGCATGGTCATTGGTACCTGTTGATTCTCTCGCCTGTTCCTTGTGAATGGAGACGGATGGTGTGTTGGATGGAGCAGATGTCTGGGAAGAGGTAGCCTGCGTGCTGGACCAACGGGTATATTCGGGTTCGGAAGCAGCAGCAGATTCCGGGTTCGGTACAGGAGTTGGTGATGAGGTTGTTTGCGTTAGATTAGAGCCGCACCTCTCGCAAAAATGGGCATCTCCATTTTCATGATTACATACTGGACATTTCATGGGTTAAGCCTCCAATTTCTAGAAAATAAAAACATGTCAACATTGTGTCTCATTTTAACGGTTAATGACGAAGTTTGTCTATGTTTCGCAGGAATAAGTGCCCATTTAGGGAAAGTTGAAACAAAGCCACGAATCCTGTGTATTAAAGCGGAGTGTAGAAGCAACAATAGTATAGGAATGACATGCAGGCATATTAATGTAAATTCACTGTGGTATAAGCCGAATTGTTTTCTGCTGTTAATGTCTCATCGTTCGCTTTTATGTGTTATTATCATGTTAACTATATCTTTTGGGTTGCCTATGATCGTATATTTATGTATAATCAATCGTGTTAACACGTCGAATGTACGGTAGTAAGAGATGTGGGTGAGTTCATGGAACTACTGGACAGCAATGAGAGCAAGAAGAAGATGTGCCAGTATTATAACGAAATTTCGAAGGAACTGTTCGGATTTGGCACCACTCTCCTGAGAGTGACCATTGACCAGAATATTGTGACCTTCTACGCGAAGCACCGACGTTCACCGCGCTCTGACGCCCTGGAAGGGGAGGCCCCCGGCTTAAAGCTGGAAGTGGACTTCCGCATGTCTGTCTTATATAAGAAGAAATTCCGGGAGAAGCTCGAGCAACACATGGGTTTGCCAATTGAAGCTATATTGCGGGATTATGATGCGTCCACTCAGTGGGCGATCACAAATGTGATTCTGGAACAGACCTAAGGATGGATCGGCAGGATTGATTCTTGTTGATATATACCGAGGTTATCCGGATTCATGATTAGGTTCCGTACAATTTCATATGATGGCGTCTGTCTTTGGATTGATTCTGAAGCAGAAACCGATGATGTACCGGCAGCGGGTGTCGCTTTCCTTTGTTTACGAAGAAAAGTGTTCTTGTTTATACAAGAGCACTTTTCTTTTTGTTTTTTCATACACATCACATATATCAGGGGGAATCAGGATCATGATGAAAAAGTGGATTAGCGGTTTGGCAGCAGTGGCAATGACATCGGTATTACTTGCAGGTTGTGGCAGCAGTACAGAGGATGCAACAGGCGGATCAGGCAGTGGGGGAACATCAGCGAACAAACTGGTGATCTCCACTTGGGGCTTCTCGGAAGATTTCTTCAATGAATCAGTATTTGGTCCCTTTGAAAAAGAACATAATGTAGACATCGTGCTCGAAGTGGGCAATAACGCTGAACGTCTGAACAAAATTCGTCAAGGTACATCAAATGTCGATGTCATCTACCTGTCTGACTACTATGCGCAACAAGGTATCGATGAAGGTCTGTTTGAGAAAATCGACCGTTCCAAAATTCCAAATGTAAATGACATTTATGATATTGCCAAAGCACCACTGGGTGAAGATTATGGCCCGGCATACACGGTTGGACAGCTCGGTATTGCTTATAACCCGGATCTCGTATCCAAAGAAGTGACTTCATGGAGTGACCTGTGGGACCCGGCGTTCGAGGGTAATCTGACCATCCCGAATATTACAGCAACAGCTGGCCCAATGGTTGTGGATGCAGCTTCCCGTGTGGCTGGAAACGATACGTTTAATGAAGATGCGGCATTTGCTGAACTGAAAAAACTGAGCGGCAATGTGGTGAAATTCTATAGCCAAACGTCCGAGTTCGTGAACATGTTCTCCCAAGAAGAAATTGCGGGCGGACCGATCATGGAAATGTATTTCAAAGATCTGAAAGCAGCCGTGCCTAATGCCAAGTTTGTTACACCTAGCGAAGGTGCATATGCTGTGATGAACACGATCAATGTCGTGAAAGGCAGCAAAAACAAAGAGCTGGCTGAAGAGTTCATCAACTGGCAGCTGAGTCAGGATGTACAAGCAAAATCTGCTAAAGCCAAGGTCGATTCCCCGGTTAACACAAAGGTTGAACTGACTGCTGAAGAAGCAGAAGGTGTAACATACGGCGCTGAAGTCGTTGAGAAGCTGAACAAGCTGGATATGGAATTCGTGAATCAACAGGTTAAAGGCTGGACAGATCGCTGGAACCGCGAGATTGCACAATAAAAAAGTAACCGACTGACTTAAAAGTTATCTTTGGTCAACATGTTGAACTTATATCATTTGCAGCAAGCAACCAATTACCGTATAGGAGTTGAGAACGGATGATTGAAGCGCAAAATCGCATCATTCTGGACGTGGACACGGGGATTGACGATGCACTGGCGATTTTGCTGGCCGTCAAAAGCCGGAAGTTAGACATTCTCGGCATCACCACAGTCTGTGGGAACGTATCACTCCAGCAGGCAACTGAGAATACGTGCAAAATCCTTGAACTTGCGGGTGCACCTGAAATTCCGGTGATTGCTGGAGCGGCAGGACCCCTTACTCGCAAGTCGCATTATGAACACCGGGTACATGGACAGGACGGATTGGGTGGTGCGCTGCCTGATCCGGCGGTGTCCAAGCAAGCCGAGGAAGGTTTTGCGCCGGACTTTATCGTGGAGCAAGCCAAGTTATATCCAGGCGAACTGACATTGATCATGACTGCTCCATTAACCAATCTGGCACTCGCGCTGATGAAGTGTCCTGAATTGCCTTCTTTATTGAAGGAAGTTATCTTCATGGGTGGTGTGGTTCACGGACATGGCAACATTACACCAACTGCCGAGTACAACACATACGCTGATCCAGAGGCGGCACGCATCGTATTGCACGCAGGCATCGAGAAGCTTACGCAAGTCGGACTGGATGTGACGCGTCAAACATTGCTGAATGAAGCAACGATTGAGTGTCTCACTGATCCTGCACTGCGCGCATACGTCGCTCAAAGTACGGAGATCTACATCAACCGGTATGAACAAATGAACGGCGTCCGCGCTTGCGCGTTGCATGATCCGCTGGCCGTGGGCGTAGCCCTTGCCCCAGAACTGGTAGGACGCAAATCCTATTACGTCGATGTCGAAACCGCCAGCCGCCTGTGCGATGGGCAGATGGTATGCGACTTCCAAAACCGTTTGGGCGAGCAGCCCAACACCCTCGTCTGCGAAACCGTGGACGCAGAAGCGTTCCTTGAACTGTTTATCAACGCGTTAAACGCGTAGTTATGATCTTTACGGCATTGGCGTTCAATTTGAAAATTAATCCTTACGTATTGCGCTGGTAGTGTAGGGGACGAAATCGATTCTTAAGAAGCGAAGCGTTCGCCTTTATCCTTGGATTTTTCCTTCTATTAAGAAGGAGATCAAGAAAATCCAAGGATAACAGCGATCGTAAGAACGATTCGTAACCGGAACGGCTGATGCAATGAACGTGGATATTTTTTGAAATGTGCGCCAGTGAAACGTGTGAATAAAACCATTTTACAAGTCAGGAGTATGGCGATGAAAAAATCAGTAATCTACTGGCTATTGCTGCCGGGATTTGTGTTTTTGGCGGCATTTATGATCATTCCGATTGTCCTGACGATCGGGTCGACGTTTTTCCAAGAAAACTCCTTCACGTTTGAAGGATACATGCATTTTTTCAGAGACCCATACTTTTTGAAAATACTGCTTACGACGCTGCAAGTCAGCGTGGTCACCACCATCGTCTGTGTGGTGCTCGGATTCCCGACAGCTTATTATATTTCGCAGAAAGCGCCGCGCCGTAAAGGCATTTTGCTGGCACTGGCGATCTTCCCACTGCTGACCAGCCCGGTCGTGCGTTCGTTTAGCTGGATGATCATCCTTGGACGCAAAGGACTGATCAACAACACCCTTGTTGGTCTGGGGATCGTGGACAAGCCATTGGATATTCTGTACACGCCAGCAGCGATGATGATCGGTCTGACGCATCTGTTCCTGCCATTGATGATTATCTCTCTGGTGGGCGTGCTGGAGAACATTGACGGTGATCTGCTCAAGGCAGCGCAAAGTCTGGGCGCATCGCGCATTACGGCATTCCGCCGGGTTGTATTCCCGCTGGCTGTGCCAGGACTTGTGATCGGAGCCGTGCTTGTCTTTGTCGGAAGCCTGACGGCGTATACCACACCTGCCCTCCTTGGAGGGAAACAGCGTGTAATTGCTACGTTCCTGTATCAGAACGCCATGACCCTCAACGACTGGTATCTGGCCTCGGTTGTTGCCGCGATTATGATTGTGATTACATTTGTCGTGGTCGGTGTCATGAACAAAATGGCCAAAACTTTAAATCCGAAGGGGTAGACATATGCGGGAGAAACATATCGGGCTGGGCCTGTTCAGTCTGCTGGTCTTTATCTTTCTGCTGGGCCCGCTTCTGATCATATCGGTCACTTCGTTTGAACCGGGAACGGTACTCAAATTTCCGCCGGAAGGGTTCTCCTTCCGCTGGTATGAGAATATTTTCAACACAGGCGGTTTTCTCCGCACATTCCAGACGTCCATCATCATTTCCCTGCTGGGGAACCTGTTGGCGCTGGTACTCGGAGTTCCGGCTGCGTATGCACTTAGTCGTTACGATTTCAAAGGCAAATCCGTGCTGAACGCATTGTTCCTGTCGCCGGTACTCATCCCGGGAATCGTGCTTGGTTTTACATTGATGAAATACCTGATCGTAATCTACCATCTGCCGATGTACCTCGGATTGTTGATTGGTCATACGATTATCATGCTTCCATTCATCATTCGGGTTATCGCGTCGAGTCTGTCGAGCTTTGACTTTGCGGTGGAGGAAGCTGCGCTAAGTCTTGGTGCGGGACGGGTAAGAACGTTCTTCACAATCGTGCTTCCCAACATCCGCTCAGGCATTATCGCTGCCGTGCTGATTGCCTTCCTGGAGTCCTTCAACAACGTGGACATCTCGGTGTTCATGACCGGACCAGGGGTAAGCACATTACCGATCCAGATGCTGACGTATGTGGAGAATTATTTTGACCCAACGATTGCAGCGATTTCCGTGCTATTGATGGTACTGACCGGACTCTTAATGTTCGTGATCGAACGGATCATGGGCGGATTTTCATACTTTACTAAACGTTAATTGGAGGCGCAGAACGCTATGGCATTGCTGACATTAGACCACGTATCCGTGGCATACGATAAGCAGACAATCCTGAAGGATTTTCAGTTGGAGCTGGAAAAAGGTAAACTGCTCTCCCTGCTCGGACCGAGCGGTTGCGGCAAAACAACTACGCTGCGCCTCATCGCCGGATTTCTGGAAGCATCACAGGGCAAGTTTATGTTTGGCGGCAAGGATTATACGAAGGTTCCGGCGAACAAGCGGAACTTCGGATTTGTATTTCAGAGTTATGCATTATTCCCGCATCTGTCTGTCTATGACAACGTGGCCTTTGGCCTGCGGATGCGTAAGGTAAAAGACAAGGATATCTCTTCCCGTGTGATGCGAATCCTGGAAGTCGTTAACCTGAATGGATTTGAGAAACGTTTTCCACAAGAACTGTCTGGTGGACAGCGTCAGCGTGTGGCGATTGCCCGCGCATTGGTCATTGAGCCTGACCTGCTCTTGTTCGACGAACCGCTCAGTAACCTGGATGCCAATCTGCGCCTGAACATGCGGGTCGAGATTCGCCGGATTCAGCAAGAGCTGGGCATTACAACGCTATATGTCTCTCATGACCAGGAAGAGTGCTTCTCGATCTCGGATCAGGTAGCCATCATGAACAAAGGTGTGGTCGAGCAGCTTGACCGCCCGGAAACGATTTTTAAATATCCGGCAACGGAGTTTGTCGCACGGTTTATCGGGTTCCATAATTTCATTGAATTTGCCGATCGTATTGATGCAGGTGAAGTCATCACATTGCATGCAGGGGGACGCACGTTCACAGCAACAGCCCATCCTGGAACAGCTCGTCCCGGGGCACGTAAGGGTGCGATTCGCCCGGATGATCTGATTGTTAGTGGAGACACCTCTGCGGATGTGGTGAACGCTTTGCCAGGGATTATCAAAGTCAGTACGTATCTGGGACGCAGCTATCAGTATGTGGTTGAGACGGAGCTTGGTGATTTTACAGCCAATCAGGAGATGGAAACACCTTACCTTAGCGGGCAGCGTGTTAGCCTGATTTTCCCACAGGACAAGCTTGTATTGGTAGAGTAGTCGTGAATGTAGGGAGTAGCTTGAGGAAATAAGAGCAGTAAAGAAGGCAACTCATGCGATGATTCCGGACGATGGCGGTGGTGCGCAGTCATGTGCAGCATAGCAGATTAAAGTGCAGGTTCATTGTCCGGTTCGGATCGTGGTGAAATGCTTGTGAAGAAGGAGATTATGCCCCATGCGTGCAGATCAACTGATTGTGAATGTACATGTGTATAACAGTTATTATAAACGGTTTCAAATGAACAACGTCGCTGTGTTGAACGGCAGATTCCTATACGTTGGACCCGGCGGACCGGAGATGATTCAGGCAGACGAAGTCATTGATGCGCGAGGAAGATACATGATTCCTGGTTTGATTGATATCCATCTGCATATCGAAAGTACAATGGTGACACCGGAAACCTTTTCTCATGGCTTGATTGGCTGCGGGGTAACGTCCATTGTCGCAGAACCGCATGAGATGGCGAATGTATTTGGGCTGGAGGGTGTGCAGGAGATGATGGCTGCGAGTCGGGAGACGACGGTCGACATGTTCTATGCGATTCCAAGTTCCGTTCCGGCAACCCCGATGGAGACGACAGGCGGTTCGATTGAAATCGAAGATATGGACGTGCTGCTCGCCACTGGCGAGATCATCTGTCTGGGCGAGATCATGAACTATGTCGATGTCATCCGTGATCCGGAGTGCAAGACCAACCGAATTTTACAGCATATTCGCAAAAACTATCCCGATCTCGTGATCGAAGGACATACACCGAAACTGCTTGGACTTGATCTGCATCGACTGATCTACGCAGGTATCGATTCCGATCATACCCATCAGAGCATTGAGGGATTACAGGCGCGGATTGCGGCAGGCATGTTTATTGAAATTCAGGAGAAATCAATGACCCCGGAAGTCATGGAGTATCTGATTCAACATGATGTGGCACAGCACTTCTGCTTCGTCACGGATGATGTGATGCCGGATTCACTGGTGGAGCGTGGTCATCTGGATCATATCGTACGTAAGGCAATTCAGATGGGGATGCGTCCGGAAGATGCGATCTACGCAGCAACGTCTACCCCTTCTTCCCGTATGAAAATGACCGATCGTGGCAGCATTGCCCCAGGCAAAGTGGCCGATTATGTGTTGGTATCCAACTTGCATGATCTCTCCATTGATCAGGTGTACAAAAATGGCCGCAAAGCTTATGACGATTACGAACCGTATAAGCAGGAACGGATCATCGGGCAATTCCCGCCTCACTTCTATAAGAGCGTACAGTTGGAGAAGCTGGGCGTAGCAGATTTTGCAATTCAATTGTCAGATCCGAAAGTCAGTGGATCAGGGGTTGATCTCGCTGGTGAAGGTGAATACCAATGCCGTGTCATGATGGTCAAGGATGGTTCTACTTTTGTGGAAGAGCATATTGCATCCGTTCAGTCCTCAGATGGCGAATTGCAGTGGGAAGAAAGTGGATATGCGCAGATCGCGACCTTTGAACGTTATGGCGTGAACGGCAATCGTGCACATGGCCTGATCGGTGGAGACACCATCAAGCGCGGCGCCATTGCAACGACATACTCACACGACAATCACAACCTGCTGGTTGTAGGACGTAATCGTGAAGATATGATATTGGCAGCTAACACAGTGATTTCGAGCCAGGGTGGGTTCTGTGTGGTGGAAGATGGCAAGGTGCTGTCCCATCTGGAACTTCCCGTAGGTGGCATTTTGACGGAAGAACCACTTGCAGTGGTGTCCCATCAAGTGAAGGAGCTGAGAGCAGCAATGTTGTCTCTTGGGTATGTACATTACAATCCGATCATGTCGATCAGCACTCACTCTCTTGCGGTAAGTCCGGCACTGAAGATTACGGACCATGGCTTGATTGATGTGAATGCAGGTAAGGTTGTATCGTTGATTGTTTAAGTGTGATAGACACATATGTCGTGATGCACATGAAAAAACACCCTATTTCACAATTGTGAGCTAGGGTGTTTTTGTCTGTGCTTATTGGAATTATTATTTTAGCAACTTTTCTGGGTTCTTCACTTTAATGGAAACAACTTCGCCGCAATCCAGACAAACCGTGTACATTTTTTCCACACCGAGAGTCATTTTCTTATCCAATGGACGAAGGTTGATGTAATCCGATGCTTCTACGAAAGATGTTCCTCCGCAATCATGACATTTCTTTTCTGATGTACTCATAAGTTCATTCCACCTTTTATTCATTTGTAATGTGTTCATTAATATAATATTCATTAAATGGAAATACAAAATTATCTAATTATTCATCGAAGATTAGGGTCCGTTAGTCCGTAAATTAAATTTTTATTTTGCCTTCTAAAGTCCACTCCAAATATTTGGACACTGAAGGTGCGACCCATTTTCGGCTGTCATTTTCATGATTCCACACAAACACGTCATCTCTACACGTTCCATCCCCTGTCACAGGAAAAGCAAATAAATCCCCAATTCCACTTTCCCCGAAGAAGAGCAGGTGATCAAAGGGCATATAATAATCTTGGGAGTGGTCATCCCGGTAATGTCTGTTTTCATTCTTAATTCGATCTTCTGACCAGATAAGTCCCAAATCGTAAATAGCTCTGACTCCATTGGTTTCGAGCAATATTTCTTTTAATTCACGAGGGAGCGTAACCTGTAAGGAGTCTTCCACCTTTGCAATGTCATCACCAGATGCAGGGGGACTGAACGTATACTCCTTCGAAATGCTATGAAGATGCTCTTTCCACATGAATAAAGGCCTCCTCGATATATTCTAACTATCAGTAACGAATGAAACGGTATGTAATTGATTGAAAAAAGAAGTCCTTCTTAACTAAAAAGGCTACTGATTTTGATGATAATCGTGCTTTCGATTCGGTTTGCTTTCTTTGTTGAAATGAGTGCTCTTGATTCCTTTGCGGTGATCTTTCAGTGACTCTTTTCTTGGATCAACGAACTTCTTACTATTTTGTAGTGTAAACATCTTCATCCCCGTTGTGCAAGGTTAGATTTGGCTAGAGAAGCCATGACCTCATACACAACTAATAGAAGAAGATATTTGGATTAAGAATAAGCATCACCTCTAAGTTAATGATCCTTATTTTAACATAGTTTCAACGACATGGCTGTCTGAGCATCAGAATCAAGGATTGCTATTGGTGTTGCTCTGGACCCGAAGCTGTAACATAAAGAGTAAGCTCCTCCTTGGACGGGGAAAAGGAATAACTATATAGTAGTAAGAAGAGAATGTATGGACTCAAAAGCAGGAGGATAGACAACCATTATGAATGAAAAAAATAATACTAAAACCATATTTTTCGACGTGGATGATACGTTATATGATCACTTGCAGCCACTTCGTGGCGCGTTGCAGGACGTTCTCGGCCTGCCGGATAATTTCCCTTATGCTAAGGCCTATCATCGTTTTCGATATTATAGTGACTGGCTGTCTGCACAAGAAGATCTGTCCGCTGTGCCAGAACCAGATGCGGTGGAGCGAATGCGCCATCGGAGGTTTGAGTTGACGATGGAAGAGTTCGGACTCCCCCTACTATCGGGACAGGCTGAAGAACTACAAGCACAGTATCTGAGTAGACAGTTTGAGATTGTGCCTTTTGAAGGAGCGTATGGGTTAATCAGAAGGCTTCAGGCAGAAGGCCATACCGTTGGTCTAATCACCAATGGAGAAGGGGAGCATCAGCGGCGTAAGCTTGAAGCATTGGATGTGCTCAGTCTCGTAGACGAGCATCTGATTTTCATCTCCGGTACAACTGGTTATGCGAAGCCGGATCGCAGGTTGTTTGAATATGTGAGTAAGCAGTCCGGGACAGATGCCCGTTCCAGCTATTACATCGGAGACTCGTGGCGTAATGATGTGGTAGGTGCAGTGGATGCAGGCTGGACAGTCATCTGGTTCAACCATCGGGAGGCGTTGCCGGAGTCCGATCATCAACCTCATTTTGTAGCATCGAGCTATGAAGAGATCAGTCGTATCCTGACTTTTTGAGTTTGTTAAGCAATAAAATTGTACAGGTGGGTTCATGCAGTCCTATCATCTCGCGGAGATGAAGGGCTGTTTTTACGTTATTTGCACTGTGAGAATATTCGCAGTATGTGAGCGTAATTAAAGGTATAAATATAAGGTGGGATCTGGTGCAGGCAGTACTACACACCCTCATTAATCAGCCGAGTGGGCAGTGTAACTCCACTTTTTATAATGATATAGGATGAAGCTGTACTTCATGGAATCTTCATGTACAAGACAGGGCAAATGCCTTCCCAAATGGGATATACGGTGTTATAATTAAAACAAGATTTAGATTAAGTCTAAATTAAAATGAACGAATCAAAGTAGTCCATAACAATCATTCAAATTCTATTTTTATATTCGAGAGGGGATAAATTCCATGAGCACAATTCAAACTAGAAACAACACTTTTGCTAACAACGCCACAGCACTTCAAGAGGTTCTGAACCGTCAGATCGCAGGTTGGTCCATATTGTACACGAAACTTCATAACTTCCACTGGTATGTCCAAGGACCTCATTTCTTCACACTACATGCCAAATTCGAAGAGTTGTACAACTTGGCTACGGCGAATATGGACGAAGTTGCAGAGCGTTTGCTGGCTATTGGTGGAAGTCCGGTGGCTACAATGGCTGAACAACTGCGTCTGTCTCCAATTGAAGAGGCACAAGGTCAGTTGTCTGCTGAGCGTATGGTAGAGTCGGTGGTTGCTGATCTGCGTACAATGGTAGAAGTGATTCATCAAGGCATTCACGAAGCGGGAGAAGCAGAAGATAACGCAACGGAAGATATGTTAATTGGATTCACCGCTGCGCTGGATAAAGAGGTCTGGATGTTAAACGCATTTCTGGGCAAATAAGCAAGGTTACCCTTCATCCTGACAACGATATGTAGAGTCCGTGAACAAAGTGCCCGTTCGCTTACAAATCCAGTGCGCTTGCCGTATAATGATGGCATTCAAGATGTACAGAATGGTGGAATGAATGATGCGGTCAGACCTGGAACAATTGCAGGAAGAAGCTGAACGGTTTATATATACATGTTATGAAGAGCTGGGCCATTCGCGTGAAGACGCGCAGGCCCGGCTTGTTGCCGTTATGGGCGAGATCGAAGCAACAGGTACTTATGTGCATACCACAGAAGAATTGGAGCAAGGTTGCAAAATGGCCTGGCGGAACAGCAACCGTTGCATCGGGCGGCTGTTCTGGGATAAATTGCGAATTGTGGATGCCCGTCATGCCAATACGGCAGGAACGGCAGCGGATGCTGTGTTGAATCATATTCATGTGGCATCCAACGGAGGCAAGGTCATTCCGATGATTACGATCCTTCCTCCGGATGGACCGAATGGAGCTCCGGTACGTGTCTGGAATCATCAGCTTATTCGTTATGCAGGATATGAGACAGAGCAAGGCATTATTGGCGATCCTGCTTCCGTGGAGTTGACCAAGGTGGCCATGTCCCTTGGCTGGCAAGGAGCAGGTGGCTCTTATGATGTGTTACCACTCATTATTCAGGCACAAGGACAAGCGCCAGAGTGGTATGTTATACCCGAAGAAGAGATTGTGGAAGTGATGATTGAGCACCCGGAGCAGAAGGAAATTGCTGAGCTGGGTATGCGTTGGTATGGTGTGCCGATGATCGCCGATATGCGTCTGGAGATTGGCGGTATATCCTACCCGGCAGCGCCGTTTAATGGATGGTATATGGGTACCGAGATTGGTGCCCGTAATCTGGCGGACACGTTCCGGTATAACAAGCTGCCTGCGGTGGCGGCAGCATTTGGATTGAATACGTCAAGTGAAACGACATTATGGAAGGACCGGGCTTTGGTGGAACTGAATGTGGCTGTGCTGCATTCGTTTAAAAAAGCAGGTGTGAGCATTGTGGATCACCACACGGCGGCAACGCAATTTGCGATGTTTGAACAGCGGGAAGAGAAGGCTGGGCGTGAGCTGACCGGGGATTGGGTGTGGCTGATTCCGCCAGTATCTCCTGCGACGACGCATATTTTCCACAGCTCGTATCGCAATGAGATTGTGAAGCCGAACTTTTTCCATCAGGATCAGGCGTATACCCTGAAAGATGGCGTGGCATCTGCCGCAGAACTGCGAAGCAGTGAGCAGCAGAATGCACAGGTAGAGCATCCCCAGCCACAGGCCGGAGATGCGCCAATGAAATGCCCGTTTGCACATTAAATTGTGCAGGCGGGTTATTTTTTGTAATCCTTTTTTTATAAAACAAAGGACTACGCCTCTTTCAATCGATACCGACTGCGCATCACGGCCTGAACTATAATGGCAGCAGCAATCAGCACCAGGTTGAACACAAACACGGAGTAAAGCGATCCAACTACCGTAAGTAACGCAGCAACCAGTGGAGATACGATGGAGCCGATCTCGGCCGCAGAGACAATTTTGCCTATGACAGAACTTCGACTCTCGTCCGGGATATGATCACCAATATGAGCAAAGAACGAATCCATGTAACATGCACCGCCAACCCCGCCAATCAACATGCCAACGTAGACCCATAGATGGGAGGACGTGCTTAGAAATACAACAACTTCGATTCCAATCAGGAACATGCCGAGCATGCAAAGCAACAGGCGATCGCCCATCCGGTCAGAGAGATAACCAACAAAGGGAGCAGCGGCAAGCGTAGAGATCCCGGAGACGGTGAAGGCGAGACTGGTGGCAAATGGGTCCCAATGCATGATGTGAGCTGCATACAGTGCGAAATAGGTGAGGAATACCGCGTAGGCGCTCATTTCCAGAAAATGTACCGTACCGTAGCCGACAAGCTGCTGCCGCTGTGTGAGCCTTGTAGATAAACCTTGAGTATGCTTTGCGTCAGACGGTGATGAAGATAAAGGAGGAGGTTCAGTGGATGCAGCAAAAGGGTGGGATTCACTGATGGTGGAACCTACAACAACGTTATCCGTGGAGAGTGGCGAATGTGATGATTTGTCGATAGGTTCTTGTGTCACAGTAGCCGAAGGATCTTCTAATAGGTGATCACTTAATGTATCCTCAGATCCATGAGTAGCTCTAGCTTGTGCCGTCGTTTTCATCCCCATCGCAGCAACCACGGCCATCAGACAACATACGGTAACGAGCAAAAAAGGAACCGACAGCGGCCAATGCATAGCCAGCCAGCCACTAATGACGGGACCGAGTACCATACCGCCGCCCTCACTGCTGCTGATATATCCATTGTACAGGCCGCGGTTGTCTACATTGCCCCCATCCCCGATGATGGAACGTACGACCACGGTAAGGCCCGTGGAAGCGAGCCCTTGCAGCAGCCGGAGCAGGCCGAATAACACCGCAGAAGTAGACAGCGCGAAGCCACCCATACAGACTGCCAACAGGATCAGCATGAGGATGAGCGCCTTTTTTCCTCCGAGTTTTCTATAAATTGCCGCTGCAGGAATGCCACCAATTACTTTCCCCACATAAAAAAGTGCAAAAATAACCCCCATCATCCAGCCGGACAGGCCGAATTCCTCAATAAACAAAGGAAATAGGGGCAGGATCATGAATCCGCCCATCTGACTTAGGAAACAAATGGTCATTAGCAAAGGCAGGTTACGACGAATTTCCAAGAGCCAAGACTCCTCTCACACATAAAATGGAATCCTTAATATGCTTTATTTTTCCAAATAAATGCGTAGATATCGACATATACCCGTAATGTATGCAGGATTTATGAAAATAAGAAGAAATGACACGTGGTGTTTACATCAAAACCATTGCGGATATACCTGAATCATATATAATAGATGGGTTATCAATAAGGAAACATGGACGAAAGTGTACAGACTTAAGATGTACCTCAAGTATAAGGGGGCGATGTGAAGCATGTCAGAACAACAACCGATTATCCGCTTCGAAGCGGTGACTCAGCAATACGATCAGGATGAAGCCGTATTGAAGGCAGTCAGCTTTGAGATTGAGCGGGGTAAATTTTATACGCTTCTTGGCCCGTCAGGGTGCGGGAAAACAACGATATTGCGGCTGATTGCCGGTTTTGCGGAGCCGACACAGGGCAGTATTTATTTTAATGGTGCGCTTATCAACCGAGTGCCTGCCCACCAGCGGCAGGTGAATACCGTATTTCAGGATTACGCGTTATTTCCACATTTGAATGTATTTGAGAACGTGGCTTTTGGTTTGCGGATCAAAAAAATGAAAACGGCTGAAATTCGCAGCAAAGTGTTGGAAGCCCTCAAATTCGTCAATCTGTCCGGGTATGAAAACCGTGAAATTGGTGAAATGTCTGGCGGACAACGGCAACGTGTCGCGATTGCACGTGCCATTGTGAACGAACCTGAAATTCTGCTACTGGACGAGCCTTTGTCAGCACTCGATCTGAAGCTGCGGACCGAAATGCAGTATGAGCTGCGGGAGCTGCAACAACGACTAGGCATCACGTTTATCTTTGTTACGCATGATCAGGAAGAGGCTCTAGCGATGTCCGACGAGATTTTTGTCCTGAATGGCGGCGTGATTCAACAGAGCGGTACACCGAATGATATCTATGATGAGCCGATTAACCGCTTTGTGGCGGACTTTATCGGGGAATCGAACATTGTATCCGGCAAAATGAAGCAGGACTTTGTGGTGGAATTCGCTGGCGCACAGCACGAGTGTGTCGATCAGGGTCTCCAGCGGGACGAGCCGGTAGAGATTGTCATTCGTCCAGAGGATCTGGAGATTACAACGGAAGACCAAGGCAAGCTCAAGGTTAATGTGGACTCCCAGTTATTCCGTGGGGTGCATTACGAGATATCCACGTACGACGATGCGGGCAATGAGTGGCTTGTTCATTCAACCAAGAAAGCCGTTGTAGGCGCGCGGATTGGACTCTATTTTGACCCGGAAGCGGTACACGTCATGCGCTTTAACGAGACCGAGGAAGAGTTCGACAAGCGACTCGAAGCCTATCAAGAGGCCGTTCATGCAGACTAAGGCCAGCACACGCAATGCGTATCTGATTCCATATGTATTATGGATGGTGTTGTTCGTTGTGGCGCCGGTTCTGCTGGTCATCTATTACTCGTTCTTCGACGTCGAAGGCAACTTCACGTTTGGCAACTACGCCCGGTTCTTCACACCTGTGTACTTGCAGATGACGCTCAGTTCGTTCTGGTATGCATTTCTGATTACGGCCTTCTCGCTGTTAATCTCCTACCCGACGGCGTATATGCTTACCCGGACGAAGCACAAGCAGCTATGGCTGCTGCTGATCATTCTGCCAAGTTGGATCAATCTTTTGCTAAAAGCGTATGCCTTCATCGGCCTGTTCGGAACGTACGGTCTGACCAACTCCCTGCTTGAAGTCGTGGGTATTGGTACACAGCAGATCTTGTTCACCGACTTCAGCTTTATCTTTGTCTCGGTGTACATCTTCATTCCATTCATGATCCTGCCGATCTTCAATGCGCTGGAAGAGATGAATCCATCATTGATCTACGCAGCGCGGGATCTGGGTGCTTCATCGTGGCTGACCTTCCGCCGGGTTATCTTTCCGCTGACGATTAGCGGTGTGAAATCAGGCTGTCAGGCTGTATTTATTCCTGCGCTGTCCCTGTTCATGATTACTCGCCTCATTGCGGGGAACCGTGTAATTACGCTGGGAACAGCGATTGAACAGCATTTTCTCGTCACCCAGGACTGGGGGATGGGGTCTACGATTGCCGTCTTTTTGATTATTGCGATGGCGATTATTATGTTCCTGACTGGATCAGGCAAGAAGGAGGTGCGTAATGGGAAGAAACGGAAAGCTGTCTAACGTCTATCTAGCCGTTGTATTCGCCATATTGTACGCACCGATTGCGTATCTGATCTTCTATTCCTTCAATAGTGGCGGGCATATGCGCAGCTTCGAAGGATTCACGCTTGAATGGTACAGAGAGGTGTTCGCCGATACTCGGCTGCTCATCATTGTGCTGAATACATTTATCATTGCGCTCCTGTCATCAGCGATCTCCACGATCCTTGGTGTAGCAGGAGCACTGGCGATCTACCATGTGCGTCGCAAACGGACCAAAAATACGCTGCTGTCACTCAATAACGTGCTCATCGTTAGTCCCGATGTCATCATTGGTGCATCGTTCCTGATCTTGTTCACCATGATTGGCATCAAACTGGGCTTCACTTCGGTCTTGCTGTCTCATATTGCGTTCAGTGTACCCATTGTCGTGATCATGGTGCTGCCAAAGCTGCAAGAGATGAGCCCAACATTGATGGATGCGGCACGCGATCTGGGCGCTGGATCATGGCAGATTCTGACGCGTGTGGTGTTGCCATACGTGAAACCAGGTATTTTTGCCGGATTCTTCATGGCTTTGACGTACTCACTCGATGATTTTGCAGTAACATTCTTTGTCACAGGTAATGGATACTCCACACTCTCGGTAGAGATATACTCTAGAGCAAGGCAGGGCGTTTCGTTGTCCATCAATGCTTTGTCTACCCTGTTATTCCTGCTCACGGTTCTGTTGGTGGTCGGATATTACTTCATTAACCGCCGAGCAACACGGATACCACCCGGAGGAAAGGGGCTGCGACCATGAAGCAACTGGTACGGACATTTGCGATTGTTTTTGTGGCCGCGTTTGCCCTGATGATCCTGGCTTCGTATCTGAACAAGAGTCAGGGGTATTCTGGCGGCAACACGCTGACCATCTATAACTGGGGCGATTATATCGACCCGGATCTGCTTAAGGAGTTTGAGGATGAGACAGGTATTAAGGTTATCTATCAGACGTTTGACTCCAATGAAGCGATGCTGACCAAGATTGAGCAGGGGGGAACCACGTTTGATGTGGCAATTCCTTCTGAATATGCGATTAGCAAAATGAAAGAGGAAGACCTGCTCGTTCCAATTGATCACAGCAAATTGACTAACCTGAGCAACATCGATCCGCGGTTCTTGGACTTGTCCTTTGACGAAGGCAACAAGTACTCGATCCCTTATTTCTGGGGAACAGTGGGGGTTGTGTTCAATCCCGAACTGGTGGATGGGTTGACGTTTGATAGCTGGAATGACCTGTGGGACCCACGTCTGAAAAATCAAATCCTGCTCCTTGACGGTGCACGCGAAGTCATTGGTATGGGTCTCAACGGTCTAGGGTATTCCCTGAACGATACCAACGAAGATCATCTGCAAGAAGCGCTGAAGAAGCTGTCTACATTGACACCTAACGTGAGAGCGATTGTCGGAGACGAGATCAAGATGTTGCTCGCGAATGAGGAAGCAGCCGTTGGGCTCGTATGGTCCGGGGATGCGTCCGAGATTATGGATGAGAACGACAAGCTAGATTATATGGTGCCAGAAGAAGGCTCAAACCTCTGGTTCGATAACATGGTTATCCCGAAGACGGCGAGTAATATTGAAGGAGCACACCAGTTTATCAACTTCATGCTGGACCCGGATCATGCCGCTCGCAATGCGGAGTATGTCGGGTATTCCACACCGAACGCCGAGGCACTTAAGCTACTGCCAGAAGACATCTCGGAGGATGAGCGCTTTTATCCAGACGAGACACTGACAGGTAAGCTGGAGGTCTACGATAATCTGGGTAAAAAAATGCTCTCGCATTATAACGACCTGTTCCTGGAGTTTAAAATGCACAGCAAATAACCGCCAATAGCGTATGTACAGTTCGTTAGATCTGAAAAAAATATAGGGGTGTTGCTCGTCATATCAATTGATGACGAGCAGCACCCCTTTTTTATTACTTCAGAGCAATAGCGCTTGAAGTGCCATATAAGATGAACATTTAAGATCACAAGTTAACGGAGGGACAGAACAAACGAAGGAAGCGAAGCGGTCGCCTTTATCAACGGATTTTCCCATAGCTAGATGTTATTCAAAAAAATCCGGGGATAACAGCGATCCGAAGTTGTTTTGTCACCGCAGTGGCTCAGTTGATCCCACCTAATCATCTTATATGAACGACACTACATGCGCTTTTTGCGACCCACCATGATCCATGCCCCACCCATAATCAGCACAATCGCCACGAACGGCTGGATAAAGCTCAAGCTGCTCAGCATCGTACCAATCGACATCACAGCGAAGAATAGCAACGATATCACCGTTAGAATGTTGATGGGGATCAGCAACCATTTGTTCCGACCACCGAACCAGTACAATTCGAACAAACCAACAGCAACAGCCAAGATGAAGCCCGGCCACATTGTACTCCAGTTGTTGAACAGCATCGCGATTTGACAGACGATACCCACCGTGAGCAGCAACCCACCAGGAACCAGAAGTCCAACCCCTTTGCCAATCATGGAGAAGTAGAGCCAGTGGAAGAACAGTCCGAGTGGAATCACGAATAACGTGGGCCAGAAAGTCGCAAAGATCGTACCCGGACCGAGTGAACCTCCCTGGTTCAGAATCAGGTATACGCCCAGCAAAATGAGAACAGGCGCAAGGATCGTACGTTTAGCCATAATATCTCTCCTTCTCAATACAAAATCAATTCTCCGAACGGTTGTATGTAGAGCAATTACTTTCGTTATTCACAGCATACCATGAACTGGAAAAGTCTATCCTCCGTCTTTGGAGTTAAAGTGAACCTAGACCAAAGTCTAGGTAAGCATTTTGGGCAACTACCTCTCTGTAGATGAGGGTGTAGATGAACATGCTAAAAACCCACTCTGTTGAAGAGTGGGTTCTGTCATTCTTTTTATCAAAAGCGAAGCTTGTTATTTCACCACATCCGAATGTTTCTTGCCCCAGCTGTTCACACCGTCATCCTCAATAATGGAGATGGCAGCGTCGGCGATATCGGGGTTTGTCATCAACTTCTCCTGAATACGGAACTTGATGTCATCTGCATCGGCAAGACTGAGTCCTTTGGTCAGTTCAATCAGACCTTCCACATGATAATAACGGCCTTCCTGAATGATACGCATCATCTGAATATCGGCAACGTGTGTGTCTGCGAGAATGGTTTGGGACACTTTGTCCTCAATATCCTGCGGAGCCGCAACACCGATCAATCCGATCATATTATCGTAACCGACACGGAAGGCTACAGCGATCATCAGACATCCAATAATCGTTGTCACAATGCCATCGAGCAATGCAAAATTGGTCAATGCAATGACTACAACGGAGATCAAGGCGAGTGTCGCACCGAGTACTGCTACAACATCTTCGTAGAATACGAGACGGGTTGGTGGCGCAGCACGGCCTACGTTTTTGATGGCAGCAGGGACCAAGGCAAATCCGGCGGCTTTGGGTGCACGTGCTTCTTTGAGGATTTCCTTCATGGCTTTGATCAAAATGGCCCCGTCAATGACAATGTTCAGAACAAGCACTCCGATGTTAATCCAGAGACCGCCGGTATGACCAACAGGATGCTGCAACAGATGGATGCCTTCATGGATCGTTTCATACGCCATAATGGTAACAACAATCACGGCGATCATGCAGAAAATGTTAATGACCCGTCCAAATCCGGTTGGGAAGCGGCGTGTAGGTTTTTTCTCGGACAACACACTTCCGACAAAGACAAACCCTTGGTTAATGGCATCAGCGAGTGAATGCATCGCCGATGCGAACATGGCACCACTACCACTGAATAGGAAGGCGCCCCCTTTGCACACAGCAAGTACGGCATTACCTGCCATCGCTACGGCGGAGGATGTGTTTCCTTTTTTGACGAGAGACATAAAGCTCTCAGACTTCGGTTGTTCAGCCACTTCGGTTGTTCCTCCCAGATCAATGTATTAGGTGTAGAAAAGGCAGTTTATCTATACAGCATGTGCATTTCCACTAAATGTTATTATAACCGCTTTGACATATCCCAGCATTATGCAAAAAAGGTCATATCATCATGTGCATCTCAGTACTCAATGGCCTCCAAGACACGTAAATTCCGGTTAGACTGTTCCAACAGTTCCGTAAACGTCCCAGCGACATAATATACAAAATCCGGGTCATGCACGTACATAATAATCTGTCCAACCGTTCCTTGCTCTGTCGGATCAAAGTCGAACATCAGATACAGTGAACCGCCTCCAAGCTTGCCAAACGTAACCCATTTTTTTTGAAAAAGGTAGGGTTTGATTCGAGGATCAAGCTCACGGATCTCTTCTTCGGTATAATAATCATCCATGCGGTTCTCCACCAACGTGGACTGCTCCTTATGAATCTTTTCCAGAGATAACAAGTAAAATGGCTCGGACTCTCGTCCTTCCTCAAGGCTTGGATACAAGACGTGAAAGCCATATCCACTCCCATTTTTACGTTTATAAAACGCACGAAAATCAGCAGGTAATCGAATACCTTGTTCCTGCTCGAATGCGTCAAGCTGTTCATCCGTCACGCCTTCAAACTCGCGATATGCCTCCAAGAGCTCCCGGTTTTCCTCATCCTGTACCTTCTCCTCCAGCAACATATCCAGTTCATCCATCAATTCATATATACGCTGTTCTGGCATCCAATTCCCTCCGTATGAGCTATTCAGATAATATGGTGAGTGATATGCGAGCAAACTGTGCCTGATGTCACCTCATATTATAGTTATAATCCAGAAAAGCACACAAGAAACCGGAGTCCTTGCTTACATACTACAATGGTCTCATTATTCAAAGGCGGTTGTTGCATATCAGCACACCTGTCTCCATCCCAATCGATTATGTACATCCATCATGAAAGTCGCTCCTAACAACAAATAAAGCGTAGGCAACAGGAATGATCCCTGTAACCCACGCTAATTATTTATCTACTATATAAATGAAACTAATCTTTTACACGAAAACGTAGAGGACAGAAATAACCTGAAGAAGCGAAGTGTTCGCCTTTATCACCAGATTTTCACCTTTATATAAAGTAAATAAAAAAATCTGGGGATAACAGCGATCGGAAGGTTGTTCTGTCATCGGAGTAGCGAGTGTAAATACTTTATTTCGTTTTACATAGTCCTCTTATTCAAACTTCCAACAGGACAAGCTCAGATTGCCATACTGATAGGCTTTGAATAGGAGCGATGCCCGCTTGTTCTGGTCTCCCGCACCCATGGCGAGTAACAGCGGTACAAAATGCTCCGACGTAGGCACGGCGGCCTGAGCTGAAGGTGCCAGTTTATCATAGGAGAAGAGGGACTCCGTATCCCAACTCACGAGCTTGTCATGTAGCCAGTTATCGAACTCTGATGCCCACGGGTCAACGCCGTCGCTTTCCCAGTTCAATCGACGCAGATTGTGGACGGTTCCGCCGCTACCAATGACGAGAATGTCTTGCTCACGCAAGGAAGCGAGTGCCTGTCCAACACGATATTGCTGCTCACCTGTCAGATAGCGATTAACCGACAAGGCGACTACAGGAATATCCGCATCCGGGTAGAGCAGGCGCAGAACGACCCAAGCGCCGTGATCCAGGCCACGGACGTCATCGGTCTGTACCGGAATCCCTGCTTCTGCAAATAAACGCTCCACCTCGGCTGTGGTCTCTGCCTGTCCTTGAGCCGGATACTTGATCTGGTACAGCTCGGGCTGGAAACCGCCGAAATCATAAATGGTCTCATAGTTGGCTACCGAGGATACAAGCTGAGTTGTGGATTCCCAGTGAGCAGAGAACAATACAATTGCTTTGGGTTTCGGCAGTTCCTGTCCAAGTTTCTGCAAAAATTCAGTGTATACATTCTCCTCCAGTGCCAGTGATGGGGCACCGTGAGCAATAAACAGGGATGGCATCATTATGAATTCAGTCCTTTCGGGTCTTCGGTAGTCAGATTTGCATCCGTCCGAAGCCAGTGTTGGAATTGTTGATATAGATCGGGGGTCACCTGGTGTCCACCGTTGTAAGGTACATATGTGACGTGATTCGTGTGTTGACGGAAGAAATGGGCGTTATCTTCCCCCAGTTGCAGCGGGAATAGATGATCCTGATCTCCATGTGAGATGAACACAGACAGCTCCGAATTGGGTTGCAGCTTGTACTCGTCTTTCACAAATTGCGGGATGTACCCACTCATCGCTACTATGCCTTTAATGGCATCTCCCATAATCAGCGATAGGGTCATTGCCATAATGGCGCCCTGGCTGAATCCGGCGATATAACGCCGCGTGGGATCAATAGCATATTTGGCGGACAGATCAACAATCAACTGTTGCAGTCCCAGCACGGAGGCATCATACAATTCACGGATGGGGTTGCCAATGCTTTTAATCTGAAAATAGGCATAACCACTACCCTGAACGATAGGCCCACGGATGGCAACAATAATAAAATCACACTGCATAGGCTCCATTAAACGAAGCATATCCTGTTCATCTGATCCCATCCCATGTAAGGCGAAAATCACAGGATAACGTTGATCTGGATTGTAATGAGACGGTAACCGGACTTCATGTATATAAGGAGAATTCATTGAAAACACCACCTGATGAGGATTGAGTTAAATATATTGTTCTGACCATAAAGTTCACCGATATGAAATAAATATTCTTATTTATGAACAAAATTTATCATGGTTTCATTGTAGGGTCAATACTTTTTTTGTATGATGAATATATGTTGTTTATAAAAAATCTTGAATGGTTCTACAATAAATGCCGTTGCGCATGGTTCATATCTTATTCCCGAGGACGTGATCAGGATGTTAAAAAGTATCGTGCCTATCTTGAGAATATTTGATGAAAATAAAGCTAGAGAGTTCTACCTGGAATACCTGGGTTTTCAATTGGATTGGGAACATCGATTCGAACCGGATATGCCCTTATATATGCAGGTTTCGCTCGATTCCATCGTGATTCATCTGTCCGAACATCATGGAGATTGTACACCTGGAGCTGCCTTGCGCGTGGAAACAGATACCTTGGATACATTTCATGGTGCACTTCGTCAGAAAGAGTACAAAAATGCGAGACCCGGTATCGAGGAGACCCCTTGGCAATCAAGAGAAATGACCGTGACAGATCCGTTTGGCAATCGGATTATATTTGTTGAGGCAAGCGCTGAATAGATAACCTGAAGTAGTGAAGCTTACGTCTGGTGTCTTATATAGATCAATAGAAGGGGAGGGACGCAATATGGATATTGGCTTGGCTATTCGTACGATCCGCAAACAGAAACAGATTACGATCATGCAGATGTGCGAGGGCACGGGGTTGTCCAAAGGTTTTATTAGCAACGTGGAAAATAACAAAACATCACCTTCCATTGCTACGCTTGAAAGTATTGCGGATTATCTGGAAGTGCCACTTCCCTATTTGCTGCTGACACCGGAGCAACGGATGAATGTGGTACGTAAGAACGAGCGCAAGGAGACGACAGCCGGAAGCGGACAGATCAAAGTGCAGCAGCTTACAGCCAAAGGTGCGATGCGTATGTCCATTGTGGAGTTACCGCCAGGTGCTTCAACCGGGATTAGCAAACATGCCGGGGAGGAAAGCCATCTGGTGTTGCAGGGCAAGATTCGTGCCGAGCAATGTGAAGATGTGGAGGTTCTTGACGTGGGTGATTCGTTTACCTGGAATGCAATAGTGCCTCATGAAGTGACCAATATCGGTGAGGAACCTGCGGTGGTGCTCATTGCGGTGTCCAAAGAATTGGGTCTGGATCATTTATAAAATAAAAAAGGACGGCTCCCAAGTCATGAACATGCGAACCTGCATACATGTACGATGGGAAACGTCCTTTTATATTTCTAACGAACTGAAAAGATCAGAAGCACATTGTCTACTGTGGATTAGTCGTCCAGATGCCTGCTGCTTTGACAAAGACACGGTCGGACAGCTTAAGCGTTGCCAGTGCAAGTTCAGCTACATCTTCCGCTTGCATCATGCGATCTTCGTCGCCAATTTTCAGTCCGGCATTGGTCGCAAGCTCCGTATTAACGGTGCTTGGAGTCAGTGCGGTCACACGAATGTTGGACTTGCGCACTTCCTGCATCAGAGATTCAGTCATGCCGAGTAGCGCAAACTTGGATGCACAGTATGCTGAACCTGTAGCGAATCCGCGCTCACCTGCAGTGGAAGCAATATTGATAATGCTGCCGCTACTTTCCTTGATCATGCTTGGAAGGACAGCGCGTGTAACGTAATATGTACCCATAACGTTAACATGCAGGATGCGCTCCCACTCTTCGGGCTCCATCTCCATGAACGTCCCGAACTTTCCGATCCCCGCATTATTGATGAGAATATCCACCGCGCCGAGTTCCATCTCAATAGCTGCTACAGCGGCTTCCGCCTGTGTGCGATCCGAGATATCGGCCACAGCACTGGTTACTTTCACACCGTATTCTTGACTAAGAGACTGCTGCAGAGCCTGAAGATCGGAAGCGGTGCGAGCGATAAGGCCGAGGTGTACTCCTTCTTTGGCAAGTGCTTCAGCGATGGCACGACCGATGCCTTTACCGGCACCTGTAATGATAGCTGTTTTATTTTTAAGTTCCATGTGGATAATTCCTCCTTAGAATTGGACTGGCATTTGATTATACTATATTACCCACAGTTCGGAAATTTGCTTCATCACTATTTGGTAATCTCGATGCTACCAGAGGAGGTACGGGCCTTGATCACTTCCCGGCTTACCATTGGCGATTCAGGTACATCGACACTTCCGGAAGTAGCCTTAGCGTCGTAGATTCCGTCAAAATCAGGTGCAGCTTGAATGAAAATATCTCCTGATGTTCCAGATGCATTAATCGGGGCGGAATGGGACTGTTCAATATGAATGCTACCCGAAGTGAATTGAACATCAGCTGCGCCGTTTAATTCAGTGATCTCAATATCTCCTGATTTAATCTTACTGTTTACATGACCGGCAATCTGATCTGCCGTGAAGCTTCCGGATGTCTGTTTCACGGTCATGTCTCCATCAATCATGGAAGCGTTAATGTCACCAGAAGTTAGAAACAATTCAATATTGGGCGCCTTGATGTTTTCCAGACGTATGGAACCTGAGGTATTATTCAGCTCAAGCTGATTGGCATTTAGACCTGTCAGATCCCAGTCACTTGAAGAAGAATCCAGCTTAACCTCATTTAATTGGTGTCCTTCGGGCAGGGCCACAGTTATTGTGGAATCTCGATCATTCCAATACAGGGTGAAAAATTGCAATCGTTCACGTTCTGTCTGCGCCAGTTGGAATGTGCCGTTGGATAAGGTGGCCTGTTCGAAGCTTTTGACTACAGCAGGGTCCCATTTGCCATCCACTTCGATATAACCATTCGAATCCGGGCTTACAACAAATTCAATATCTGCACTGAAATTAGCATTCATGATAATGTTCTGCAATTCATCTGCTTTGAAATCCCATCGTTTGGAGTAATGCTCCCGTTCATCCCCGAACTGAACGCCATAGATGGATGTCCCGAGTAAACCTATTCCGATACATATCACGGCGAGCGCAAGCCATTTTTTGGTACTCATGCGGAAACATCTCCTTTCATCGTGTTTTTATTCCATCTAATATATTGAAGAGTGACGATTTTGAAGGTTCTAAAGACATACTTCGATGCGATGGCAAACAAAATGCCGACACCGAAAGCGCCAATCGCAACGAAAATCTCCGGTTTATCGAGTTGGCCCAGGAATACAAATTCCACAACTGCTGCTACAGGAGCCACTACCAGCAAGGAAAGGCTGGCAATAACAAGCCATACCGACCACATTATGAGACCAAGAGGAATGCCAAGAATCAGATTCAGGAATAACAGGCCGATGGCTGTGAAAAATTTGCGAGTGGCTCTGGTGTTGTTTCTAGGTGACCGCATTTCTTGATACGTTGGTGCATAGAACGCATCTGAACCCGGTGTATGGATGTCATACCGATCACCAAGTGCTTCCTTGGCTATCTCTTCCGGGTGGCCCAGTTCCCGAGCAATCTCTTCTTCCAGTCGGCCTTCTCGTAGTCCGAGCTCGAAATGTTGATCATAGTCGGCGAGCAACTCAGCCCGTTCGAATGGGTCCATCGGCCGTAGATGAACTTCCATGGCTTTCATAAATTGTTGTCTATTCATTAGGGATTCCTTCCTCAATCAGATTTGCGACATTGCGCACAAATTCATTCCATTCTGTCGTCAGTGCCGTCATGTAATCGCGACCTGTATCGGATAGTCGGTAATACTTGCGCGGCGGCCCTTCGCTTGATTCTTGCAGGTAGGTGGTGCAGTAACCGTCATTCACAAGCCGGCGAAGCAAGGGATACAGTGCACCTTCAGCAACTTCGATATGTTTGGAGACCGCCTGAGCCAGTTCGTAGCCATACCGATCCTGGCGGTTAATTAATACCAGGACGCACAGCTCCAATACTCCTTTTTTGAACTGGATGTTCACATTCACACAGGTTCCTCCTTCGTAGCTTCATTTATAGCTAGTGTATATTGTTCAGTAGTGGTGAAGTCATCATAGCATCCAGTACTGTTTAATGCAAGGTAGTGACTTTAAAATAGTTCCGTATCACGATTGATCGATCATAAGTTGGTTTAATGTGGATGCTTAGCCGAGGCTTTCTGTTTAGCTATATAATTCAGCATACGCAAAAACCGGATCGGTTGCTTCCGTCTGAAGGCGGATTCCGATCCGGTCTGTGAGATGAACTTTTGTTTCTTTGGTTTACAGGTGAATCGCTAAATGTCGGTTATTCTTGTGCATCCAGAACTTTAAGGTCTTCCACAGCAGGGCCCTCAATGACATGGCCTGCATAATCGAAGCGGGAACCATGGCATGGGCAATCCCACGAACGCTCGCCCTCGTTCCATTCGACTTCACACCCCAGATGGGTGCAGGTGGTATCCACGAGAAACAGCTTGCCACTGGTGTCTTTGTAGGCTCCAGCACGTTTGCCATTATGACGAACGACGGCTCCTTCGTCTTCGCCAATATCGCTAACGTTTTTGTGCACAATGCCCACTTTACCGGAGATTAATTCCTTGGCTACATTCATATTTTCCACAATAAAGTGTTTCATGCCAGGATCAGCTTTGAATCTTGCCGGATCGAATATGGCAGCATGAGGGTTGTCACGTCCAGTGATGCGATCCGCAAGAATGTGTCCTGCCATCGTACCAGTCGTCATTCCCCATTTGGCAAATCCGGTCGCGACGTAGACACGTTCATGTCTTCCGGTAATCGGTCCGATGTAGGGCACCTTGTCAATGGAGATCAGATCCTGGGCTGACCAGCGAAAAGGGATGTTGCGGATGCCAAATGTCTCCGCTGCGAACTGCTCCAGGCGTTCATAATGACCGAAGGTGCAGATGCCTTGTCCGGTTTTGTGATTTTCGCCGCCAAAGAGGATAAGTTCCTTGCCGTCATGTAAGACGGTACGCAAGGAGCGGGACGGTGTATCGTCCGAGATGTACATGCCGCCGGCATAGGGTTTCTCCGGTTCGACTAATACGGCGTAGGATCGTTCCGCATGTAACCGCGTGAAATAGAATCCGGGATCATAGACAGGGAAATGAGAAGCTACAACAACATGTTCTGCTGTTACAGATGGGCCATCGCCATAGGTTCGTACATGTAGAGAAGCATCTTCCTCTACATCCGTAACTGTCGTATGCTCGTAGATCTGTATCCCGTGTTTTACGGCTGAATTAAGCAAGTAGTGAAGGTAGGCCAGCGGATCATATCGTGCCTGACCCGGCATGCAAATGCCTGCTCTTGCGGGAACCGGAATGGGGAGGGGATCGACCCACTCACCAGGAATATTGAGTTTGCCATAGGCGGTCAGCTCGATCTCCAGTTTTTTGATGTTTTCCTCTGATTGAATGTAGACGTAGGCATCTTCCTCTGCCCACTGGCAATCAATCTGTTTTTCCTTCACCAGATTGCGCATCCACTTCGCGGCATCGGCATTACCTTCATAGTACATTCGAGCCTGTTCTTGTCCGAAATGATGCATAATTTCATCAAATATGACACCATGTTGGGCAGATACCTTGGCCGTGGTATGGCCGGTCGTACCATCCAGTACTTTTCCAGCCTCTAGCACGACCACACGCATACCCGTCTGTGCCAGCAGATAAGCGGTGGTAATGCCTGCAATACCGGCACCGATAATGGCCACATCAGCGGTAATATCTTCTGTCAGTTTCGGATAGCTATCGAATTCATGCGTAGCACGCCACAGTGATTCGGGGACCGGGGGCAGACCCGTTTTGGGCTGCTGATTGTCGCTCATTTTTTTTCCTCCTTGATTATCTTCAATCTATCGAATGGGATGTTGTTCAGCGCACATCGTTGTACTCTTATTCATGATTGCCAGACTATGCCAGGAAAAAACGGTGTTGTTTAGATTTTGCAGAGGGGATGTTCACAATTTCCTGCACAGAACCTCTGTTTTTTTTGTTAAACATGCTATATGATAGAATTACCGAAATCGTTTTAGGTTTTGAAAAGGAGATCAGGTTTTACACCTGTAAACGTTGATTGTAAAAGGATTAATCAATCTATTGGAAGAAAGATTTCATCCGAATTAACACCCATTTTTTCTTGATATATGTATTCGCTATCATTTTAATTGACTACCGATAACCAAAGGAGATTCTATATGACCACCAACCAAACGAAATATCCGTTTCAAGATACAGCACTAGAGTTAGACACCCGTGTGAAGGATCTTGTATCCCGCTTGACGGAAGATGAAAAAATTGAATCCATGCTGCAATATCAACCGGCAGTAGACCGTTTGGGTGTACCTGCATACAAACACGGAACAGAAGCTGCCCACGGCTTGGCCTGGCTTGGAGAAGCAACATCTTTCCCACAACCGGTGGGGCTGGCGTGCACATGGGATGCGGATTTGATGAAAGAGATTGGTTCCGTGCTCGGAGACGAGGCACGTGTATTTTATAAACGAAATCCGGCAGTGAACGGTCTTACGCTGTGGGCACCTACAGTGGATATGGAACGTGACCCGCGCTGGGGACGGAATGAAGAGGCGTATGGTGAAGACCCGGAACTGACAGCCGAGCTGACAACAGCATTGGTCAAAGGAATTCAGGGTGACCATCCAAAGTATTACAAAGCGGTCGCTACCTTGAAGCATTTCCTCGCCAATAATAACGAAGTGGATCGCGGAAGTGGTTCGTCCAGCATTGATCCACGTAACATGCGTGAATATTATCTAAAGGCGTTTGAGAAGCCATTTAAGGAAGGCGGCGCACAGTCCATGATGACGGCGTACAACTCCATTAATGGTACACCAGCGTTGTTGCATCCATTTGTGAACGAGATTGTCAAAGGCGAATGGGGCATGGAAGGTTTCATTGTCAGTGATGCAGGCGACGTAATGGGCATCATGAATGATCATAAATACTATGATTCCCACACACCAGGTACCGTAGAATCTGTGAAGGCCGGAATTGATAGCATCACCGATGATGCTGAGCTGTCCAAACAGGCACTGCGTGAAGGATTGGAACAAGGTACGCTCACGATGGATGACATCGACAAGGCGTTGTTCAATACATTCCGTGTGCGTTTCCGTCTGGGCGAGTTCGATCCGGAAGAAGGCAACCCGTACGCTGCTATTGGTGAAGAGTCCATGATGACCGAGAAAGCAAAAGAACTGTCGCTCAGAGCCGCAAGAGAACAAGTGGTATTGCTCAAAAACGACAAAGGTACGCTCCCGCTGGACAAAACAAAAGCTGGTAAAGTGGCTGTGATTGGTCAATTGGGCGGAACCGTCTATCGTGACTGGTATGCAGGCACCATGCCGTATAACGTATCCCCACTTGAGGCGATCCGTGGCAAAGTAGGCAGCGACAAAGTGGCGTTCAAGGATGGTAATGATCGTATTACGTTAACTTCCGTAGCCAATGGGAAGAAAATTGGACTGGCAGAAGGTGAAAAATCACCTGTTATTGCTTCGGGAGAAGCGGAAACGTTCATGGTGTCCGACTGGGGCTTCGGAAGTTATACCTTGCAGGCGGAAAGCAACGGCAAATATCTGACCACAGATGAAGAGACCGTAACGGCTTCCGCTGATGAAGTGTACGGCTGGTTTGTGAAGGAAGTATTCCACCTGTTGCCACAACAGGACGGAAGTGTAGGTCTAACCACTTGGAATGGCAAAACGGTGACTGCACCTAATGGTGGAAACGATGCATTTGCAGTGTCCGAAGACCTGAAAACCTTTGGCACCACAGAGACATTCAAGCAGGATATTATTGTGAATGGACTTGAGGAAGCAGTAGAAGCTGCCAAGGCTGCGGAAACGGCAATTGTCTTTGTTGGTAATAATCCGCTTGTAAATGGTAAAGAAGAAATTGATCGTCCAAGTCTGGATCTGGCCGAATCTCAGCAACGTCTGGTTGAGGCGGTCTATGCCGCGAACCCGAATACAGTTGTGGTCATCGTGGGTAGTTATCCATTCACATCGAATTGGGTTCAGGAGAACATCCCGGCAGTATTGTACACTTCACACGCAGGACAGGAGCTGGGTAATGCAGTAGCTGACGTATTGTATGGCGACTATGCGCCAGCAGGCCGTTTGAATATGACATGGGTACAATCGGCAGATCAACTGACCGACATCAAGGATTACGATATCATTCAATCCGGTCGGACATATCAATATTTTGAAGGTAATGTATTATATCCGTTTGGACATGGTCTGACGTATGCAACGTTTAAATACAGCAATTTGGAACTTAGCCCAGCTCAAGTGGGTACAGAGGGCAGCGTTACGGTAACTGTAGATGTAACCAATACCGGTTCAATTGCCAGTGACGAGGTTGTACAGTTGTACGTTCGTGCAGGCAAATCCCGGGTGAAACGTCCACTCAAAACGTTAAAAGGATTCCGTCGTCTTCATATCGAAGCGGGAGCTACAGCAAAAGTCAGCTTCACCTTGCCTGTTCAGGAACTGGCCATCTGGGATGTAACTCGTGATCGGTATGTCGTGGAAAGTGGAACTTACTCTATTATGGTTGCCAAGTCATCCTCTGATGTTCAGCTGGTTGCAGACCTGACGGTAGAAGGAGAGACGATCCCTGCCCGTAATCTGGGTGTGGCTACTCGTGCTGAGAATTATGATGCTTACCTGGGTGTTGATCTGGATGAGAGTAAAGAGGGCGGAAGTGCTGTCCATGTAGTTGGAGAGCAGGGATGGATTGCCTTCAAGGATGCCGATCTGGGTAGTGGGGTAGCAGCAATTGAAGCTCGTGTATCCGCGGAACAAGCAGGCGCTGTGTTGGAAGTGCGATTCGGCTCTCCGGAGGGTACGCTCGCAGGACGTGTGGAACTGGCACAGGGCGAAGCCCAACAGTGGTCTACCGTGAAGGCGGAACTCACAGGTGCAGCAGGTACGCAGGATGTATACATTGTGCTGTCAGCAGGTGTACGCATCAGTCACTTCGAGATTCGTTAAGTCAAATAGCTCATGAAAAGCCTCCGAATATATTCGGAGGCTTTTGTTTGTTGTTTACTATTAGACGTATCTTTATTTGCTATCAAACGCATTTTTGTTTTCTGTTAAACGTATTTTTATTTTCCGTCAAACGTAATCATTTTTTGGACAAATTGCTTCAATTGTTTGTTGGTTTCATTCAGTTGCTCAATTGTGTTCATAAAATTATTTACGAGTTCAGCCTGCTCCTGGGAGCTCGCCGTGATCTCACCAAGTTCATTCTCCATGCCTTGAATGGATTGCCGAACCGAGAGAAGAGAATCTTCAATACGTGCCGTCGCTTCTTTGGTATCCACAGACAGTTTGCGAATTTCTTTGGCAACAACGCCAAAACCTGCACCTGCTTCACCTACACGAGCAGCTTCAATAGCTGCATTCAAGCCGAGCAGATTGGTTTGCTCGGAGATTTCACGAATGAAGCTGGCGACTTGAGTGACATTGCCTGATTTCTGTACGGCTTGTTTGGAATTATTCCGGATCTCTTCGGTTGTGGCACTGAGTTCCTCGGAATGTGCAGCTACATGCTGAACACTGTCAATTAACTGGTTGGTCAGATTTTCGGTAGCATCCATGAGTTGTTGCAGCTGGTCCTGGTCATCCATACTGTAGAGCAGATTAAACAGGGCGATGATTTCACCTTGTTCGTTTTTAATGGGAATAAAAGCCACGTCAAAAGGAACACCGAACAAATCTTTAGGGTAGTGATCGAATCGTTTGACTGTACCGCCGTTGAGATCAGCAAAATTTCGATTTCCATCCAATAGAGGGTCGCCGGGTTGATAATTCAGTTGCTTTAACGATTCCCCTGCTGAGAAATATAGGAATTTTTCATGATCAATCACGGAGAGGGTTACATCCTGACGAATCGTATCTCGAAAGAAAGGCATACATGTAATTAATGCTTGAACAATATCCATATAAAAGATGATTCCTCCCTGGTTACCTTATGTAAACGGTTAAATTTTAAATGCTAACTTAATAACTACCTATATAATATATCGTCATGCAATAGAGAAGGAAATAGAGAGAATGGATAATACCTATTTCTTAAAGCAGACTGTTATACGCCAACAAGACACGAGTCCCCTGGGGACCCGTGCCTTGTTAGTTGTTGAGGGGAATAAAACCAATGTTTACCGCATACTGAGCTGCATTGTAACGATGGTTCGATTGGCTAGTGTTGCACGGACATCAATCAAACGCTGATTCCGGCTGCCGCGGAAGGGAAGGGAGACATCACGCTCCGCTTCAACATATCGACCGTCAATAATCACGTCGCATAACCGGGCAAGCTCCGCTCTCACAGGGTCGGTGACCAGCTCTTCATATTCGAATCCCGTGTAAGCCCACACCGTCAGATCAGGACGTGCAGCGCGAAGCTGCTGAACCCAGGACGTACATTCTGCTGCCGAGAAAAAGGGATCACCACCACACAACGTAACGCCATCCAGCAGGGGATGGGTCGTTACTTCATGCAGAATCTGCTGCTGCCGCTCCTCTGTAAAGGGCTCACCTGCTCGAAAGCTCCATGAATCCGGACTGAAGCAGCCTGGACAGGCGTGACGGCATCCGCTGATGAATAACACGGCGCGCAGGCCTGTGCCTTCATTCACCGATTCCGGGATGTAACCATACAGATTCACCGGTGCTTCACCCGATCCCGCACTTCGGCCTGCTTCGCAGCATTGAAGCGTACTTTGTAATCTCCAGTCAGATAACCCGTTACGCGGCGTAAACGCTGGAAGTGTACATGGTTCTCGTGGGCTTCACAGCTTGGGCATACATCTCCAATGACGCCTTCATAACCACATGCAGGGCAGCGATCAATCGGGTGATTAATGGAGAAATATCCGATATCCTGTGCCAGTGCATATTGCACGATCCGCAGGAAAGCTGCGGTGTTGGCCCGAACGTTCCCGTCAAGCTCCACATAGGAGATTGCACCCGCGTTACATAACGTATGGAACGGGGCCTCCAGTTCAATCTTCCGATAAGCTGGAAGAGTGTGGTATACCGGGATATGGAATGAGTTCGTATAATACTCACGATCATTAACTTCAGGAATGAGGCCATAACGCTCTCTGTCGATCTTCGTGAATTTGCCAGACAACCCTTCAGCAGGTGTGGCAAACAGAGTGATGTTCAGGTTATGCTGCTCGCTCATCCGATCACAGAATTCTCGCATGGTCCGAATAATGTTCAGTGCTTCACGATGTACATGAGTGTCCTGCCCATGATGACGCCCATAGAGAGCTGTCATACATTCAGCGAGACCGATAAAACCAAGGGATAACGTACCATGTTTCAGCAGATCCGCAACGGGTTCATTGGGAGCGAGCTGCTCTCCACCTTCCCATACACCCTCCCGCATCATGAAATCGGATGCCTTGGCAGGTTGCGCGGTCTGGATTCGGTAGCGATGTAACAGACCGTTAGCAGCATTATGCATCACGGATTCCAGTGCGGTGTAGAATCCTGCCCGATCGGCAACGGCTCTGCTGCCTTGGCAGATACCAAACCGGATGCCGAGCTTAACCAGGTTAATGGTGTTGAAGGACAGGTTACCCTTGCCACTCTGACGATTGCGGCCAAACCGGTCAGCCAGTGTACGTGTACGGCATCCCATGGTGGCGATGATCGTATCCGGATCTTCCGGATGATAGAAGGGCAGATTGAAGGAGGCATCCACATTGACAAAGTTGGGATACATCCGCCGGGATGAACAGGTGACTGCGAGACGGAACAAGTCATAGTTCGGCTCGCCTTCAGCCTGATTGATCCCCTGTTTACACTGGAAAATATGTTGAGGGAACACGGGAGTCTCCCCGTTACCCAGACCTCGGATCGTTGCTTCCAGCAACGAGCGTGATACCAACCGACCTTCCGCTGATGTACATAATCCATAGTTCAGTGAAGTGAACGGGATCTGACCACCTGCACGACTGCTCATCGTATTCAGGTTATGAATCAGCGATTCAGCAGCTTGTCCTGTCTCCAGTTCAGTCTCTTCATAGGCGAAGGCATACGCTTGCGGGCACTGATTCTTCGCTTCGATGCTATCCAGATGAAGCTGTTCATCCCCGATCAGGACATTTTCACCGAAGAGCCGTTGCCCTTTGCGGTAATGTTTGCGGAACGATCGCTGTACATAGGGAGCCAGATCCCAGTCGATTTTATTGGCTGACACACCACCGTATTGACTGTTCTGCTGGGACTGGAAGATGATCGCAACCAAGGCCATGGCAGACATGATGGTCTGAGGTGTGCGAACCGATCCGTTGCCTGTATTGAAACCCGCAGCAAGAAGACGGTCAAACGGGATAAAAATGCAGTTGGTCGTTCCAAGTGCATACTGGTCCAGATCGTGTACATACAGATCCCCATTCTCCACAGCTTGGGCAAGCTCTTCCGGCAACACATGACGCAGAGCATGCCACTTGGCTGTCTCCGAACCGAGCCTGCTCATCTTGCCGCTGAAGGAGTCTCCGTTCAGATTGGCATTTTCCCTCAGCGTATCGGCGTCTTCTGCGCCAATAATTCGTCTTCCCAGGTCGGATAATAGATCGGATGCCGGTGGAGTGGCATACTCAAGCATGTTCATGTAAGGTTCCTCCTAAAATGATTGAATATCATTCAATTTCCGTATAACACTATATGTAGATTCGTCTTATCCATTTATAAACTATATGTGGTTTTTTGGGTATGATAATGGTCACATAGTTCACAGGACAAAGTGGACTTTCCTTTAATTGCTGTGGATAAAGGTTCCCAAAGTTTGAGTAGAAGCGTATAATTTCTAGTTATCCTGCAAGGATAATATCCGAAGTTGGACAAGATGGACTTTAATCAATCTGAAAAGGCGTTTTGCCATAATTTTTCGTTTGTTAATCCATCCGTTTAAGAACTGTTTTGACCGCAAATAGGCAATAAACAGGAAGTATGATTCTCTTATACAGCTACGGTGTTAATCATATAAGTATAGATTGTGACAGCTATTCGGATTTTTTGATGAACCCTTGTACGTGATTACACAATTATGATCTACAGATTGGATAGTGCAGCTAAGATAAAAGGGGTGGATCATGGGGACGGCAGAAGGCATTACGAGAGGCTTCTATGAAGATATAAAGGAAGCTGCGGCCCATATTGTAGACGTACTAAGTGGTATATTGAAGGTTAATACCATCTTTGTTGCTACGAATGACGGTTTGACGAATGTCATTCTGGAGGCGTTCAATCGCAAGGAAGAATTGATTGTAAAAGGTAGCGAACTTCCATTTGAAGATTCTTACTGCAGCTTGGTATTAAAAGATAAACATGAGAACCTTACAATCCAGAATACATGTGAACATCCGATAACAAGATTCATGGATGTCACGAGTGGGCTCGGCAATCGTTTCTTCGTGGGCGTGCCCATCATGCGAAGATCTGGCAAAACATTCGGGACCATCTGTCTGATGGATAATCCTGATTATGTAATCAGTGAAACCGACATGAAGACGCTGAAGGCGATGGCCGTATTCCTTGGCTATGTTGTGGATCTGGAGAGCACATTGCATCTTCAGGAGCGTAAATTGAGTGATTCGGAACAAATGCAACAGCAGCTCCAGGCAGAGAAAGAACGAGCTGAATCGGAGGCCATGACCAAATCACAGATGCTCAAGCTGATGAGTCATGAGATTCGCAATCCGTTGAACGGCATTCTGGGACTGACTGATCTGATACGTACACCGGATATGCCTGAGGAGCAGTCAGAATATGTGAATATGATTGAGACGAGCGGCAATATTCTGCTTACTTTGTTGAACAATATGATGAATTTCAACATCAATGAGGCAGGTAAAACGGTTATACATGATGATCCTTTCGATCTGGTAGGTACAATCGAGAATACGGTCTATCTTTATGCGGGAATTGCGGCTGACAAGAACATTGAGCTGGGATTGAATCTGGAGCTGAATGTGTCGCAAGTATTCGTTGGTGATGAGATCAAGATCGGACAGCTGCTTGCACATGTCATTCAATACGCTCTCGATTCAACGCGTGAGGGCTCCGTCCTGATCACGGCAGTGGTGAACGGAGAAGACACCGAAGAGATGGGTACACTTCTGCTCAAGGTGAATTACACAGGTCAGACGTTATCGGATAAGAAGATGCAAACCTTCAACAGCCAAGAAGAGAAGTTGAATATCCAAAAACTGATTGGAAGTAATCTGGGTCTGGCTGTAAGCCAGAATCTTGCCATTCTCATGCATGGCCGTATTCAGGTGAGCAGTGTGAAGGAAAATGAGACAGAATTCAACATATCCCTTCCGTTACGTAGATACTGGGAGTTACCTCAACTCGCAAGTGTTCAGCAACGGTTAAAGGGGAAAAAGGTGTTACTTGCCAAGGACCCTGACATTTTGCAAGGCGTCTCTTCCCTGATGCGTAGGTGGGAGATGGATGTACACATGACCTCGAATCTGACATTAGCGCATGATTGGATCAACGAAGGATTCATGCCTGATGTAGCCGTTGTGGATATGGGGTTACTGGAAGGCGGCGCGGTCGATTTTGTACAAGAACTGAAACAGCGACTGGAGGATCTGCCCGTCATTGTTCTTGTTCCCTATGGTATACACATTGAATTGCATGAAGCAGAAGCCTTTGATGCTGTCCTGACGAAGCCAGTCAGACAGGCTGATCTGTTGAATGCATTGAGCATTACTTTGCCTTAAATCATAATCATAGACAAATCTTTATTCGGCGCACCTGTTATGGGTGCGTTTCTTTTCATTTTCCATTTTCTGAGGCAAGGCCCTTTTATTCCGAGCTGGTTACGTTACAATAGAAAGTGAACTTCATCTTTATAACCAACAGAGGAGGATATGCAATCAATGGATTATCGCAGATTAGGTGGAAGCGGACTGAAAGTAAGCGAGATCAGCCTGGGAAGCTGGCTGACGTACGGAGGGTATGTGGAACGTGAGAATGCGGTGAAATCAATTGAAACTGCATTTGATGAAGGCATTAACTTTTTTGATACTGCCAATGTATACGAACGGGGTGCAGCAGAAGAACTGCTGGGGCAGACGCTCAAAGCGTACTCCCGTGACTCTTATGTACTTGCAACCAAAGTATTTGGCAAAATGGGTGATGGTCCGAATGACCAGGGGTTGTCTCGCAAACATATCAAGGAGCAATGTGAAGCCAGCTTGAAGCGCCTGGGCGTTGAATATGTGGATATCTATTACTGCCATCGTTATCATACTGAAACACCAATCGAAGAAACACTGCGCGCGCTTGATGACCTGGTACGTCAAGGCAAAGTGTTATATGTAGGCGTCAGCCAGTGGACAGCGGCTCAGATGGAAGATGCGCTAGGTACAGCAGATCGTCTGCTTCTGGATCGTATCGTGGTCAATCAGCCGGTGTACAACATGTTTGACCGTTATATCGAAAATGAGATTATCCCGCTCGGCGAGCGTAAAGGCATTGGACAAGTTGTATACTCCCCGCTTGCTCAAGGTCTATTGACCGGGAAATATACGTCCGTTTCCGATATCCCAGAGAATAGCCGTGCTGCCAAGCTAGGATGGGACGAAGGAAAGATCAATGCGGATCGCATCGGGAAAGTTCGTCAACTGATTGAAGTGGCGGACAAGCTGGATCTGAAGGTTGGCCAACTGGCCCTTGCCTGGATTCTGCGCCAGAACAATGTATCCAGTGCACTTGTAGGGGCGAGTCGACCCGAGCAGGTAAAAGAGAACGCGGCTGCCTCTGGCGTGAAGCTGGATGCTGCCATTATCGAGGAGATTGAGAGCATCCTTGCTTGATCTCCTGTCAGCACACAAGCTGAGATGATATATAATAATCCATAAAGCAAGGGATGTCCTGTGCGCCTGAATAGGCGAACGAGACATCCCTTTTTTGGAGAACGTTGAAAGGTTAGATTCATTGAAAGGTTGGATCTTGCTTTAAAGCGTAAGAGGCAGAGAGCGAAAAGTTAAGGCACACACACGGTTACGGCCTGTATTCTTGGCTTCATATAAAGCACGATCGGCCTGTTCGAAGAAGTCGTCATCGTCATGATCATCACAATGATCCGGATAGACGGCTACACCAATGGAGATGGTTAGACGTGTCGTGTGCCCGTCGGGCAGAGCAAAATGGTATTTCTCTACAGCCTGCCGTATGGATTCGGCGGTAGCTACGGCCTGACGGTGTCCACAGTCGAGCAAGAGAATGGCGAATTCTTCCCCACCGTTTCGTGACACGATATCAGCAGAACGTGCATGCTCAACAAGCAGTTGTCCAAGTTGCTTCAGGACCGCATCGCCAGCGGAATGACCATAGGTGTCGTTTACCTTTTTGAATCGGTCAATATCAATGGCAAGCAAGGAAAGCTTCTGTTGATAATCCCGCGCACGCTGGAGTTCCAGTTGAAGTGATTTTTCGAACTGTCGTCGATTGCTCAGGTTGGTAAGATGATCGGTAGAAGCTCTTTTTTCCAATAGAAATAACATTTCATTGGATTTATTAATGAATTCTGCAATGAAATAGATAAATAATCCACCGGCAAAGGAAATGGTCATTTGTAACGGATATATCTTCATTAATGAATTCATGCTGTCTGTATTCAACATAAGGATGATAAAGATTAATGTCATGCCAAGCAGATTCATTGTAATTATTTTGGTCAGTCTGGACCAGGGAGCATAGGCGAAGTATACACCGGACAGTCCGATCAGAGTCATGACAAAACCTGCATCTATGGCAGAGGATGATAAGCCGAACATCAGAATACGAATGACCGAGATCATGAGTCCCGTAACGACCGAAGCCAATCCTCCCATATATACCGCTGCGGTAACGATGGCCAGATGCCGTAGATCTACAATCGTAGTTTCGTTCAGAGGGAATGAATAGTTCATGAGTACTGTGCCATATATACCGAATAATAAGCCGCCGATCAACTGAACACGTAACGAGGGAAAAGGCAATCGGATACTATAGAACTTTGCGATGATCCCGGACACATACATAAACGTAATCATGACACAGATATTAATGAAAAAAGTGCTAAACAACCGACATTCCCCCTTTTTACGCACATCCCTATATTTTATCTGAAAATTGGTGCTGTAGCGAACCATATTATCCCAAATTTATGAGGGGATTGCTGGTAAAGGTGGTTTATTTGCATATACAGGATGTTAGAGTGATATTGACTTCAATATACAATGAGATTTATACTTAATCTAAATCAAAATGTATTCCTTCTTTTTGGGAAGACCATCATTAGTAGAAGATCAGTGTCTGATTTCATATAAAATGGATCAATAATAAAGGAGAAATGGTTGTGAGAACTTTAAATCTGACGATACAACGGCAAGCGGTATATGATGTGGTGCGCCATTCAGAGGATCACCCGACAGCTGCTGATGTCATGAATCGACTCGTGGAACAAGGATATAATCTGGCCTATGGTACGGTATATAATTCTCTTCGTTATCTGACGGACAAAGAATTGATACGGGAACTTAAACTCGGAGAGACAGCAAGCCGGTACGATGCCCGTATGGATGATCATCAGCACATTATGTGTGAAGTGTGCGGTAAAGTGGACGAGGTGATGACAGAGGTTCCTCCACAATGGATGAAACAGGTAGCTGAAGAAACCGGATATGCAATCGATCATGCTCATGTGGTCTTTGGAGGTGTCTGCGGGGAATGCAGAAACAAACGGATCAAGTAAAAATAAAACTGCCTGGCCGCCGGTTACCCCTTAGGGTTAAACCAGCCTTGTCCGATGCAGCACCGCTTGTGGACAATTGTCCTGTTACACGGCGTGTTATTCTGATCAGCCCGATGCCGGGGCAGGTTCATGAACTGGTAAAGGCCTTAACGGATAGCTGCTTTGATGTACTGGTCTTCCATCGCTGGGAACCGGATCTGCATGAGCGTCTTGTCTTTGATCTGTTGATCTATGATCTGTCTGTTGCTGGAACGATCGATGCATTTGCCGGCATTAGCAGCCGATTGAATCGTGAGGCTGAGCATACAACCCCTTGTTTGTATCTAGTTGGTGAGAAGATGATCGGCAGCGCAAGTGGACCGATGCTTCAGGAGGAGTTGCTGGTGTGGCCTGCACGCCCGCAGGAAGCACTTTACCGGGTGCAGCGTATGATTGGCAACAGCCCTGCTCTGCCCAACCGTGGTTTTTTGCCTGAGGAAGGGCACCGTATCGGATTCAAAGATCTGTGGCTCGATCGTGAACGGATGAGTGTACAGCGCGATAATAACCGGATTCATCTAACCAAGACCGAATATGATCTGTTACTCAAGCTGATTGATGCCAAAGGTGCAGTCATTTCCCGTGAGGAGATGCTCAGCGATATCTGGGAGACGGACTTTACGGGTGGAAGCAATGTGGTCGATGTTCATATCAAAAGCTTGCGCAAAAAGTTGGGCGATAACGCATCTTCGCCGCAATATATTGTCACTGTAAGAGGAGTGGGCTACCGCCTGGCGGATTAGTCCGCTTTTTTTTGCCTAATGGATATAGTAAATCCGGATCACTACCTTAAAAACATGTTCATAGTTCATTCATGAAGTGTTGAAGAACCTCATCTTAATCTCATGTGAACCTCATGCAAGAGCAGAGAGGGACATGTTAGAATCAATTTAACAGTTAGATCAAGTCTAAATGTATATTTAAACCGAAGCCGAATATGATTTTAATAGTAGATATATAACAGCCGTGAGACCCATTAGAGGAGGACGACATGATGACAGAACGTATGACTACGAATCAGGGAGCACCTGTAGGTGACAACCAGAATTCTCGTACAGCAGGTAGAAGAGGGCCAACACTGCTTGAAGACTACCATCTCATTGAGAAAATAGCCCACTTTGACCGTGAACGTATTCCCGAAAGAGTCGTACATGCGAGAGGTGCCGGAGCTCATGGTGTATTCACACTGGAGCAGAGTATGAAGGCTTATACAACAGCGGACTTCCTGCAAGATCCGGGTACCGAGACGGATGTGCTGGTTCGTTTTTCGACTGTTATTCACGGTACGGGATCACCAGAGACTGCACGAGATCCGCGTGGATTTGCTGTCAAATTCTACACACGTGAAGGCAACTATGATATCGTGGGCAACCATCTGCCTGTTTTCTTCATTCGTGATGCCATGAAGTTCCCTGACATGGTTCACTCCCTGAAGCCAGCTCCGGATACCAACATTCAGGACCCAGCTCGCTATTGGGACTTTATGACCCTCTCGCCGGAATCAACCCATATGATGACCTGGTTATTCTCTGACCTGGGTACACCGGCAAGTTATCGGGAGATGGATGGATTCGGCGTCCATGCTTTCAAATGGATCAATGCACAGGGACAGGTCCACTATGTGAAGTATAAGTGGGAGTCTGCCCAAGGGGTCCGAGGCTTCTCTCGTCAGGAAGCTGCCGAAGTACAGGGGCAAGACTTTAACCATGCTACCCGGGACCTGCATGAACATATCAAGAACGGACAATACCCGCAGTGGAAGCTTCAGGTGCAACTGTTGAAGCCTGAACAGATGGATGATTTTGCTTTTGATCCACTCGACCCTACGAAGACCTGGCCTGAGGATGTACTCCCGTTCCATACGGTGGGAACCATGACCCTGAATCGTAATCCGCAAAACTTCTTTGCTGAAGTGGAGCAGGCGGCCTTTTCTCCTAGTGCGCTTGTACGTGGAATTGAGCCTTCCGAAGATAAATTGCTGCAAGGACGCCTATTCTCCTATCCGGATACACAGCGGCATCGGCTTGGAACGAACTATTTGCAAATTCCGGTGAATTGCCCGTACGCACCTGTTCGTAATCATCAGCGTGATGGACTCATGAATGTGAATCAGGACCCATCCCCGGTGAACTATGAACCCAACAGTTCCGGGAGCAGCCCGCAGGAAGATCCGGCATACCGGGACAGTCAGGTTCCGTTGCAAGGGCACGTTACAAGAGAGAAAATCGAGAAGACGGATGATTATACGCAGGCAGGGGAGCTATTCCGTTCATTCACTCCTGTAGAGCAGCAGCATTTGCTTGATAATCTGATCAATGACCTTAAGGGTGTATCTGTTGATATTCAAATGCGTGCCCTGTGCCACTTCTTCCGGGCGGATGGACAGCTTGGCGGACGTTTGGCTCATGGACTCGGCGTGGATATTTCTGCACATATGCCGTCACAGGATGGAAAATAAAGTGCAGTTTGACCCTGTACTCGCAACATCATACGGACTAATATTTGGGGAAGACCGGGAAAACCGCGAACGTGCGGAATTTCCCGGTCTTTGGCCTTTTTTACTGAAATGGAAAACAAATTTACAAATCATTTACATAAAATAGCTGACATAGAGGTTGACTTCTCATTTGTTGGCACTACAATGGGTAGTGTGAGGGGTGTCAGAAAATGAGAATACACAATTTCAAAGTGGGTGAGCGTGGGCTCAACCGATTTTTCGGTCCGCTGGAGGCCAAGATCATGGACATTTTATGGGCTCGTCCTGGCAGCAGCATCCGTGAAGTGCAGACCGCACTTGAACAAGACAAAGACGTCAATTTTAATACAGTCATGACCGTGATGAACCGGCTCGTAGACAAGGGACTTCTCGGAAAGTCACAAAAGGGCAGAACATCTTTGTACCAACCGGTACAGAGTAAGGAGGAGTTTATGAACGACCAATCCAAGGAACTGTCACATGAGTTGGTGGATGAATTCGGAGCTTTGGCATTGAATCATATGCTGGATGCGCTGGATGAAGCAGATGCGGGTCTGATTGAACGCTTGGAACAGAAGATCAAACAATGGAAAAAGGATACCGATTAAGATGTGGAAGACCCGCTCGAAACTTTTGTTTACCGTCGGGTTTGGCATTCCGTTACTCGTGTTCATGCAGATGTTCATGTACGCGATGTACAAAATTTTTGGCTGGGATATCCCGTTTAACCTGCTCTGGCTCTGCAATCATTGGATGAGTCGACTGGGTTGGTTATCCGTGGGACATTTCCTGCTGGCACTGGTATTGCTGACATTTGCGGGAACAGGTTGGTTGCTAATGGTGCGTATGATGAAAACCAGAGCAGCCGTACGTAAGCTCCGCTCCATGGAGGTGCGTGCATTGTCTCGCGAACTGGAGTCCAAGTATCACCATCTTGGACAGCCAGGATTCATTGTAGTGGACAAGCATTCTCCGGTTGCATTTACAATTGGTCTATGGAGACCTTGCATCGTACTCTCCACGGGGCTTCTGACGATGCTGGATGCAGAAGAGGAGACAGCAGTTGTGTACCACGAAGTCCATCATCTGTGGCACCGTGACCCACTGAAAACGACACTGTTATCGGTATTTGCAATCATGATGCCGTATATTCCCGTATTGAAGCATACTTCGAAACATTACAATATCGTTAGAGAAATTCTGGCAGACAATGAGGCCATTGAGCGTACAGGCAATGTGGCAGGCATTGGCAGTGCTTTGCTCAAGCTGCTCCGTGCTTGTCCTGAACCTTGGGGGGCCACAGAACTGACCGTTCAATCCTCATTTGCGGATACGTCGGTGAATGTCCGCATTTCACGTCTGCTGGACCCCGAACAGGACGTGACGCTGAGATTGCCACGTTATGCTGTTTTGATGTCGGCTACTGTTTTTCTATTGCTCTCTATCTTGTTTGTTTGGTCCATCGGATAGATTAATTGGGCTAAATTGAAGTCGAATATAATGTGAAAGGAAGATGAACATGAATAATAAAAGTGTAGAGATTGGATTACTTTTCTCAAGGATTATGATCGGTTTGATCTTTGTATTGCATGGCTGGAGTAAATTCGAAGGTGGAATCAGCGGTACGGTAGGTTTTTTCGAAAGTATTGGTATTCCCGGATTTCTTGCATCCGTTGTAGCCATCATTGAGTTGGTAGGTGGTGCAGCGATGATTCTGGGTCTGGGAACACGTGTGTTTGCTGCCCTGTTTGCCATCGTGATGGTTGGCGTTCTGTTTACAGCCAAAGTGGGTGAGCCGTTCCTGAGTGGTACCGAGTTAGATTACCTGCTGCTGGCGGGTTCCCTGACACTGCTCTTCACAGGAAGCCGCCTCCTGGCCGTGGATTATCTGTTCTCCAGACAGGGGAACGCTCGCCAGAATGTGAGTGCTTGAATGGACTAACGATTACTACAAATAATGAAGTGCAGGATTAGTCCTGTAATGAGGTTCTTTATTGGCCAGGCCGGTTTGGGAATTGATTTGCGAACCGGGCTGATCAGTAGAGAACTTTTTCGTTTGGACGACATGCCTTTGGTTTGATACAATGAGAATAAGTATGCTACTAAGAAAAAATAAGGAGGATGCATTTTATGATTAACGTCATTCCATCCGATGCCCGCTCTAGCTTCGATCGAGGCTGGCTCCGTGGCAGTCACAGCTTTTCCTTTGGAGAATACCAAGACCCCGAAAATACGGCGTTTGGACCGATGAGGGTAGCGAACGACGATGTGATCGCGCCTGGCCGCGGTTTTGGGGCTCACCCACATAGTGACATGGAGATTGTATCCATCGTACTGAACGGCAAGTTGCGACATGAAGATAATCTGGGCAATGTAGCCGTTACAGGTTTTGGTGGTATCCAACGGATGTCAGCAGGCAGTGGCATGATTCATACCGAACATAATGCATCCGATACCGAAGAAGTACGTTTGCTTCAGCTCTGGTTCATGCCACAGACCAAAGGGTTGGAGCCCTCGTATGAGACCACATCATTTGATCCAGCGGCATTGGCAGGAGCACTCGTGCCGATTGTATCCCCAGATGGGGGACCAAGAGTTGCGACCATTCATCAGGATATGACGATCTACCTTGGCCGATTAGCCAAAGACGAAACGTTAACCTTTAATCAGGATTCGGGCCGCCGGATGTACATTTTCTCCATCGAAGGCAAGCTGGGATTGGATGGAGAGTACCTGTTGAACGAAGGCGATACGGCTCGTGTGGAACAGCGGGATTCAATCGAACTGCAAGGAAATGAAGATACGTTCTATATGATTATTGATTTGCCGTAGATGGCTGATGAAATGAACTCCAAGATGAAGGAGGATATACACGTATGGCGCAACAGGAATGGTTTATGGTTAAACATGCGGTGACCGGGCGAGGATTAGCTAATAGCAAAACAGATTCGCTGTCCTATCGGTTCCAACAGGAAGGTACAGGCTTCATATTTACCGTTACGGGTCTGGACGAGCAGATTGTGGAACAGATTATGGAGCTTAGACAAGAACTGAACGTATTTCGTTTCGTCCAACGCAAGGACCAGCCCCTTTTGAAACACTGGTACTACGTAGAAGGTGAGCGGGTTGTGTACGACAGGGAGAGTCACACGCTAAGCATCTATGCGAAGTCGGAGATTCGTTATGTGCCTGAAAATTATTTTGCAGATTAACTTGTAAGTAACGATAGAACTTGGAACATCCCAGAGGTCTCTGTTAAATACAGAGGCCTTTTTTGCTGTCTGAAAACTCAGAGAACATAATCGTAATTTTGCAAAAAAGACCACATAATTCCCAACTGTCTGGCACAAGCTACCTTGTATAAAAAAAACAAGAACGGAGGGGCGGCATATGGCAGACAAAACATCTGGGAAAGACAAGTCCCGACAACCGGGACGAGCGTCAGAAGAAAAAAAGCATATCCCTCTGGGACTGCCGTCCCCGCCTTTTCTACGGCAGCCGATTAGTGCAGTACATGAAACTCAGATTCAGGCGGTAAAGGAGATCTTCTCCGATTGCTCGGATGTGGTTTTTCGCAACGTCATGATTACGCCTGAAGTGAAAGGACTTCTGGTCTATATCGAAGGCATTGTTAATTCGGCTGATATCCAGGAACACATGTTGCGTCCGATTATTCGTGGGCTGGTGCAGCAGCGTACAGATGAACCTGATGTTCCACTGGATGATACAACCGTTGAGCTAACACAGGTGAAGCGCGTTAACACCTGGGCTGCCGCGGCTGAAGGGGTGCTGGCATCCTCCGCCCTTCTGGTGATCGATGGAAGTAACGAAGCCTGGATGTTTAACGTCAAAGGTGGCGTCAGACGCGGTGTGGAGGAACCTCAGACGGAATCCGTCATTCGGGGACCACGGGAGGGATTTACCGAAACACTGCGCGTGAATACGGCTTTACTGCGGTTCAAGCTGAAAACTCCCTCCCTCAAGATGGTAAGTATGACACTAGGCACAGAAACCAAAACCGATATTGTTCTGACCTATCTGGACGATATTGTTGATCCAAAGGTGGTTCAGGACGTGAAGGAACGCCTGGAAAAGATCAAAATTGACGGCATTCTGGAGACGGGTTATATCGAGGAACTGATTGAGGACCACCCGTATTCTCCATTCCCACAGATGCACTATTCCGAGCGCCCGGATACAGTAGCAGGTAACTTATTGGAAGGACGATTTGCCATTTTGGTAGACGGAACTCCCTTTGCGTTAATTGCTCCAGTGACCATGTGGCAGATGCTTCAAGCCAGCGAGGATTATTATGAACGATTCTTTATCACTAATCTGTTGCGGTGGATTCGTTTTTTGTTCGTAGCCATTGCGTTATTCCTGCCAGCGCTATACATCGCTATTACGACATTTCATCAGGACATGTTACCCACCACATTGATTTTAAGTATCGCAGGAGCACGGGAAGCTATCCCCTTTCCCGCACTGGTTGAAGCACTCATCATGGAGCTGTCTTTCGAGGCTCTCCGTGAAGCAGGAGTCAGGTTACCGAAAACGGTAGGGCAGGCCGTCAGTATCCTGGGTGCACTTGTAATTGGGCAGGCAGCCGTTCAGGCAGGGATTGTATCTGCACCGATGGTTATTATCGTATCCATGACAGGTATTGCTTCCTTTACGATTCCACGGTTTAACTTTGCAATTACCGTTCGTTTATTGCGTTTTCCAATCATGTTACTGGCTGGTATGTTCGGACTGTATGGTATCGTGATCGGTCTGGTCCTGATTTCGGTGCATCTGACCCAGATGACTTCATTTGGTATGCCGTATCTGTCAGGTCTTAGCCCATACAGCAAAACAGATACTAAGGATATTCTCATTCGTGTACCATGGTGGAAAATGATCAATCGTCCATCTACGGTTCAACGGGATCAGAAGCGGATGGCAGAGAAGATCAATGGTTCGCCTGAAGCAGAAGAGGGGTGGTAAACCCATGCATTTCATGTATAAATACCGGGCAGTTATAGCTCTGTTGTTATGTACCTCTCTCATTTCAGGTTGCTGGGACCGAGAGGAAATAAATGATGTTGCCTTTGTAATTGGTGTCGCCGTGGATAAGGAGGAACAAAATTACAGATCCAGTCTGCAGATTGCGCTTCCAGGACAATCTGGTGCTACGGGTAGTGAAGGAGGAGGAGGGGGCACAAGTGGTGATAAATCTTGGTTCATATTGTCCAATACAGCCAAAACCTTTCACGGAACATCTCTTGAAGGGCAAAAGGCGCTCTCACGCAGATTATATTACGCTCATCGTCGTACTCTGCTAATCGGTGAGGATTTGGCTAGGGAGGGCGTTGCCCCTATGCTGGATTTGATGACACGTTACCCGCTCAATCGTTTCTCAGCGTTGCCGGTTGTGACAAGAGGAGAAGCATATAAGGTCATGGATACTGATGCACCCATAGAAAAATTTCCATCTGAGATGGTGCGGGAATTGTGTTTTTTAAATATGCGAAATCCCCGCTCACTCAAGACGTTTATAGATTCCATTCTTAGTGAAGGCGTAGATCCTTTTCTGCCCATTGCTTCGGTTGCCGACACTGTGCCGAAGAACTGGAAGGACACCAAAACGAACATCAAGATGGATGGATTGGCCATTTTCAAGAAAGACAAGCTGGTAGGCATGATCGACAAGGCACCGGCAGATGCACTGATTCTGGCCATGGGTGAGGCCAATGCGCCAGAGGTTATGGTCGAGGCTCCACGGGGAGAAGGAGATATATTCATCAAACTGAACGAGAACAATTCTTCGCTGCACCCCAGTGTCAAGAATGACAAGGTTAAGGTGAACATTCAATTGTACGCCAAGGGAGTTATCGTGGATAACGAATCGAATTACGGTGACCGGCGGGAGGAAGAGATATTGAAGTTAAATGACGCCATCCACAAGAAAATAAAGTCAGACATTGAGGAAGGCATCCGATTGGTTCAGCAGAAGTATCATGCCGATATTCTTGGAATCGGTCGATCTATCCATCAACACCTGCCGGCGGAATGGGACAAGATGAAGGATCGATGGGATGTCATTTATCCTGACGTTGAGGTAACCGTTATTCCCCATGTCATTATTGAAAATGTAGGAGTGATCAATAAACCAATCGGTGTAATGGAGGAGGACGTCATTCATGATTAAACCGCTTTTGTTTACCTATCTGGGCATGGCAATTGTGGTCATCTTGATGGATTTCAGACATATGAAGCAGGCATCAGCCATTAATCGCTGGATATCCTATGGTCTGATTGCATTGGGGACGGGCATTTGGTTCTATGTCACTCACTTGAGTAAAACGCTTTATGTCACGATATGGATGAGCCATGTTATTCAGCGATTGTTACCCTTACCATAGATTGCAGATAAGGGAGTATGCAAATTGCAGATTGAATGACGGAAAGGAGGTATTGTATGAATCAGAGTGTGACTCATCGGCAGATCGTGCTGCTCGTGCTACTGCTCAGTATTACAGGTACGCTGATTCAGCCCCACGCGCAGGCCATTTTCTACGCGGAGCAGCATGCTTATCTCTCGTATGTGCCCGTTGTTCTTGTGATGATGGCGTCTCTATGGTTGATAAGTAGGGTCCAGCAGCGTTTTCCCAATCAGGATCTGTTCGAATCCCTTGTTCAGCGATTCCCGTTTTTGGGGAGAGTAATGGGATTTCTGTACATTCTATTTTTTTTCTTTGTGTTTGCAAGAGATATCCGATTATCGGGTGACTATGTGAGTATAACGCTACTGGAGAACACACCCATTTCCATCATTGCAGTATCTCTGGTGGTCATGGGGATCTTTATCGTTCGAGGCGGACTGGGTTCCTTAATCGGAATGGCGGAGTTGTATGTTACCCTGTTCCTGCTGATCTCTATGATTATACCTTTCATGCTTATTCAGCAGGTAAATATGGATAATCTCATGCCTTATTTTCATGTTGATGTTGCAGGAGTAGGCAAGGGAAGTTGGTACATATTTTCTTTTTATGGAGAGATGATTGCATTGCCGTTTGTCATCAAGGGTAGTGATTTTCGTTTCAAGTCTGTTCTAGGGGGAATGATCATCTCTGCACTTCTAATGATGCTTATCCTTGTGGAGACGATAACTGCGATTGGAGTCCCTATTGCTTCCAGACTGGTATACCCATCCTATGAGCTGGCAAGGCAGCTGCAAATCAGTGATTTTCTAGACCGGTTTGACCTTGCGCTGGCAGCAGCAACCATGCCGACCATGATCACGAAGATTGCATTTGATCTATACTTTGTCTGTTGGGGACTGAAGCGAATGATTCCCAAAGTGTCGGGAAAGATGATGACGGGCCCGGTCGCCTTGGTCGGATTCGTATGTGCTTTCTGGTTCTTCCGAAATGCGATTCAGCTCAATCGTTTTACTCGGGAATGGACATGGATTGCCATTGTTTTTGAAGCGCTTTTCCCCATTGTGCTGTTTCTGTTTCTTCGTCCACGTAAAAAGGATAATAAAGAATCTACCCAACAGAGATCGGGAGACCAGTCAAAGAAAGAGAAGCATGAACAGGGACATGAATCCTCTGATTCGGAGAAGGATGGAGAGAAAAGAAGGCAGGATTCTCATGGCGGAGAACTCCAGCCTTCCTGATGCATTCCATCAAAAATCCTTATAGATGAACGGGCAAAAAGAGGGAAAGCACAGTTCCCCTTCACAGAAGTACCCTGTATACTGTAGTCAGACTGATGAACATTCGGCTGAACTAACGGGGGGAACATGAATGGCTCAACATTTGGCAGGTGTGCGTGTAGCATTGACAGGACCACGAAAATCGAAAGAAATGTCCGTACTGGTTGAAAAAATGGGTGGAATCCCGCTTGTGCGACCGGCACAGGGGACCGTATTCCTGGATGACCGGAGTATCAGAGATGGGCTGGTATCCTGGATTTCAGACCCGCCAGACTGGGCGGTGTTAACTACGGGTATGGGATTGGATGCATTGTTTGAAATGGCTGAGGATATGGAAGTGGCAGGAAAATTACTGGATGCATTATCGGAATCCTCAATCGCGGCAAGGGGATACAAGACGGTGAATGCGCTCAAAAAGCGCAAGTTAACACCACTGGTACGAGATGATGACGGTAGCACGGACGGGCTCATTCGAGAATTCGCCCCACATGATCTCGCAGGGAAAAAGGTGATGTTGCAGCTTCATGGGGAGACAGCTCCCAAGCTCGTTGCATGGTTGAAAGAACAAGGTGCAATCGTCAGACAAGTGCTTCCTTACCGCCATGTACCGCCAGAAGAGACAGAGCTGGAACAGTTACTGAATGAAATTCTAAAGTTCGAAGTAGATGCTGTTGCGTTCACAAGTGGACCGCAGGTCAGATTTCTGACCCAATATGCAGCCTCCCAGGACAAGCTTGAGCCGTTGCTTGCAGCCTTCAGACAAGGCGTAATCCCTGCGTCTGTAGGTAAAGTAACAGCAAACTCCATGCGTGAAGAAGGCATTGAGGCACTGGTCATTCCGGAGGAAGAGAAGATGGGAGCACTCATCGTTGAGCTTGGACGTTACTTTGCAGCAGGGCGTGCGGCTAAGATTAGAGATTAGTGGCCTGCTTTTAGATCAGTTCGACAAAAAGCTTTTGGCGTCGCTTCATGAATAAAGGGTGTGCATTAAGCTCAACCGCATCGCTATATGATGCGGTTTTGTTTAGATTATAGAATTTATACGTTACAACTAAAACACGAATGTACATCCTTGATAGTGCTTCGATCAGAAGCTTCATCTGGGTTCTTACCCGGCAGCCGCTCAAAGATGGGTGGAACATTGTTTAGCCTATCGGCAGGAGCGATATATGCAGGGATAATAGCAGCTATTTATAGCTCAAATAGATAGCTGAATTCAATAAGCAAAATGGCTCTAATATCGCTTTTGCCCCCTGAGTCTTTGGTCGTGAAGTTGGCGATCCCATTCTGAATTAAAGGTTTTCAGATGAATATGTGGAATGAATAAAAGACAGAATCATTATGCGAAGGAGGGACATCATGATGAGAACCGTATGTGTAACGGGAGCTGCTCGGGGATTGGGATTGGCTTTGACAGCACAGATGCTGAAGAGAGGGTATCTCGTGTATGCGGCCGGTCTGGACGTGGAGGATTCCGAGGGGATTCGTATGCTTGCAGAAGGATATCCGGACCATCTGCGCGCCATCGAACTGGATATCGCGGACGACCTGTCGGTACTCTGTTCACGGAGACGTTGAAGCTGGATACGAATCATTTGGATATGCTGATCAATAATGCGGCTATACTAGGGAGTATTACGGATCATATCCGCGGGCCGTTGAATATGGCGGAGATGACCGAAGTATTTAATGTGAACACCTTAGGTACACTGCGTGTGACTCATTCCCTGTTACCCCTCCTTCTTCAAGGACAGGTCAAGCTGATTGTTGATATCTCTTCCGAGGCTGGAAGTATAGAACAATGCAGTCGGGATGGGTGGTATGCCTATTGTATGTCCAAAGCTGCTTTGAACATGCAGGCCCGTCTTGTACACAATGGTCTGAAGGATGAAGGCGGACAAGTGATGCTTGTGCATCCCGGTTGGGTACAGAGTTATATGCGGGGCGAATTGGATGTTGCTGCGGATCTCACGCCCGAGCAATCTGCACAGCATATCGCAGTACTTATCGACCGCCATGAACAGTTTAAAGGAGATCAACCCGCATATGTGGACTACAAGGGCGAGAAGCTCCCCTGGTAGTTGATTGATACAGTGAGGTGAACAAGAAAGGAGATTGATTGAATGGATCATCGTAAAAAAGCATTACTACTTGGCGATTATACACATCCGGATTGGCACCCGCTTCAAGGTGTGGATGCGGAGATTAGCCGAATTTTCCATGATACTATGACTGTGCAGTGCAGTGAGAACCGGAATATGCTGCTGCAAGAAAATATAACCGGGTTTGATGTATGTATCTCATACATGGACGATTGGAAGGGGAAAGTTTCTCCACAGCAGACAGCAGGTTTGTTGTCCTATGTAAGTAATGGAGGTGGACTGGTCATTATACATAACGGCATTTCGCTCCAAAATCGTTATGAGCTCAAACAGATGATCGGTGCCAAGTTCCTGCATCATCCGGCATATGCACCGCTTGAATTTACTGTAACGGCGGAAAGCCATCCCGTGACGGAGGGCATTTCGAATTTCACAATGGAAGAAGAGCCGTATCAGTTCGAATTTGGTTCTTTTGCTGAAACGAAAATATTGCTGGAATATCAATCCGAAGATGGACCAAAACCTGCGGTTTGGGCTCATCGATATGGTGTTGGGCGTATTGTTTATCTGATGCCGGGTCACCATGTACCGTCTTTTGCACACGAAACGTACCGTAAATTACTTCTGCAAGCAGGCAAATGGGCTGCACGTTACGTCTGATCGGACACGCAACTTTGCATGCAGAGTATAAGGGGTATAATATAGAGATCAACGAAGAGGAGGATGACAAAAATGAGCGATTTGTTCAAAAAGGCGATCTCGTTAGGGCTTGGTCTTACTGTTGTAAGCAAAGAAAAAATTGAGAAAACCGTGGATGATTTGGTCAAGCGTGGGGAACTTGCGCCCGGTGAATCCAAAGCTTTGGTTGAACGTCTGCTGGAACGGGGCGATGAAGAGCAGGGTCAGTTCAAGAGAATGATTCAGGAGCAGGTCAAGCGAGTGCTTCAGGAAGCTGGTGTGGCATCCGAAAGTGATGTAACCAGTCTGGAACAGCGCGTTGCTGTCCTGGAGAAAAAACTTGCCGAACTGGGCCAATCACCACAGCTCCAACCTGATGAATCCCCAGCTCCACTTGAAGTTCCTCCTCCTCTCAAAGGAAACGAGATCGAGTAGATGGCAGTGCGAATTAAACATGTCGGCAGATACCGTGAAATTGCCATGGCGCTAGTGCGTCATGGCTTCGGTTATATGGTCGAGGAGCTGGGTTTGTTCCAGCTGCTGGCTCTGCCCAGACGGTGGATGTCGCGTGAAGCACACACCACCAAAACGCTGAGTGAACGCATCAGGCTTGTGCTGCAGGAGCTGGGGCCAGCTTTCGTTAAGCTGGGGCAACTCGCAAGTACAAGGGCAGATCTGTTGCCTGAGTCTGTCATTCGTGAGCTGGTGAAGTTGCAGGATCAGGTCCCGCCGTTCTCTTCCGAGACGGCACGGGGTATTTTGGAACAGGAATTGGATATACCGCTGGAGGAGATCTTTTCCCGGTTCGAGGATACCCCTGTAGCTGCGGCCAGCATTGGACAGGTGCATCTGGGCAAACTTCGAAGCGGTGAGTCTGTAGCCATCAAGATTCAGCGGCCGGGTATATCGCGTATTGTACAGCGTGACCTGGATATTTTGCGTGAGCTGACAGCCATGGCCGAGAAGCGCTGGGATTGGGTGAAGCAATATCAGCTTCCACAAATGGTCGAAGAATATGCTCAGGCACTGATGGCTGAGCTGGATTATACGGTCGAAGGCCGCAATACGGAAAAGATTGCACAGCAATACCAACAGGACAACAAGGTGAAAATCCCGTCAATCTACTGGGATCAGACTTCATCCCGTGTACTCACGATGGAGTATATCGAAGGTATCAAACTCAATGATCGTGAAGAACTGGTCAGACGCGGTCATGATCTGAATAACATTGCCGAGCGGCTGGTGGATTCATTATTAAATCAGATTTTTATTCAGGGTTTCTTTCACGCTGACCCACATCCGGGTAATCTGATGGTATTGAAGGATGGACGTCTTGCCTTTATAGACTTCGGTATGGTGGGCAGTCTGAGTGATGAGATGAAACAACAGCTTGCTTCGCTTATTATTGGGTTAATGCGCAAAGATACGGACAGTATGATCCGGGCGATTGAGAAGCTCGGCATGATGCCAGATGACATGGACCTGCGTGGTCTTCATGTGGATTTGGACAAGTTGCGTAGCAAATATTACGATATTCCCTTTTCGAAGATTAGTGTGGGTCAGGCGTTAAATGACTTGTTCGGCGTAGCCCAGAGGCACCGGGTTGTCATGCCTGCGGATATTCTTCTGCTCGGTAAATCGTTGCTAACGATGGAAGGTGTAATCGAACATCTCGATCCTTCCCTGAGCATTGTAGATATGGCCGAGCCTTTTGGGCGGAAGCTGATCAAGGAACGTTTTAGCGCTGGAAGAATCAAGAATCGGTTGTTCCGCAGTGCGGCTGATATGGCCGAGAGTGTCATTGGTCTGCCAGGGCAGTTAAGGCAGTTATCATCCATTATTAGCAAAGGCAAGCTGAGGCTGGAGATCAGTGTCCCTGAACTGGATGCACTCATGCGCAGAATGGACCAGATCAGCAATCGGCTGTCTTTCAGTATTGTGTTACTCGCTTTTTGTATCATCATGGTGGGACTGATTATTGGTTCGTCGATTAGTCATCAGTCCACGATGCTGTGGGATATTCCGGTCATTGAGATTGGGTTCCTGGTTGCGATTCTGATGGTGGCTTTCCTGCTCTATTCGATATTCAAGTCGGGAAGGTTCTAGCAATAGCATGACATTACAAGAGTATCCGCAAAGAGACTTTCTCCAAAGGATCTTTGCGGGTTATTTTTTTGTGAATAGAGAATTGGTGAGTAAATTATAGAAATATTAAGATAATAGAAGAAAAGGTTCTGTTTTTTCGCCTTAACTGTATTAGTACATATCCAGTCCTGTGACTATAATAATAGGTCAGTACATTAACGGACCCGGTTTTTCTGAGAGGGGAAAACCTATGGGCATCAGGATCAGCTCCTGATGTCGCACGAGTAAGATAACTGAAGGCAGTAATGGAAGACCAGCGGTACACACTGGAACGGAAAAGACGTGAGTGCTCATGAACCCGTCAAGGTTATACGGATGGTAGAGAATGATGCAACTTAGGCAAGAGCATAAGCAAAAGATGCGGAGAGGGATCCGTTGTTTTGTGCTGTCCTGGGTGGTTGGTTAGTGGTGTACGGATTCCGTTACTCTTCAGTAAGATTGTCCATTATTAGGATACACGTAGGAGGAACGGTAAGAACATATGAATACTTTAAAACAACAATGGTTTGGCAACATTCGCGGAGATGTGCTGGCAGGCATTACGGTAGCGCTGGCGTTAATTCCGGAAGCCATTGCGTTCTCCATCATTGCGGGTGTTGATCCGATGGTCGGGTTGTATGCTTCGATTACAATTGCAATTGTGATCTCGATTGCAGGTGGAAGACCCGGCATGATCTCGGCGGCAACAGGTGCCATGGCGGTACTGATGGTTGGACTCGTCAAGGATTATGGCGTGGAATATCTTTTTGCGGCTACGATTTTGACGGGAATTATCCAGTTTCTACTGGGCATATTTAAGGTTGGACGGTTTATTACGTTTGTGCCTCATTCGGTACTGACCGGATTCGTGAATGCACTGGCTATACTGATCTTTATGGCACAGTTAACCCATTTCACGGGAGCGAACTGGATCATGTATGCAATGGTGGCGGGTACGCTGGCGATCATTTATATTTTGCCACGGTTTTTCAAAGCTGCCCCATCTCCTCTGATTGCAATCATCGTGATGACGATTATTACGGTGGTATTTCATCTGGACGTGAAAACAGTCGGTCAAATGGGCAATCTGACTAGTACCCTGCCGATGTTCCACTTGCCTAATATCGCGTGGACTTGGGAAACGCTGATGATCTTACTGCCCTATTCATTTACTCTGGCAATGGTTGGTTTACTGGAATCACTGCTGACCGCTACCATTGTTGATGAGATGACCGAGACCAAGAGTAGCAAGAATCGCGAGGTGCGTGGTCAGGGGATTGCAAACTTTATCAACGGGTTGTTTGGTGGTATGGCGGGTTGCGCGATGATCGGGCAGTCGGTTATTAATGTGAAGTCTGGCGGGCGTGGAAGATTGTCGACGTTTACCGCAGGTGCGTTTCTAGCCATCCTGTTATTGCTGCTTAGCGGAGTGGTAAAACAGGTTCCAATGGGTGCGCTCGTTGGCGTGATGTTTATGGTGTGTATTGGAACATTTGACTGGAGTTCCCTCAAAAATATTGCTCGTGTGCCGCGGGCGGAAGCCTTTGTCATGATTGTCACGGTGGCGATTGTGGTCTATACCCACGATCTATCGATCGGGGTTATGGTCGGCGTTGTGCTCAGTGTGCTGCATTTTGGCTGGAAACAGACCAAGATCCGTGTACAGGCAAGCCAGGAACAAGGGCAGAAGGTGTACCGGGTTCACGGACCGTTCTTCTTCGGTTCATCCTCCCACTTTGTCGATGAGTTCGATGCAGAGGCCGATCCGAATGAGATCACGATTGATTTCGGAGGGTCACATATCTGGGATAATACCGCGGTTGTAGCTATTGGCAAAGTGAAGTTCAAGTACGCGAAGCTTGGCAAAACCGTGCACCTGCGCGGGTTGAACGAGGAGAGCACTCGCATTCTTGAACGGAGTGGATTTGCTACAGCGGGCGGGCACGGTTCGTAACTTGGTTGCAACGAAGTAAACAACGAATAGATAACATAAAAAGATGCATTTTAATCAGCGTCGCACTTTTTCCGGCAATCGGGGAGAGGGCGTCGCTGTTTTTTATTAGAGCCTGAGGCATGCTAGGTCATTATTTCCACATCATCAGCAACCTGAAGGCAGATCTAGAGTCACTTGGTTGATACAAGTCACGCTGATCTCGAGATTTTATGCTACAAGTTAGGGTGTAACGCTGTATCCCCTTTTGTTTTGCTTGACTAACGTGTAAACTACAGGGTATGGAGAAGAAGAGCAACGAGTGGATTGCTTTTTAAAAAATTCATTTCATAAACATGATTGATATAAGGAAAACTAGTCTTGATGGCAGATACTGATACTAAGGTCATTATGAAATGGACTTATCTAAATGAATATACAGAGGTGTAACGATTGGCAAACTTTGAACAACTGGGCATTCGCCCGGAATGGTGCGAGATCCTGAAACATCAGGGCATCGCCGTGCCGACTCCGGTACAGGAGCGTTCGATTCCGGTACTGCTGGGTGGACGCGATATTATCGCTGAGGCACAGACAGGAACAGGGAAAACGCTGGCATTTTTGCTGCCGATTATTCAGAAAATTAACGTATCCGACCGTTCGCCGCAAGCGTTGATTATTGCGCCTACGCGTGAGCTTGCGCTGCAAATTACGGAAGAAGCGAAGAAACTCACGGCAAACGACGATAAACTGCATGTGCTTGCCGTATACGGCGGGCAGGATGTGGACAAGCAACTGCGTAAATTGCAGAACGGTACCCAGATCGTTATTGGTACACCAGGGCGTCTTCTGGATCACCTGCGCCGTGGCACGTTGAAGCTTGATAATGTGAAAAAACTGGTGCTGGATGAAGCCGACCAAATGTTGCACATGGGCTTCCTGGACGATGTGGAGACTATTCTTAGTGAGCTTCCACACAAACGTCAGACAATGCTGTTCTCAGCAACGATGCCAAAGGGGATTCGCAACCTGGCGAAGACCTACATGAAAGATCCGGAAGATGTTAAGGTATCTTCCCAATCTGTTATCCCGATCAAACAGATTCGTCAGCAAGTGCTGGAGTGTACGGATCGCGGTAAGCTTGAAGCGCTTCGCGGCATGATTGATACGTATCGCCCATACTTGGCGATTATTTTCTGCCGGACCAAGCGTCGTGCATCCAAGCTGAACCAGGATCTGCGTGAAGCAGGTTATGCAAGTGATGAACTTCATGGAGATCTGTCTCAATCCAAGCGTGAGAACGTAATGAAAGCGTTCCGTGATGCCAAACTGCAAGTGCTGGTTGCTACAGATGTAGCTGCACGTGGACTTGATGTTGAAGGCGTAACGCATGTATTTAACTACGATATGCCGCATGATGCGGAAAGTTATATCCACCGGATTGGTCGTACGGGCCGTGCAGGTGGTACAGGTCTTGCTGTAACGTTTGCAACAGAACACGACAGACCGGAACTTGCACGTATTGAACAAGGGATCGACCAGAAGCTGTCCCGTATCCAGTGGACGAGCGAAGGTCCAATTGCTTCTACTGGAGCAGCTAGACGATCTATCAACAGTCAAGGGGATGACGAACGTTCAGGCGGACGCTCTTCCGGAACAGGCAGTGCCCGTCGTGGTGCAGGTCGTAATGATCGCAGCTCTGGCGGACGTGGGGGGCGTGGTTCCCGCGGCGGCGAAGGTGGACGCAGTGAAGGCGGACGCAGTGGTGGTCGTAGCGGTGGCCGTAGCAGCGACAGTAGTCGCGGAGCTGCAGGTCAAGGTGGACGCGGTGCGGGTCGCAGTGGCGACGAGCGCAGCGCAGGTCGTGGTTCCGCGCGCAGCAGCGACAGCAGTCGCGGAGCAGCGGGCCAAGGCGGACGCGGTGCAGCTAGCAGCGGCTGGGCTGGCCGTAGCGCCGACAAGCGCAGCTCCGGGCGCAGCAGCGAAGGCTCTCGCCGTCCGGAATCCGCAGGACGCGGGCCGGCGAAGGGCGACCGTCGCGATTCTCGTCGCGGACGGTAAAGCCTTGGCGCAAGCAGCAATATAGCCGCAATTGCGCAGGCACCATGCCATGCCACATCGTTTGGCATGGAGCATATGAGAGGGTTCGGGTACAGATGTACCGAACCCTCAGATCAAGGGTCGCGAAGGAACCACGTCGCGGCCCTTTTTCAACAGGACAGATGCTCATTTCCGCTTATTCTGTTTGTCATCTGTTGAGTGCCTGTTTGCGTGCCTGCTTGATCCATGGAAGATGCCATTTAGGTATTCCCCATCTAGTTTTTCTTTTTGTCCGTGTATTGCGTATAGCACGTGGCAGACTGCCATAAAATTCAAAACACCTCATCCTAGACCTAAGGATGGGGTGTTTTTGGATTAATTCTTATATCATTAGAAGCATAACCTTCGATCTGTGGTGCTGACGCGCATGCAGGGATGGATGAAATTGCATTCGTCTATATACAGGGAGTGAGTTTGCACTAAACTACGTTTTTCTTTCTCAATATATCATCTCTACAGCTGAACATCTGCGTATTGATCCCGATATTTCTCGTTATACACCCGACCTACCGACTCTGCCAATCCCCCTCGTGCCTTGCTTGGATAGCGTTCAATCGTGTGATAAAGTCTCATGAATCGATCCTTGGGCATAAAGCGAGCGTAGCGGGTAATAAGACTAGGGAATAACTCAATATATTTGCTCTTGCGCACGGCAGCAGCAGCTACGGCTGTAAGTATCTGAATTCCATTGTGGAGCTGTAAAATGTTCACTTCATAGGTTGCGATATAACGGATCGCATCTTCACGGATCAAATCCGGCTTAAGCCGAGCAATCTCACCGATATATTCAGCCAGCAGCCGCTCGAAGCTGCGTAACAGCAAGGGCTTGAGCTGCAGATCCATATCACTGCGCAGGACAAAGGATTGTAACAGAGCAACCTGCTGCAGTCGAATCCGGTCATTGTAGACGAGTGAGCCGATCTCGCGGAGCATCTCATAGGCAAGTGCTTCATCCTGCTTTCGAGCTTCGGCGACCAGAGCCCAGTTGCGGTTAATGCCCTGGCGGATGAGTTCCTCATCCTGTTGCAACGTGCGCTTCAACTCGCGCTGCTGCTCTACCTCGAACGAACGTTTCTGCATGAAGATCAGTAAGGCCAGAAGCAGCAGGGAAACACTGGCTGCCGCCATGGTCTGATCTATGGTTTCACCAAAATAGGTGGCAGCTGCACCGAACAATATCGTAATGAACAGGTCGCGTGCAATGCGGCGTTTCACACGGGAAGTTGCCTTCGCTTGAACGGAATTCAGGGTACCCCGGCCACAGGCCGTGCACTCCTCTTCCCACAGGCAGGTATACTGTCCACAACGGGTGCAGACTTGCAACTTTTCATAGGCATAGGTCGTTCGTTGAAATGGTCGTATGGATACAACTAGTTTAGTACTCATGCTCAATCACGCTCACCATTCAGAATAGTGTAGAGGGTACGATCCGTGTCTTCGCGGGAGACCGGTTTCCGCCGATGAAGCTGGAGTGCAAAACCCTTTATGATGACAAAAAGAAACAATATGGCGAGGCATCCGTATGTAACCATAATCCGTTCCCTTCTATGGCTTGGTAATCAAGCGCTGTTATATTGCAGTTTGCTGGCAATAACTATATCATATTTCCATAGTTGGTACTTTTGTGCCAGTTACAGGTGTGAAATCGTCGATTTTTGTCAGTCATTACAAAACTGTAACTCAAGATAGGGGTGCTTTTCAGAATTTATTAGCAGACTGTTAAGATTTCCTTAAGGCTTGACGCCTATAATAAACTATTCCCATTTTAATCTCAAACGTGAAGGAGTACACCCAATGCTGCGGACACGCAAAATACGCTGGCTCAGTGGAACGATGGTTCTGCTGGCAATTCTAACGCTACTGCTACCTCAGGCGTTGCTGCCACAAGCTGCAGCGGCTCAGGCACAGACAAGCGGAATCGATGCGGTACTTGTAGCCGATGTAAGTAACTCGATGAATACAAGTGACCGTGACAAGATTAGTAATGAAGCCATGAAAATGTTTATTGATATGCTGCCCGTCCAGGGGGACAAGGTAGGGATTGTCGCTTATACCGATCAGGTGGAGCGGGAAAAGGCTATGCTGGAGATTCAGTCCGATGCGGACAAGAGCAGCCTGAAGGATTTTATTGATCAACTCGGCCGGGGGCCATATACAGATGTCTCTGTTGGTGTCGCCGAAGCCGTCAACATACTGAATCATGGTGCAGACCCATCCCACTCGCCGATGATCGTGCTGCTGGCGGATGGCAACAATGACTTTAACAAAACCAAAGGCCGTACACAGGCACAATCTGATGCTGACCTGGCAAAAGCCGTGAAGGGAGCACAAGATCAAGGCATTCCGGTATATACGATTGGACTGAACGCGGATGGCAAGCTGAACAAGGATGCACTCGCAGATCTGGCCCAGCAGACCGGAGGTAAGTCATTCATTACCGATACGCCGGATGATCTGCCACAGATTCTGAGTGAAATCTTTGCTGATCATGCCAAACTGAATGTGGTCAAGCTGCCCTCTGTAACGGGAAACGGCAGTTATCAGGAAGTTACCGTGAATGTACCGAACGACAGTGTATTGGAAGCAAATATTTCGATCATATCCTCGAAGCCGGTGGAAGTGCAATTGACGGACCCTTCCGGACAAGCCGTGGACCTGAACTCGGATGCAGCCAAGCTCTCGACGTCGAAAAGTTACTCATTGGTGAAGCTGTTGAAACCCCAAGAAGGAGACTGGAAACTTCGGGTAAAAGGGGCTCCAAAAGACAGTATCGATATCAACCTGTTGTTCAACTATGATCTTCAGCTCGTTGTGGACCCAATTAAGACCAAGTCCCATACCAAAGGAGACAAGGTTGATCTTGCAGCCAAACTGGAGAATGGCGGTCAGCCGCTTCAGGATAATGATCTGTATACAGATATGAAGGCCACGCTGATTGTGAAAGATGTGGATACAGGCAAAAGTGAAGAACAACCGCTGAAAAACACAGGTTCTGGTTTTGACGGAACGTTTGAAGTACCGGACAATCATAACTATGAATTAGTCATCCGTGCGGAAGAAGACAGCTTCTACCGTGAAAGTGAGCCAATCACGATCAACGCGAGCGGAGCAGCCGGAAGTGCATCTCAACCAACAACGTCTGGCGGTGAACAGGACAAGCCGTTTCCTTGGTTGCCTGTCATCCTGGGTGTTATAGCTCTGATTGTGGTCGGTGTTGGTGCCTGGTTCCTGATGGGTTGGCTGAAACGCAAAAACCGGGGATTTGTAGGTCAGATGGTTGTGGAGATTCGTGATGAGAACACGGGCGACAAGTCCTATCCGCAATATAAAAAGCTGGTATCCTTCCGGGGCAGATTCCATCTGCATCAGTTGTTGCAACTGGACCCTGAGCTGAAGGAAACCGAAAAATATGTATTTACGCCCAGCAATGGGGATCGAATTATCATCCGTAACACTGCAGGCGGTACGCTGGAGAAATCCGGTCGTGCAGTCGATGCAAGCTCAGGCGTTGAACTGAAGAACGGTGACCGACTGAGCATCCCGCTGCAACAGGCGGACAAGACCATTTTAATTGAGTATTTGGTGTAAGTTGATTGTTTGGTTTAAAAGGAATGCAAATTTAAGTTGGTACTAACCGTTTACACGAGAACGCAGAGGACAGAAAAAAGCTGGAGAAGCGAAGCGTTCGCCTAAAAGCTTTCTGAAAGAAAGCTACATCGGAAGCATACGCTATCCTCAGATTTTTCCCTTTAGAAAAGGGAACCAAAAAAATCTGAGGATAACAGCGATCGGAAGGTTACTCTGTCATCGGAGTGGCAAGTGTAATGAGTTTGTGCCCAACTGGTCTAACTAAAGGGAGGACAACGAATGAAACCGATTGTTAGAGAACATATTCAGCAACTGGATGTATCACTTGGCGGAGGTATTGTCAGTGAGAAGATCAGAGTTGATACAATTGATAATCCCATTCTGATTATTGGTTTGGGAGGAACGGGAATTGATGCGTTGCTGCGTCTCAAATATCAGATTAACCGTCGTTTCAAGCTGCCACAGGACCCGGTATCCAAGAAAAAAATGGACAAGCCGGACAATGTGGAGTTTCTGGCTTTTGAGACGAACGAACAGGACCGTGCCAAAAAGTATAAAGGGATCGGACTTGATCCGATCAATGAATTCGTGCTGCTGTCCAATGCCGAGATTGGCGGACTGCTGCAGAACCGCAGTGTGCTGGAGCCATATATTACAGACTGGCTGTCTCCGGAACTGAGCATCACGGACGGCATGAACGGCGCCGCAGGGGTGCGTCAGGCTGGACGTCTGCTCCTGTTCACCAAGATTAATCAGGTCGTGCAGGCCATCGACAAAAAGATCAAAACCTTATCCGTAGGCACCAACAAAAAACTGATGGTGTTCCTGCTGACAGGTCTGTCCGGCGGTACAGGCAGCGGTTGCTTCCTCGATATTTCCTATATCGTGCGCGGTATTATCGAACGTGATCACGGCTCAGCCGGGATTGACCGCGTGAATACGCTGGGATATCTGTTCACGCCAGACGTGAACCTGTCCAACAAAAGCTTGAGCGAACACACTCGCGAATACATTCGCAAGAACGGATATGCTGCGCTCAAAGAGCTGGATTATTGGATGAACGTGGATAGCCGCGGTGAGCGGTTTACACAGAAGTACGGCAATATTTTAACAGTTAACTCACCACTGCCGCCATTTAACCTGTGTCACCTGATCTCAGCGACGAATACCGAAGGCAAATTGTTGGAGAACGCCTACGACTACTGCATGAACGTCACGGCCGAGAACATTACCAACTTCATGGCAAGTGAGGAGAAGCAGTCGGGTGAGGAGTTCGCGATCCATGACTATATCAGCAACATCCGGACCAACATTGCACAGATGAACAAGGTGTACCCAGCGAACTATGATTACAACATCATCGGTGCATCTTCGGCTGTACTGCCAATCGAAGAGATGACCACATATCTGGCGTATCGCATGTTCGACAAAATGAACACCATGTTCTCCAAAGCACCAAACCAGGAGGATACCGAGAAGTTTGCCCGCAAGCTGGGCATTGATCTCGAAAGTGTGGTCAAGTCCTTTGAAGCCCGCGTGCCAGAGCCGCTACCTGGTTATCAGAACAGTGAACGCTTATCCTATGGCAACGTGGTGAAATCACAGGTTGTGAATATGGACACCGAACTGGAGCAGAACTTCCTGGCGCGTGCCCGCGAGGAATATATCAAGGCGAAGAAACAGCTGCCGGGCGAGATTGCCGGTCAGTTCACCGAACAGATCCGGCGTATGTTTTTGCACCCCGAACAAGGTCCGTTCTATGTCTCTCGTCTAATTTATACGGAAAAAGGGTTCTGTGTACTGAAAATGATTCAGTCGTACATCGAAACGCTGCGTGAGAATGCCTTCCGCATTCCGCGTGATATTGAAGCAGCTCAGGAGCAGTCCGAAGAGAAACTGGGAGATGCAAAGAGTGCATTTGTCTCCAAAGAGAAGAAAAAGAATGCTTATATTGAAGCAAAAATTCATGAGTACTGGCTGCACGCCGACGTGGAACGCAACGATCAGATGATCGAGTTCTATGAAGATCTGTATGAGTTGCTGAATCAGGAAAACAGCCGCATTTATAACGTATTTACTGAGACGCTGAACGCCCTTAGCTCGATATTTGCCAAGAACGGCGACCTGCTGACACGTGGCGAAGAACAAGCCGATCACAAAGGCAACAAAACATATTACTGGAACGTTGTAAGTGTACCGGATATCGTCAATGTGGTGGACGGGCTGTTGGATAAACGTGATACAGATGATCTGATCCGTGACTTCTCCCGTGAATTGCTGGAAAACTCCAGCCAGTGGGTGAAAGAAAACGAGATTGATATCGTCAGCTCCATCTCTGACTTCCTGAGTGAGAAATTCGGTGATCTGATTACACGTTCCATGGAAGATTTCCTGGTGATCAAGTACGGTCAGGATGAGTCGGTTGAGAAATTCGTGGAACGTTTCATTGCTGGCAAATTGGATGATGAAGCCGTTCCGGTGTTCAATCTGAGCAACAGTACAGGCAGTCTGCATTTCCCTTCATGGGGATTTGTATCGGTACCTGCACAGGCGCCGGGCATTCTGAAAGGGATTCGCAATTATCAGAACAATGCCGTGGGCAAATCTCATTTTACCGTTAAGGAAAGTGAAGTGCGTAACCGGATTTTCTGGCTGAATACCCGCAACGGAGTACCGCTCTTTGTGTATACACCGCTCAAGGTATATGAGGAAAGTTATGAACGTACCATTTTGGACAAAGAAGGCATTGGTCGTCACTTGGTACAAACGGAGAAAAACAACTGGACCTATCTGCCGTCTCCGATTCCAGAGAAATCATGGGGAGATGTGTACGAGAACACCCGCGTGAAGCAGTATAACGCCCGTGTGCGTAGCGAATTCGAGCAGGCGCTCGGATACAACATCGTGACAGCCAAATCCATTGATGAGAATACAAGCAACCGGTATGCGATTGTGACAACAGAAGCGTTTGACTTGTCTGCCAAACTGGGAGCCTACGACATGCGTCTCACGTCCACCACGCCGAACCTCGGCGAAGTGAAGCGGGCGGTGATCGAGCTGAAACGTCTGCAATCCGAAGGGTTGCCACGTGTAGGGGTTAAGGATATTTTCGGCAGTATTAATGAAGATATGGCCAAAGAAAACCTGGTACGCTCTCCGCAGTTGATCGCACGTGTACGTGAGGAACTGGCAAAGATGAATGCCATCTCGGCTAAAGTCGCCGAACTCGAAGGCATTCTTGCCCAGTACCAGGACGAAGAGCAATGGTATGACCGCTTCATCGAAGCGTTATATACCGACACCATCGTCAAAAAAGGTGCCCTCTACGTCTATGACCGTGACCCGGAAGAAGATGCATGGGAGCCATTCGCTAACCTGATGAAGAGCCGTAACTTTGCCGAGTATGAAGTGTTTGGCAACTTCCGCGGTCTGGCTGAGAAGGATCGCAGTACATTGCTGCGTAAAGCCTCCCGCCGCGATAACGATCTAACCGCTTCAGAGGATATCACCCCACTGCTGACAAAGCTGGATGATCTGGCTGCACTGTTCATGGAATCGCGCGATCGTCTCGAATACGAGCGGGTAGAACTGGCTAACGGAGAAGACATCTATCAGTTCTACAGAACGATGTCGTCCAAGCTGAACGACATTCGCAGAAGGCTGAAGTAAGATGGTGGCCGGGATGGAGTTCAATTCGAACAATACCCTGAAGCGTGATCTGGAGAAATATGCAGAGCAGTATGCAATAGAGCAGGAGCGTCAAGGCAGCCTGGGTGATGGACGCAGCAGTATCCATTACCCGGCGCTGTTCCTGTTTGTGGGTGATCTGGTTGCACCTGCTGTGTCTGCTGTGCAGGAGATCAATCGGCTGAAATGGGATAACGGAGACGGTGTAGTCTACGTTCAGATTGGGACAGAAGATCAGAAAGAGCACCCGGTTGAAACGAGGAATGTTGGCTCGTCCGATGATGGTCAGGTGACTCGTCACCGCTTGCCTCTGTCCGCTGGGCAGACGGAGCGATCGTCCAAAACACGGCGTAAGGATGTACATCGCAGTTTCCACGAATCGGATCAGGCGCTCTACGATCTGAATCGTACGCTTCGTTGGGTAAGTAACCGGATTGCCGAATATGGACGGTTATACTCGTCATTTGATCGGATTTACGTTACGGTGGTAACCAGAGCGGATGATCCGCTGAATGTATTGTTGCCAGAGCTCACCAAGCTGACGGAGACCATTTTGTCCCAAGCCTTCAAGTCCGTGCAGACGGATCTGCATGTATTGGTCAGTGAGATGGAACAGGTGGATTCCTTCGGGTATGCCAGCGCAGCAGGCCTCGCTTTTCTGAGGGAACTGGATTATATGCAGTCCTTGGACTACACGTTCAGCGGTAATCTGCTGGTGACGGAGGATGGGATCTCCATTCCGGTTACACATCCCGCGTCTCCTTTATTCGATCTCGTCTATATATTGTCGGACAAAAATGAGCGTGGAACTGGCGTCCCCGGTGGTTGGATCGAGAATGCCGAGATCATCTGCCGAATCTGCCTGCTGAAGAACCGGAAGCAGGATACGGATCACTCGGGTACTGTTTCAAGCACCGGAGCGAACACGTACAACAATACATCCTTTAAAAACAATATTCGTACCACCTCTGATCAGCACGGTTATGCAAGCGCGGGTTTTGCCGAGATCAGGCGGCCCAACAAACCGATTGCGCTGACGGTGTTATATCACCTGTATCGGTATCTGCTCGCACGTATGTGGCAGGAGCCGGATTGGAGCATCAAGGACAAACTCGCTTTCTTCGGACTGGATGCGGCCTCGGTGGAACGCAAAGTCGAAGGTCTGCTGCCCGATGAAGATCTGGTTAGTGGCATGAGCGGCATCATGACGCATAACGTTGGTTTCTCTGAGCTGAAGCCGCTCTCCCTACGTGAAGCGGAGAGAGCGTTGTTTGGACAAGGAGCCGAAGCGTACTTCCGCGATAACGTTGTTCGTCTTGTTGAAGAGCGTGTGCGCGAACGCAGCTCTGGCGGCTCTCTGGGCCGTCAGGCCGAACAATCTCGCGCGGAGCATCCAGAGGTTGGTTACTTCCAGTGGGCGGCCTGGAGTGACAGTGAGCCTGGCAGTGTACGTGAAGCGCTGCTCGGACTGATTCGGGATAAATCGATGCAGCTTGAATCCGCACGTGCTCTGCTGGAGCAACGTCAGCAAGAGCGCGTGGAAGATCAGTCGTTCAAACGAGCGTTGTTCCGTGATAAACAGAATGTACGCAATCTGATTGACTGCATGCTGGAGCGAGTGTATGTACCGAAGGTAGAATTACTGCGACTGGAAAATGAATTACATCTGCTGCGTATCTACGATACGGAGATGGAAGAACTTCACCGTTTTAGTCGCCACATCACAGCAGCACTTGAAGCGCTGGAACGCACACTGCGAGAGACAGCTGCCCAAAGTATCGCCGCTGCCGATGAATACATCGGCCAGAACGTGATGGAGTACTACGGCAAAGTGACGGAAGAGCTAATCATCGACCTGGAAGCCAAACGCGGACGGGACGTATGGTTTGAGGACCGTTACATGGGAGACATGAACCGGCTTGCCACAGAAGGCGATGATCGTCTGCTGAAACGGTTGATGGAGGTATGTCACTCGTTGCTGCTTACGGCCGAGCCGCTGCAATTGCCATTTGAAGAAGAGCTGTTGCAGCGGGCCAATGTGACGATTGCCTACGGAGACAAAGACGTATTGACCCGGGATGATCTGTTCCGCAGGTTGTACCACACGCTGGAGGATCAGGCCGTCGTTAGGGTCCGGGTATTCGATTATACACAGGAACATCGGTATGAAGAGAAGTATTTCTTTGGTGACCATCATAGTGCTTTCATGGACTACGCGGCACATGCCGAAGAGACGTCACGCATCTACAAGCTAGGTGTGGTGTACGAAGAACGCAGCAGTGGCGTGGAGAAGCTGAATCTGATGGGCGGTTTCCATCTGGAGGATCTCATGGTGTATCGGAACGGTAAGGTATATTATGACTCCTATACGGAGAATGGCTATGAACTTCACCCCGCAGGTCTGGTGGAGAAGTTGTCGCCCATGCGTTAAGACGCCGACGGTGTCATGACACCCTGCTACAATCTTGTATTAACTCAGCCTGTTACGGCTGGTATGGAAAGGATGCATGTAGACATGCAGCGAAAAATCAATCTTCTCCTGGTCCTGTTCAGCCTGATTGGCGGGGCAGTGGGCTTTGCGGCAGGAGAAATCATGCTGCGTCAATGGCTTGGGGAGATGCCGCGTCTGTTGCTGATGGGATTATACTTTGGCGTACTGGCGCTAAGCGTTGGATTGTTCTGTTTAATCGCAGAGATGATCTCACCCAAGCTGAATGGTGCTTCATGGAAGCTCCGGTATCTGGGACTGTCGTGGAAATTGCTTGTTCCGGCGACACTGGCTCTGTTGTTTGTTGCTGGACTCGCCCTGCAATTGTTGTATCAGATCAATCCGGGCGGTGTGAAGCAAGTGAAGGACATCGTACTAATGATCGACAACTCGGGCAGCATGAATGATACAGATCCGGATAACGGACGCTTTGAAGCCGCCAAGACACTAATCAGCCAAATGGAGAGTGACAAACAGGTAGCTGTCATTACGTTTGATGATCAACCGCAGTTGTTGCAGCCGTTTATTGCGCTGGATAGTGAAGCGGCCAAGAATGAGGTTTATAGCAAAATCGATGGCATTGTCACAACTTCGGGCGGCACCAATTTTGATGCCGTGCTGCGGGAAGGCATGGAACAGATTCAGGCCAAACAGGACCCAAAACGCGGTACCGTGATCATCTTGTTATCCGATGGCTTCAGTGAAGCGGATACGACCGATATTTTGTCCCAATATAACAACGAACAGATTGCCATTAATACAGTCGGCCTTAGTCTGGTAGACCCTTCGGGTACGGATTTGCTGCGTAATATTGCTCAGCAAACGGGTGGCATGTACTATGATGTACCAGATTCCGGTGGTCTAAACCTGGCATTCCAGCAGATCTACGATACGATTGATGAACGGACGCTGGTAACGGAGCGTACAGGCATGATGGAGCATAGCGTTTATCTGGCGATATTCCGTGTAGCAGCAGTGTTACTGATTGGCGTGGCGCTGGGTGTGTCACTCGGACTTGTATTTGATAACCGTCATCTCGCGCTCAGCTTTGGTATTGGTGGTGCGGTGTCGGGTCTGCTGGCAGGGCTTCTGCTCGAATGGGGCCTCGACGGTTCGAACGTGGGTGATACATTCGTACGACTTGGTGCGATGCTCATTTTGTCTGGCGTATTGACCCTCTTCTCCTGGATTGTACCGATTAAGGAGAACACGCCGCGGAAGAGCCGAGGTCGTCGTGAAGCTGGCGGCGGAACTTCTTCTGCCGAAGGGTTTGGTCAGAGACCAAGAGATACACACAGCAAAGGATTCTAACGTCGGGAGGTCAATGGAAATGCGGTTTACGGATGCAGACCCTTCGACACCCTTGATTCGAAAACTGACACTTGCGGTGGACGAAGGACGTTGTACACTTCGCTGGCTCTGGCCGGAACGGGTAGAAGCTGTGTATGTGGAACGGCTGGAGCTGGATATGATGAGCGATGATCGTACCGGGGAAGAGCCTGCACAGGGCAAGCTGAAGCTGTACACGAGAGAGGAATATAAGGCGAGCAATGGTTACACGGATCGGATCACAGGTTTTGGTGCCATCAAGTACACCGTGTATGTGTGTCAGATGGAGGAAGAGGGACCTGTGCTGATCCGTCAACGAGACGAGGACAACATGGTGATTGCAAGCGCAGGGAAGGCAGATATCCGCTTTTCCATTCGCTACAAGAGCGGTTTTTTTCAGAAGCGAAAAAGTGTACTGATCACCGTCACAGCGGAAGTACCTGTTCCAAAGGAAGCCCTCTGTTATGTTCGCAAGCAGGGCGGGGTTCCGCTGAATAAGGAAGATGGTACGGTGTATCCTTTTGTGAGTGATTTTGCTCCCGGAAGAAATGAGATGCCGCCCGTTGAAGTCGCCAAGGATGATTATGTGCGATTATTCTTCACGGACGGACCGAAATATGGAGCCGCCTATCGGCTTATATCAGACTAGATAGTTGGACTAGCGATGGGAAGGTTACTCTGTCATCGTAGTGCAAGTGTAAATCACCTTAGTCTGACTGATCAGGGGAGGGGAGTGGCTATGAGCTTTTTTAGTCGGTTTTTGAAGAGACAACAGCCGGAGGAACGTCCGCTGTTTTACGATATTGTATGCCCTTATTGTTTCAGCAAGTTTTCACCAGAAGAGGTGGTGTTCCGTGCCGCCCATCACCGCGATGATGATGAGGACTACGCACTCGGGGAAGATGCGAAGTTGAATCGGTATCGCGAAAGGTTCGGACTCGACACGGTATTTGATATGGAGGCTGTATTGGCTCCGCATGATGTACCGGAGGAACATCGCATTTATTCAGATAACATCGTGATGGGTCTGAACGATCGGTATGGTGTCGTTACGCGCCGCCGATTGTGTCCGCAGTGTCATAACGAGCTACCTGTTACGGCAGGTAAAGCACCGAGCAACATCATATCCATCATTGGTGCATCCCAGGTAGGTAAATCCGTCTACATGACTTCATTAATTCATACGTTGCAGCATTATACGGCCGATCATTTTGACGCGGCTTGCATGCCATTGAATGCGGAGATCAGCCGCCGGTTCCGTGCGGATTATGAAGAACCGTTGTTCGAACGGGGGGATCTGCTGGATTCCACACAGAAGGAAAAGTTGCAGGAGCCGTTTATCTTTCAGTTTGTGTTCAAGGATGAAGATAAAGCACCGCTGACACTGGTTTTCTTTGACGTTGCAGGTGAAGGTATGGTGGAGCAGGATTATCTCGGACTTCACGGGCAGCACATCAAGAACTCGGCAGGTATTCTGTTTATGGTGGACCCGCTTCAGATTCGTTCAATTCGGGACAAAATCCGCATTAACCTCGGCAATGAGCCGGGAGAGTGGACACCACGATACGATGAGCCACGTGACGTGGTACTGACGATGTTCGGAGATTTTATCGCGTATCAGGATAAAGCCAAGACCAATATTCCAACAGCCGTTGTGCTTACGAAAAGCGACATGCTGCATTCCCTCAAGGATGAAGAGGGCGATTATATCAAATCCAACAGTAATGTCTTCCGCAACATGGTGCACCGCGATTGGTTTGACTTAACCGAGTTCGAGAATATCGACGGGGAGATCCGGCGTTTTATCGAGAAGGTGGATCGTCCGTTCAAGGGAACGATGGATGTGTACTTCAAGGATACAGCCTATTTCGCAGTATCTGCGTTGGGCAGTAATCCGGTGGATATGAAATTGCAGGGTGTGGTTAGCCCGATCCGCGTGGATGAACCCTTCCTGTGGCTGCTGTACAAGCTGAAGTACATTGAGGGGAGAGTGGGATGATGCGTTCTTCCATAACCCCGCCCATTGAACAACAGTTGTATACCCGAGAGCGGCGCGGGGTGTTTCGCACAACAGAGGGGTTTGATACGGTTGCGGCATCGCCGGGACTGGACCCTTCTTTTATCAAAAAAGTGCTTCACCCCTACTGTGTCTATGACGCTCCAGCGGAGCTAACAGGCCGTAGCGAGAAGGACGAGACGAAGTTTCCAGCTTCCATTCACCTGCTTCATCTGGAGAGTGGAGAGACGATCCTTGGGCAAAATGTGTACCAGTCTGCGGATTTCACCGGGCTGCGCAGTGCCTTTTTTGCACATAATTACGTCTTGTCTCCCGAACGCTCGGAAGAGCAGATGAAACAAGGCGGCTGGCTGGATGCCGTGTTCGCCACGTCCTATGACATCGAACAAGGTACAGTTCTGCCGGCGCTTGCTGAATTGCCTATATCACCTAGGAGCGGACAGGGTGGGGCGACCGATGCTGTCGTAGGATCACCAACCCAAGTGCTGAGCGCTTTGAAAATGAACGAAGTGCTGTTCAAGCGCCTGCTCTATGCGGTAATGCAGTCTGTAGCGACACGCAGAAAAGTATACATTGCGCTGGACCTTCCCGCAGAGGAAGTGACCGCAGGGGCCAAAAAATTGTTACGTTTGCTGTACACGGCTTTACCCTACGCATTCCGGCGGCAGCTGGGATTCATGACGTTTGCCAAGGAGCCACAGGCCAAGAAGGGCATTCACGTCCAGTTTGTAGAGCGAGGAACGTTGCGTCCGAAAGACCGGAATACGGAGAAGGATTTCACCTTTGATCTGGTATCCGGCAGAGTGACACATGCGGATGCATCTGTGGCGAAGTTACCTTATGCGGAATTCGCCTGGGCCTTATTGCAGGAACCTGGTGCCGCGGATGCGTTCTATACGTTTGCGGATGAAATGTTGTCCGGCATGGAACCTGGGCGGGAACTTTCCTTTGAAGCATATGGAGAACTTGCGGTGTTCTATGGTCTTGAACAAGGCATGGAAGACCTGTATCTGGATAACAAAAGTCATGTCCTGAGTGGCTTACTGACCTATTTGAAGCCGGAAGGTGGATCGCAGCAACGTTCCCGTCTGAACGAGCTGTTCCTGACCTTGCTCAGCAGGGAACTGGACAGCGTGAAGCGTGAGAACGTACCCGAAGAAGACGTCGCAGCTCGCATTGGAGAATATTTCAGTGTTGCCGCGCCTGTGGTGCAATCCCGGATTGTGGACTATTTCATCTACGGTGTGAATAATGCCCGCGCCCAGAAGCGTATGCGTGCTGTGCAGGAATTGTATGCTGTGCTGGATCGGGATCCGCAGCTGAATCGAGCTTTCTTTGATAAAGTGCTGGCTAATGAATCGCTTACCAAGCTGTTGTTCGAGCCTTATCTGGACAATCAGCTGAAACGCACGGAATCGGCAGCGAACGTTGTGGAAGTGATCCGAAGATGGGTTACGTCCCATCCATCTGCGATCCACTACAGCTTCTTGCAGGAGCGGACAGCCAATGAGCTGCGTGAACGGTTATGTTCTGCGCCTAATCCGGTACAATCTGCGAATGAAGCCCTCCAGCGTGTTAGCATACTGGATCGGGTATCCGCTGATGTCACCTATGATACAGGCATTACGGCACGAATTGGTCAATCTGAAGCTACAGTCCGCCCTAATCGAAAAGGGGGATCTCCGTCTGCCAGTCAAGATCCGGCATATCAGGAGGAGTTAACCCGCCTTGCAGACAAGCTGGCTTATGTCATTAACCTGTTTATGATTCAGGATCTGGATCTGGAACGGGTTAACCGTGAACAGCTGTTAAGCATTGATATTTTGCAGCATGGTAATGAGGTTCGGGATTGGGCGGCACGTCAGGGCTCTGATGTATCTGCTCGAACGAACATGATGCTGGCTGCGAGAGCGTGGCTTAGTGGCGAGGGGAATGAAGAAGAGGCATTGGAGGCACTTTCCCTGGCAGAGCGCAATGAACTTCAACGCTGGACGCGTCGCTGGCTTGCCGGAGAGCTGCAGACTCATCCGGGGATCGCGGCATATGAAGCTTTGCCGATGGCTTTTTACCGGGGAGGAAGCGGCAGCAATCGGTTGGATTATCCTGGCCTGATTGAATTCATCCGCACCAATGCGAGTCGTGCTGAAGGGCTGTATCCATTCTTCGAATGGTCAGGAGATCATCGAATGTTTGTCCGGGGTTCCAATGCGCATAAAGGATATGCGGATGCCATCGTGGCGTATTTCAAAGCCCATGACCGTGAAGCTTTCAAGTCGAAGTCAGCTTTCAAACCGTATTACGTAAGAGCCAGCAAGACAATGAAGCCGGTCTATGATCGTGCGAAGACGGAATTGTCCTCTCCACTGGTGCGGATGCTAACGGGTAAAAGGAAAAATCTGTTCGGATTAATCCTCTTGATCCTGGTTCTTGGTATTGCTGGCGGTACATATGCATGGATGAAAGATTCTGTAGAGCCGCCAGCGGCATCCCCTCCATCTCCCCAGGAGCCTGTCATACCGGCTGAACCTGAGGTGCAGCTCGCGGAGCAGATTGCTTATATGATTCCTGCGAGTGACCAGGAGGGTACGGAATTACCTGCTCAACTGGTGATCCGTTTCAGGAATGATACGGGAAGCACTGAGTTTGAGCAAGGCAAACTTCAATTGACGATGAAGGATGATAGCACTCAGGAGTTGGATACTACAGGTAAGTGGGAGAGTTTTAATCGGAATGTGGAGCCAGATAAGCAAGTTCCTTCCGATAGTAGTTCAGGAAGTACTTCCGAAGGGAGTACGGATGGGTCGTCAGCGGGAAACGCGGGGAACTCAGAGCAGACGGAGGATGGCGATCAACAGGCCGATCCTTCAACATCTGGTGATTCCACTTCAGATCCTGCTACCGATACAACAACGGATACAGGGACGAATGCATCGTCTAATGCTGCGAGTGGAGACACGGATCAAGGTACGGATGCAGATCAAGTTACTGGTTCCACATCGCCTGACACATCTGTATCTAATGAACAGGATGCGGATGCGAACACTCCTGCACAGATGTCTATTGGAGAGGTAGATCGTCTCTATCCGTATGGATTGCAGATTGATCTTCCAGCGAATATGGATGCCGAGAGCATTGTCAGTGTGAAGAGTACGCAGGGCAGTATGACGGTGATCCAATTGATGCCACAGCCTAAGCTGTAAAGCATATTAATTGAGCGTATTGCATAGATTCATTAAGTGTGTTTTGATCCATTAATGAAAAATGCTGACTTCATACTTATTAAATAGGCGTATGTGAGATGACCTTGAACTTGAATTTCAAGGTCATCTTTTTTTGTTTGATATGGCGGCTGGATAGATTGAACTAACATTTACACAAAAACGGAGAGGACAGAAATAACCTGAAGAAGTGAAGCGTTCGCCTAAAAGCTTTCTAAAGGAAAGCTACATCGGAAGCATATGCTATCCCCGGATTTACCCTTTACAAAAGGATCAAAAAATCTGGGGATAACAGCGATCAGAAGGTTGTTCTGTCATCGGAGGGGCCACATTCACAATTCGGACACAAAATTTGCGATTCAAGAGTTTGAAAGACAGTCAGAAGTGATAAAGTGCGCGGAATGAATGAGAAAAGATCTCATGTGTACTTGAGAAAAGAGGGGGATTCCTGCTATAGAAAGACCAAATAAAGCACAAAAAGAGAAGAAAATTTGGTTTTTTATGTTGACAAATGATAATGATTATCAGTATCTTTAGTGTAGAAGATATTTGCGTCGGAAATACACAGAATTTCAATTTCGTTTTTGTTGCCATAGCCGGATTACATAACCGGGATAAATGAGAGAGGGATGATCGCATGTTTCGTCTGGAGACGACCAAGCTGGATATCGCTTATGAGGAAAGACTAATTGTAGAGGATCTGAACATTCAGATTCCCCAAGGAAAAATTACAGCACTTGTTGGAGCCAATGGTTCAGGGAAGTCAACCATCCTGAAAACGATGGCACGTATTATGGCTCCAAAAGCAGGTAATGTATTGCTCGACGGGAAGTCCATCCATAAACAGTCCACGCGTGAAGTTGCCAAGCAACTTGCGATTTTGCCACAGAATCCAACAGCCCCTGAAGGTCTTACCGTTACTGAACTGGTATCGTATGGTCGCTTTCCTTATCAAAAAGGATTTGGTTCCATGCGTGCGGAAGATAAACGTATGATTGAGTGGGCTATCGAAGTGACAGCCATGACTGAATTCCATGATCGTCCGATTGATCAACTGTCCGGTGGACAGCGTCAACGTGCCTGGATTGCTATGGCACTTGCACAAGAAACAGATATCCTTTTCCTGGACGAGCCGACTACGTTCCTGGATATGGCTCACCAGCTCGAAGTATTGCAATTACTGGAGCAACTGAATGCCACAGCCAACCGTACCATTGTTATGGTTGTGCATGACTTGAATCATGCTTCCCGCTACGCACATCACATGATTGGTATCAAAAAAGGTAAAGCCATCGCTCATGGTTCACCTGTGGAAGTTATGAATTCGGATGTACTTCGTGAAGTATTTAACATTGAAGCAGATATCGTGATTGATCCACGCTCCGGTGTACCGCTCTGCTTGCCTTACGCTCTTGCAGGCGAACGTCAGCAATCGAAGACGCCAGAGCAGATGGTCATGAACAGTGCGATGGTTCATGCTGGAGGACGGACAGAACCACGTGTTCAAGCGACAGGAAGTTAACGAAATGGGCCATATGTGGTCCATACATTATAGAATGAAGCCGCTGTGCGCTATTGCACGCGGCTCTTTTGCATTCATGGGAGCAATGGAATATGGGGAGATCCGAGATTTGGTAATCGCATCGGATCAGGTCTATAATAATAGGACAGGCTGTGGGTTCATTGGTTATGCCAACGTGCTCGCAACAGCCCAAACCAACATATGTCATGGGAGGAATCAGTCATGTCCGTATATTCATATCAGGCGGTAACCACCGCTAACCAAGAAGTCTCACTGGATCTGTATCAAGGTAAGGTATTGGTCATTGCCAATACAGCCAGCAAGTGTGGGCTGACCCCGCAATACGGTGAATTGCAAAAGCTCTATGATCGTTATCGCGATCAAGGCTTGGTTGTACTGGGTTTCCCTTGTAACCAGTTTGGAGGGCAGGAGCCAGGTACAAGTGAGGAAGCGGAATCATTTTGCCAGATTAACTATGGCGTGAATTTCCCGGTGTTTGCCAAGGTAGATGTGAATGGTGAGGAAACCCATCCCCTGTTCCAATACCTGAAGGAGCAACAACCTGGCGTAGGTGAAACAAGCGACATCCAATGGAACTTCACCAAGTTCCTTGTTAACCGTGAAGGTGAAGTGGTAGGTCGTGTTGAACCAAAGGAATCACCGGAGACAATGATTGCAGACATCGAAAAATTACTCGGTTAATACATGAATGTTGAGAAGCCTATCCTTGCATTAGCGAGGATAGGCTTCTTTGATGAATTTGTATACGTGGCTTTATTCTCATCACAGGTAGGAGTTGGCTCCATGATTGCGTTTAATTCTTTATTGTTGTCTCTAGACCATGACATTTAAAGTTATGGTTGGGATTTTTCATTACCTCATCTTTTTGAAGTTCATACATTGCTAATTTATAGTTTATTTCTTCTAAGTGTTTGAAGCTTTCGTCAATTTTCTTCTGTACCTCCAATTTATGCTGAATCAACATTTCTTCTCTTGTTAAAAATGTTGTGTTTCCTAATTCATAAAGTTCTTTATATGCCTTTATTTGCGACAGGGGCATGCCTGTCTCTTTGAGACAACGAATAAAAGAGATCCATTCTAATTGTTGTTTGTTATACACTCTTCGACCTTTTTCATCACGAGAGATATTTGGTAAAATCCCTTGTTCTTCATAAAATCGAAGTGTTTTTGCAGATACATTTAAATTCTCAACTACATATGTCATTGAATATACCATTTTAATTAACCCCTTTTAGTTACAGTTACTGTAACTAAAATATATCATAAATAAAATTAAACAACAAAAAATATCATATATGATCACATGATAATAATTTCTTTACTTGACGTTAAGGTAACTAATTATACTGTAGTAGAAAAGATAATATGAGAGCGAGGGTAATTGGATGAATCAAAGATACAGTGGATTAGTTGAATCCTTCACATTTAAAAGTGGAATAACAATTAAGAATAGAATCGTTATGGCACCTATGACAACTTGGTCAAGCAATGACGACCTAACCATTTCGGATGAAGAAGTGGAGTATTACAAACAAAGAGTGAACGGGGTAGGACTTGTCATTACAGGATGTACTCATGTAACACCTAATGGGCAAGGTTTTACGAACGAATTTGCGGGGTACAATGATGAATTTTCTCCAAGTTTACGAAAGTTGGCCGATGCAGCAAAAAGTGGTGGCTCTCCTGCCATCCTGCAAATTTTCCACGCTGGAAATAAAGCCCTACCAGAATTAGATGCAGTTAGTGCGAGTGCATTGGAGCCTGAAATTACTGTTTTAGGTTCAACGCCAGAAACAAGGGAGTTATCTCACGAGGAGATTTTATCAATTATACGTGCTTTTGGAGACACAACAAGACGAGCGATTGAGGCCGGATTTGATGGTGTTGAGATTCATGGGGCTCATGGATTTTTAATTCAGAATTTTTGGTCGCCGTCGACAAATCACCGTACGGATCAATGGGGTGGATCGCTTGAGAATCGCTTACGTTTTCCATTGGCCATTATTGAAGAAGTACAAGATGTCATTCAAAAACATGCTGTAAAACCATTCATGCTAGGATACCGGATTTCTCCTGAAGAGTCCTCCAAATTGGACGGATTGCGTATGAAAGATACCTATGAACTCATTGATGTCCTTGTTAAACAGAATTTAGATTATATACATGCTTCATTAGATAATGTGTCTTCTAAGCCAGTAGATAATCCAAATGGAAGAACACGGCTTGAATTAATACTTGAAAGATCAAACGGTAAGGTGCCTGTGATGGCTGCAGGTTCTATAATGACACCCGATGATGCTGCTAAAGCTATAGAATCAGGTTTACCGCTAGTCGCTATTGGACATGCATTAATTATGGATCCTCTTTGGGTCGAAAAGGTCTTAGATGGACGAGAAGCCGAGGTGAATTCAGAATTGCATATTTCAAAACTTGATCAGCTTCGTATCCCAGAGAAACTTTCGAATGTAATTCAAGCCGCGCCTGACTGGTTTAATATTGTTAAATAAATGTAATCCTTATGGCTACTTAATAATGAAGAGCCCAATCTCTGATGAGATTTGGGTTCTTTGCAAATTCTAAAGGGTTTCGTTCGACGGTTGATTTTTCAATAAGCAGTTTGCATGTAATAGAAGTTGAGCATAAATTAAGGCTAAACCGGGGACAATGAGATTAAAGAAATAGTTAATTGATGTGAGAAATTGGAGTGTGACAAACTTTTTTTCCTCAACCTATTGCAATGTGAAAAAGATCACATTATAATGAGTGTATAAAGTGAAATAAATCACATACACAGTATCGATTAAGAAGTGAAATATTTCACAATCACAATAACGTTATATTCAAACTCATTTATATATTTCGAGGAGGAACTTTTAATGAAAATCGCAGTTATCGGATGTACACACGCAGGGACCGCAGCCATCGTAAATACCGCCAAATTGTACCCGGATGCTACCATCACCGTGTATGAGCGCAATGACAATATCTCCTTCCTATCTTGTGGCATTGCGCTCTACGTAGGTGGGGTTGTGAAAGACCCTGATGGCTTGTTCTATTCTTCGCCTAATCAACTGGCAGAGCTTGGTGTTGAGACCAAGATGCTTCATGAAGTAACAGCAGTAGATGCCGAGGGTCATACCCTTCAGGCTAAAAACCTGCAAACCGGGGAAGAATTTGAAGATACGTTTGACAAACTGATCGTGACAACGGGTTCATGGCCTGTCGTTCCGAAGCTTGAAGGCATCGAGATGGATAACATTTTACTTTGCAAAAACTATAATCACTCCAACACGATTATTGAAAAAGCCAAAGATGCTAAACGTGTTACTGTTGTAGGTGCAGGATATATCGGCGTAGAGCTGGTGGAAGCTTTCCAAATGAATGGCAAGGAAGTTACCCTAATCGACAGTGTGGACCGTATTTTGAACAAATACCTGGACCCTGAATTCACGGATGCGATCGAAGATACGTTGACTGGACGCGGCATCAAGCTAGCTCTTGGTCAAACGGTACAGAAGTTTACTGGAGAAAATGGCAAAGTGACCAAGGTGATCACGTCCAAAGGGGAGTTTGAAACCGATCTGGTTATTCTGTGCATCGGCTTCCGTCCAAATACAGAGCTGCTCAAAGGCCAAGTGGATATGCTGCCGAACGGAGCGATCATCGTGGATAAATATATGCAAACGAGTCAAAAAGACGTCTTCGCTGCGGGTGACAGCTGTGCTATTCATTACAACCCAACAGGTAAAGCATCTTACATTCCACTGGCGACTAACGCTGTGCGGATGGGTACACTGGTAGCCCGCAACCTGGTTCGCCCAACGACACCGTATATGGGTACACAAGGAACATCGGGTATCAAAATTTACGAGCAAAATATCGCAGGTACCGGGATGACGGAAACGTCTGCTGCTGACGAAGGTCTGATCGTGGAATCTGTGATACTGGAAGACAGCTACCGTCCGGAGTTCATGCCTACGGCTGAGAAACTGTTACTCAAAGTGGTATATGAGCAGGCTACTCGTCGAATTGTCGGAGCACAGGTGATGTCACAGGTTGATCTGACTCAATCGATTAATACGATCTCGGTCTGCATCCAAAACAACATGACCGTAGATGAGCTGGCCTTCATCGACTTCTTCTTCCAGCCACATTACAACAAACCGTGGAACTTCCTGAACACGGCGGGTCTGCAAGCACTGCCTCCAATAGAAGTAAAAGCACCAGCAATGGTGTAAGGAAGCAGAATAGATGGTTGAACGGAGATCATGTTATATAGGAAAAAGAAGACTGGCGAGTATATCGTCAGTCTTTTTGTGATTTTTTAGCTACAAAAGGCCTTACTATACGCTTGCTGACTTAACTATTCCAAGACGGTCTTAAAGTATCTTTTTAAACAACATTGTGATAATTTGCACAAAGTTTCACGCAGTACCAAGATACAATTGAGATATGGTATTCAACGCATAACTAATGAATTTCAGATGGTTTTATTCCACGATGACAATGAAGGAGAGGATGATTGATATGGCAGCAAAAACACCTCTTGAGGTTGCACAATATACGGCGCAAACAGGAATGAAGAAGGCTCAATATCCGGTCTCTTCTGTACTGGTGCTCAGTTTTCTGGCAGGGGCTTTTATCGCACTGGGTTTTCTACTGGATATTCGGGTAATTGCTTCTGCGCCAGCAGAGTGGGGAAGTTTGGTCAATCTGATTGGAGCAGCGGTGTTCCCGGTTGGATTGATTATGGTGCTCATTGGTGGTGGCGAGTTGCTGACGGGAAATATGATGGCTGTTCCACTCGCGACGATTGCACGAAAATTATCCGTGGGTAGCATGTTGAAAAATCTATCCTTAGTGACGATTGGTAATTTTGTTGGAGCTTTGTTTGTCGCGTACGCGTTTGGACATGTGCTGGGTCTGACCGGAGAGGGTGTATATCTGGCGAAAGTGGTGGATATGGCTGGGCATAAGCTGCATGACGGCTTCCTGCAAGCTTTCATCTCTGGCATCGGCTGTAACTGGCTGGTCGCGTTGGCCGTATGGCTATCTTATGCATCCGATACGATGAGTGGCAAGGTACTGGGCATTTGGTTTCCAACGATGGCATTTGTAGCTATTGGATTCCAGCACGTTGTGGCCAATATGTTCCTCATCCCGGCGGCAATCTTCGAAGGGCATTATTCGTGGGGCCAGTATGTGATGAATTTCATTCCAGTGTGGCTCGGCAATCTGACTGGTGGTGCTCTGTTTGTAGCTGCAGCCTACTGGGTGGTGTACCTGCGCCAAGCTGAGCTGAAAGTGAGACCAGAGGTAGCAACGTCGATCGAACCTGTGGAGACGGAGGCTAGAGTGATGTGGAGCAAGCAGGCGTAGCGGAATATAGCACTACAGTGCATGACTCGATACACGCACATCATATACACATAGAAGTGAAGACGATTCTGACTTTGCTCGGTTCATGGCGAATATGCTGTGATGGAGCAGGGCCGGATCGTTTTTTTGTATGAGGTCTTTGTTGGAGTTTAACGCAAAATAAATTCGCCATGACAAGGTTCGGGGGAACGAAACCTGTTCATGGCGAATTTCGGGAGTGGTCCATGATATGGCATGAGGAGGAAGTGGGGAAACACTAGCCTAATGCCTTATTTTTAATTTACCCCTGAATTCTGAAGTTGAATCAAACTCAAAAACATTTTTTTGAAAATAATTCAAAGCCGCTATAGCGGCGAATATGAAGCAAAAACATACTGTTCTCTTTACGCGATAACCTCGAAGAAGATATGATATAGGGATAGCTTTTATAGAGGGGAGCCTTACGATGATCGATCAGGAGAATGGTGTATTTGCGGCTGTGTGCCCGCTCGACTGTCCGGACACTTGTGGTCTGTTATTACATAAAGAGAACGGCAAAATTGTGAAGGTGGCAGGCAATCCGGATCATCCAATCACCAAGGGTGCCATCTGTAATAAAGTTAGAAATATGACCGAGCGGGTGTACCATCCCGAACGTCTACAATATCCGATGAAACGTGTAGGAGCCAAAGGTGAAGGCAAGTTCGAACGAATCAGTTGGGATGAAGCGATTCGCGAGATTACGACCAAATTCACTGCTTTGTCCGAAACCTACGGCCCGGAGAGCATCCTGCCCTACAGCTTTTACGGTAACATGGGCATTCTCGGCGTAGACGGTATGGATCGCCGTTTCTTCAATGCGCTTGGTGCGAGTGTACTGGAGCAGACGATCTGTAACTCCGCTGGAAATACCGGCTGGAAATATACGATGGGCGCCAATCGGGGAACGGTGCCGGAAGATACGGAGCACGCGGATCTCATCCTGGTATGGGGCGGCAATATCGTCAGTACGAATATGCACCAGGTCGTTTTGGCGGAGAAAGCCCGTAAGAAAGGCGCCAAGATCGTCGTAATCGACGTTCATCGCAATCGCACGGCCCAATGGGGCGACTGGTTTATTCCTCTGTATCCGGGCACGGACAGCGCACTGGCACTGGGATTGATGCATGTGCTGTTCGAACGGGGACTGACAGATGAAGCGTTTATGCAAAAGTATACGATAGGTCATGAGGCACTACGTGATCATGTCCGCAGTTACACCCCTGAACGTGTTGCACGCATTACTGGCGTGCCGGAGGAGACGATTGTGGAGTTGGCCGAACTATACGGCAACGCACAGGCAGCCCATATTCACATCGGCAACGGCCTTCAGCACCATGATAATGGGGGGATGAACGTGCGTAGCGTTGCATGTCTGCCTGCTATTACAGGGCAATGGCTGAAGCAAGGCGGCGGTGCCATTCGCACCAACAGCTACGCGAGCACGAATAGCGACGCGCTCGAACGTCCGGAGCTGCGGCAGAATCCGGAGCCGCGAGTGGTGAACATGAACCGGATTGGTGAAGCGTTGCTGGAAGCAGAGCAGCCAATCCGGGCAATGATGGTTTACTGCAGCAATCCACTGGTGGTGGCACCGGATACCGAGCGGGTGGAGCGAGGTTTTGCACGGGAAGATTTATTCACGGTTGTGCATGATCTGTTCATCACGGATACGGCAAAATATGCAGATATCGTATTGCCAGCCACATCTTCATTTGAAGCGACGGACCTGTACACCTCTTATTGGCATCAGTACGTTCATCTGCAAGAGCAGGTAATTGCACCGATTGGGGAGAGCAAGAGCAATGTGGAACTGTTCTCACTGCTTGGGCTGGCTATGGGGTACGATCCTGCAATCTTCGGAGAAACGCCAGAACAGATGATTGAGGACGCACTTCAGGGGACGGACAACCCCTATATGAATGGAGTCACGTTGGAGGGATTGAAGGAACATCGATTCGTGAAGCTGGATATGACGCCACATGCTGCATTTCTGGATCAACTGCCCACACCTTCAGGCAAAATCGAATTGTATTCGGAGACGATGGAACAGAGAGGGCTTCCGCCGCTCCCTACCTATAGCGCTCTGGTTGAAGGATATGATGGGGAGAATCCGGCTGGACCTGCCGATACGTATCCATTGATGTTCCTGTCGCCGCCAAACCATAATTTCCTGAACTCCACCTTTGGCAATTCAGCCAAACATCAGCGTTTGGAAAAGATGCCTCTATTGCAGATACACCCTGAGGACGCCATCCGTAGAAACGTGGAGGATGGAGATGCAGTGGTCGTATGGAATGATCGTGGGCGCATCGAACTTACCGCCAAGGTGAGTGAGGCCATGTTGCCAGGAACCGTCATCAGTCAAGGCTTATGGTGGGATGGTGAAGGCAAGAAGCAGCGAGCGAATTCACTCACTTCCAATCGCTTGTCGGACATGGGGAACGGGGCCACCTTCTTCTCGGCCACTGTTGAAGTGAAGCGTCAATGAGTGTGCTTGCAGCATGATTTTTTTGAGGTAAGATGAACAAAGGCTAGAATTTGAGCAGGATTAAAGTGCAATAGATGTAACACTTCCAAAGGCCTTCGCTCTGGCTGGTTATGGTTATGCCGTCAGGGCAAAGGTTTATTTTTTATGGCTATTTGTTTGTGCAGAGGTACTAAGGAGAATGAATTAACGATGATGAGATGGCTGGATAACTATCCAAAAGAAGTGAGAATATTTTTGCTGGCAAGTCTGGTTAACGCAACCGGTAGTGCACTGATGTGGCCGCTGACCACCATGTATGTGTTTGATGAGCTAGGACGGACGATGGCTAACGCGGGTTTTGTAATCCTCATTCAGTCCCTGGGTGGCATCTTTGGACAATTGCTCGGCGGTTCATTATATCACCGGGTAGGCGTAAAGAAACTGATCATTGGATCACTGGCGCTGAATGCGTTAGGTTTGTTTGCACTGCCCTGGATTAGCTCGTATTGGGTTATATTTATATGTGCGATGGGCTGGATTGGCCTGTTCAGTTCATTGTCGCTGCCAGCGATTCAAGCCTTTATTGGCTTCCGGTTTGCGGAGCGACGCGGTGAATTATTCAATATCATCTATGTAGCGAACAATATCGGGGTGGCGATTGGAACGGCGCTGAGTGGTTTTCTGGCTGACTTTTCCTATCACCTCAGCTTTGTGTTGAACGGGGTAACCTCAGCCGGATTTGCGATTTTTTTCTGGTATTATCTGTCGCGTGTCGAACCGGATCAGGGGGAAGTACATCTGACGAAACGCAAAACCGTTCCCGATGGGCCGGGCGTCTGGGCACTGCTGGGCAATACCCGATTATATCTGTTTATGAGCTTGGGCGTGCTGTTCCTGTTATTCGGCAATTCCATCTGGAATACAGGCGTGTCCCCGTATATCATTTCTGAGGGGATGGAAAAAAGAATGTACGGTCTGCTCTGGACCCTGAACGGGGTGCTGATCTTTGTGGGCCAACCTTTTACCAGCTGGGTGAAACGGACCATGGCCCGTACCTCCACTGCCCAGATGACGGCGAGTGCGGTATTCTATGGCATGGCCTACATTGTCATGATTACCATGTACAGCTATCCGGGCATGGTGCTTGCAATGGTACTTGCCACGTTTGGAGAGATGCTGATCTCCCCTGCGACGCCTGCCTTCATATCGGAGCATGCAGGCAGGGCAGCACCTTTTTACATCGGGATATCGGGTGGGATCGGTGCAGTTGGACGGGTTATCGGGCCTTATGCGATGGGGGTCATGTATGACAAGCAAGGACTTATCCCTGTAGCTTGGTTGGCAACAGGCACAGCAGCGATTGCGGTACTTGGTTTTGTACTGCACGCGGTGTTGAACCGTAATCGTGAAGTGAAGGAGTATGGGGTGGACGCCTAACAGATCTCATCGTGTTGGATAGGATGCGGAAGGAAGAACGAGTTGAAGTGGACGGTAAATCCACTGTAATCTGTCTGCTCATCCGTAAATTATGGTTGACAAAAAAATATATTTATGCTATAATTTACATATAAAAATATTCCGTATATAATAAGATTCTCCTGGCCAGGGGAATCTTATTTTTGTTTGTACGGGAGGAATAAGTATGAAGCAAAATGAATCCAGTATCACATCATTGATTTCGACCTTTGGCCGAGCCTATCACAGCCAACATGACACACCCCTCATTTTCGATGATTTTATGGCGAGATTGCTAATCTCTCCTCAAGAGTTTTCAGATATCAGTAATAACATGGTTAGAGGCATTCATTTTTTCAACCCGGATATGGCTCACGAGCTCAAGGACGACCCGGAAAAGGTTCTAAAATGGATTACCCAGGTACAGTTATCTCCAATAACTTTGGCTCGGGCCGCTTACTGTGAGCATGTACTTTTGCATGAAGTTGCGTTGGGATTGAAGCAGGTAGTCATTCTTGGCGCCGGGATGGATACGTTTGCTTTGAGGCATCCGGAATTGGAGGACACGCTGGATATCATTGAAGTGGATTATCCGGCTACACAGCACTTCAAGAAGGAGCGGCTGAATCAGGCCAAGCTGACTATTCCGGACAATCTTCACTTTGTACCCATGGATTTTACGCGTGAGCTTTCGGATGACAGCTTGACTCTTGAAGGGTTGAAGAAACGGAAGACGTTGGCTAGCCTCTTGGGTGTTTCGTATTATTTGCCCAAAAATGATCTGTTTAACGTGATTCGTCATGTGTTTGCAAACCTGCCTATCGGAAGCTCTATAGTTCTGGATTATGCAGATGAGCACCTTTTTGAGGAAAAAGGAATGTTTAATCGGGTTGAAAATATGGTTAAATTGGCTGCAATGGGTGGTGAGCCGATGCAATCCGGCTACGCATATGTGGAGATGGAGGCCTTGCTTGATGAAGCAGGGCTGCTTATTTATGAGCATCTGACTCCCGAGGCGATTCAGGAACAGTTTTTCCAGGATCGAATCGATCATCTAAGGGCATTTGAAACGATACATTTCATTCACGCAGTAAAAAAATAAATCGATCCGGGCATGTATGGTCACCTATATAGCCCGCATTTGCATAGCAGCGGCAAACCTTCACCCTGTGGCAGGGTGAAGGTTGTTTGGTTTGAACAAAGGGCCAGCATAAACCATGATCCGGTAGCCAATAACTTCACACGTGATACAAATGTTCAGAAATCAGACTTGTTAGGGTGCAATTCCATGTCAATCAACGTCCTCCTCTCTATTTGTGCATAATGCCCATATAATAGATTGGAACTGGTTAAAGACAGGAGGATGCATACGATGTATAAGGTTTTGCTGGTTGATGATGAATTTATGATCTCGGACGGGATCTCCAGTGTGGTGAACTGGTCCCGATTAGGAACAGAACTGATCGGCATTGCTCAAGATGGATTGGAAGCGCTTGCTTCAATTGAGCGGCAACGCCCAGATATCATCATCTCGGACATCCGTATGCCGGGAATGGATGGGTTGCAGCTGGTTGAAGCTGTGGCAGAGAAGTATCAGCATATCTCGTTTATCATGCTCACGGGTTTTACGGAGTTTGAATATGCGAAGACCGCCATGCAGTATGGGGTGAAGCACTACTTGCTCAAGCCCTGCAGTGAAGAGCATCTTGTACAGGCTATTAGTGAATTGGTGAGTGAGAAGCGAGAGTTAACCGATCAGGAGCGTTTTGTGCAGTCGATCCAATATAATCTAGAGCGTGTACTGCCACATGCCAAGGAATATTTTCTGAAAGAGCTGGTCACGAACAGAACATACGGGGTCAAGGAATGGAAGTATTTCGAGGAATTATTCGATGTACAGTTTCAGGATCAGCGTGTGCGGTTGCTGCTGGTAGAGATTGAGGGGGATCATGAGTATTTGCACTTGTTCGCGGTCAAGAACATTGCCGAAGATATTTTCCACAACCCAATCTTAAGTGCCACGGTTGGGGGGCATGTGCTACTAATTATGGAGGACAAGTTGTCTGAAACGCAGTTGTTCCATAATATCGATGAGATTCGCGCCACATTTACCCGATATTATCATGATGATCTCACGATTGCGCTGAGCGAGCCAGGAGATCTATCGCAGGCACGCCATTTGTACATGCAGACGCTGGTCTATCTCAATTACCGCTTTTACCTCGGTGAGGGCAGTCTTATTATGGAGCGGGATATTTACTCTCCCGGGGAGCACAGTCTTCCTGAATTCGAATACGATCCGGAGCGGATGGTTACTGCAATCAAGGCGGGACACTGGCAGGAAGTTGGAACAGAGCTGAACCGGATGTTTCAGATGCTTGCCAGCTTGCGATACGATATATCCCAAACAAAGTCCTATCTTATTCAGATGTTTATGGAGATGATTCGACTCAGCGGCTCTGCCGAGATGAAAAGGTATATGGACCAGTTGCCAGGCATGATTGAATCCAGCACCCTGCATTCTTTTCAACAGTTTCTGCTTGCTGTCGGCAAGGAAATCACCCTGCGCCGCTATGAACAACATCGCTCCAGACAATCGCAGATGGTAGGTAGTGTGAAACAGCTGGTAGAGAAGCGCTACAGGGACGAGACACTGACACTCCAGTCCATCGCTGGGGAAATATACATGAATCCAGACTACATCGGCAAAATGTTCAAAAAAGAAACCGGTGAGAAATTTACGAACTATGTGTTGAGCTACCGCATCCGTAAAGCATTGGAGCTTCTCGAGCAGGACGGGAACTACACCGTATCCTCGCTTGCCGAGCAGACAGGCTTTGGTGCCAACTGGCCGTATTTCAGCAAAATGTTCAAGAAATACACGGGCTTCTCCCCATCCGAGTATAAAAAAGTACCTTAAGACAGCATTGAACTAAACATTTACACGAAAACGGAGAGGACAGAAATAACACGAAGAAGCGGAGCGTTCGCCTAAAAGCTTTCTAAAAGAAAGCTACATCGGAAGCATATGCTATCCCCGGATTTTCCCTTTAGAAAAAGGGAATCATAAAAATCTGGGGATAACAGCGGTCAGAGGGTTGTTCTGTCATCGGAGTGGCAAGTGTAAATATTCTTTAGCTCGATTTATATAGATAGCAACCTCTACATCTAATCTGTGATCGGGCCCTGTACGCCATTCATCGGCAGCAGGGTCTTTTTTTGTCGGACGGAACTCGGTTTTGAACATCCATTTATCGGAAATGAGCATGGGAAGAAAAGTCGCTCGATTCTATCATTAGAAGTGTCATGTTAGTGAATGAACATCGAGAGTGGAGGTTGAGTGGATGGAGCTGAATCGAAGCCGGGGGATTGAACCTGGGCGTTTGAAGCCAGCTGGCAAATGGAGTTTGGTGAAAAAGGAACTTGTCCGCAACAGATACGTTTATCTGATGCTCGTTCCTGTGGTAGCCTACTATCTGATTTTCAGCTATGGGCCAATGTACGGGCTACTGATGGCATTTCAGGAATCCTACAACCCGATCAAAGGAATCTTGGCAGGCGAATGGGTTGGATTTGACAACTTCACCATGTTTTTTGAAAGTTATTATTTCTGGCGGCTGATTAAGAACACACTGATTTTGAGTTTTTACAGTATTGTGTTTGGTTTCCCGGCTCCGATTCTACTAGCACTGTTGCTGAACGAAGTCCGGAAAAAGTGGTTCAGAGGCGCAGTACAGACCATCAGTTATATGCCGCATTTTATTTCGGTTGTCGTCGTGGTTGGAATGTTGAAAACGTTCTCATCTCTGGACGGTGGGTTATTTAACGTCATTCGTGACTTTTTTGATCTGCAGCCAATTATGTTTCTGGCGGAAAAAGATATGTTCCGTCCGATGTACATCCTGTCCAACATATGGCAGGGAGCAGGCTGGGCCTCGATTATCTTTTTGGCAGCACTAAGTGGTATTGATCCTCAGTTGTATGAAGCTTCCAAAATTGACGGCGCAGGCCGCTGGAGACAGCTGTTACATATTACACTGCCGGGCATTATGCCAACGATTGTGATCATGTTAATTCTGCGTATGGGGGCGGTCATGAACGCGGATTTTCAGAAAATATTGCTGATGCAAACGGCACCAACCTATGAGACATCGGATGTCATATCCACCTTTGTGTATCGATCCGGTATTTTGGAGGGGAACTATACGTATTCAACCGCCATCGGACTATTTAACGGCGTCATTAATTTCGCGCTGCTCATTATCGCAAATGCGATCAGCAGAAAGCTTAACTCAACCAGTCTATGGTAATCGGAAGGTGAAGCGATGAAACAGTCTATAGGGGAACGACTTTTTGATGTATTTAATACACTGCTGCTCTTGGTGATCATGGTTTTATGCTTGTACCCGATGCTGTACGTGTTCAATTCTTCAATCAGCGACCCGGACCAGATGCTGCGTTCCCGTTCACTGATGCTCATTCCTGAAGGTTTTCAGTTGGGAGCATACAAGTCGGTATTTCAGGATACTCGCATCTATACGGGCTACATGAACACCTTGTTCTATGTTGTGGTGGGTACCGCCATCAATCTGCTCATGACTTCACTGGCTGCATATGGGCTGTCACGCGGTGATCTGATGGGCAGAAAAACGTTGATGAAGTTGATTACGTTCACGATGTTTTTCGGCGGGGGCATGATCCCAACTTTTCTGCTGATTCAAAATCTGGGGATGGTGGATACCCGTTTTGCGCTTATTATTCCGGGTGCCATCAGCACATTCTATTTCCTCATTATGAAAACAAACTTTGAGGGCATTCCGATCAGTCTGATTGAATCGGCGAAGCTTGATGGTGCCAATGACTTTCTGATTTTGTTCCGGATTGTGCTGCCCTTGTCGAAACCGATTCTGGCCGTCATGATGCTGTATTATGCGGTTGACCATTGGAATGATTATGTTGGACCGATGCTCTACCTGCGCAGTCAGGAGTTGTATCCGATCCAGATTATTATGCGTGATATTCTGATCAGCAGCAGTACGGAGGCCATGGGTGCGGGCGCTGATACCGGCTTTGCCATTGGGGAGAACATCAAATATGCAACCATTATTATCTCTACCCTGCCGATTATGCTGGTATATCCGTTCATCCAACGTTATTTTGTTCAGGGCGCTCTAATCGGTGCTGTGAAACAATAAAAAATGTATCCTATGGAGGCGAATTACGTGAAAAAAAGAATGGGGTCCATCCTTTTGTCATCGCTACTTACCATGTCTTTACTGGCGGGCTGTACGGGGGATAATGAACCAGGTAACGCAGAGCCAGCAGAAGGAACAGAACCTGCGGTTCAGGCGTTGACCGAGATTCCGCTACCGATTACAAGTGAGCCTTTTACCATTGACTACTGGCGCGCCAATGATGCCAAATTGACGGCTTCCTTGAACAATTTTGGCGATATGGCGGCTTATAAGGAAAAGGAGAAGCTGACGGGTATCAAAGTGAAGTTCACACATCCTCCGCTTGGACAACAGCGTGACCAGTTCAATCTGTTGATCTCCACGAAGGAGCTTCCAGACGTCATTTATTATAACTGGGCGGATGCCGTTGGCGGACCGGAAAAAATGATCAAAGACGGTCGCATCATCCGGCTGAATGAATTGATCGACAGTTATGCACCGAACTTAAAGCGGATTATTGAATCCGATCCGGATGTGAAGAAACAGATTGCACTCGACGATGGAACGATCTATATGTTCCCGCTGCTCAAGCTGGATGCATTGAAGCTGAATGCCACTTCAGGTTTAATTATGCGCCAGGACTGGCTTGATGCATTGAACCTTAAGGTACCTACCAACATCGATGAGTGGTATACGGTGCTTAAGGCATTCAAGGAACAGGACCCCAACGGCAACGGCAAGCCTGATGAGCTACCATTCACCGGAAACTGGGGACCGGGTAACCTGACCAAGCTTCATGATTTTGCCGCGGCCTTTGGCGTAATTGGCGGCTTCCAGATGAATGGAGACAAGGTGGAGTTTGGACCGATTCAGCCGGGCTACCGTGATTTCTTGGAGACCATGGCCAAGTGGTACAAGGAAGGGCTGATTGATCCCGAGATCATGACCAATGACGGCAAAGCATTCGACTATAAGGTTACCAGCAATCTGGCAGGTGCATATCAGGGTGGTGTATTCAGTGGCATGGGGAAATACTTCAATCTGATGAGAGATACGGATCCGAACTTTAACGTGACCGGTGTACCGTGGCCTGTATCTCCGGATGGAACTTCTTATGCTACCTTCAATCTGGAGAATAAGGTACTAAGTTATGGTGAGGCCATTACGGCATCCGCAGACGAAGACAAATTGAAATATATTGTTCAGTGGATGGACTACAACTATAGCGAAGAGGGTAGTGATCTGTTCAACTTTGGTATCGAAAATGACAGCTATGTTCGTGACGGGGAAGGTGTCAAATTCACAGATACCATCATTAATAATCCGAACGGTCTGACGTATGACCAGGCACTGGCTTCCTATGCCTTATCCATTATGGACGGTCCAATTAATCAGGATAGCCGTTACCTGGATGCCTTACTTTTTGACGACGGACAACGTGCGGCGAATGCGGAATGGATGAAAGCAAGCTCAGCATTAACGCTTCCCCCAATTCGTTTGTCAACAGATGAGGTAACTACAAGTACGTCCATCATGAGCCAGGTGAATACGTATTTGAATGAAACGATGACTGCCATTATTAGCGGACAGAAGCCAATCACAGAATTTGACAAGATGGCCGAAACGATCAAGAGCATGGACATTGACCGGGCGATTGAGGTTCATCAGGCTGCCTATGATCGATATCAGTCCAAATAACACGTGAGAAATCGAGCGCTAAAACTTTGGGAAAACCTTCCTGCATGTGATATACCTAGTAGTATCACGTGGTTCAAAGGAGCGCTTTGGTCATGACAGCCTACCGCAAACTCAGCATCAAAATGAAAATGTTTCTGATGATTATGTTCATGATGGCGTTTATCATCATCCTGGCGTTTGGGTCCTTGTATTATACGTACTCCGTTTATGACAAACAGCTGTTTGATAAGTCGTCCCGACTTCTGAACCTTTCTTCGTCTACAGTGGATGTTGAACTTCAGAAGTTGGAAGCGTTATCATTAAATATGATCTCCGATACACAGATTCAAAGAGCTTTGAAGTCGTTGTTGGATGACGATAGCGCATATTCAAGCTTTATTGAACGAAAGAAAATCACGGATCGGTTATGGGAGCATATCAGTGGGGCTGCACGTTATGTACAGTCCGTTCATCTGATTGATTCCAGGGGAAGAGTGAATAAATATGGCGAGACACTCACCGTATCCCAGGAAAAATATGATCGGATGATTGCGGCTGCGGAGCAGGCCAATGGTGCAGTACGCTGGTTATACCCGGATGACGATGACCCGATGCTGGTTATGGTCCGTCAGGTGCGAGCTTACGAACCGATGACCCTGGAACCGGTAGGCATACTGTTTCTGCGTATTAATATCGAGCGACTCGTTGAGGAGTATGCGGGCATCGATAGCCAGGACAGTGACATTATTTTAAAAGCAGGCAGTGAAGTTGTCTATCCATATCGCCAGCTAACGGAAGCGGTGTCCGCCGGACTGAATCCACTTCCAGGCAGTGGGGGATATGAGATCAAAAATCTGGATGGGAGGGAGATATTTCTTTCCCAGAAGAAATCCGCCTACACCGGCTGGGTTTACTATAATATGGCCTCTTATGATGAAATTTTTGAACGTATTATATGGTTGAAAAATAGTTTGATTGTCGTTTATCTTATCGCCATTCTGGTTGTTCTCGCACTTGGTATGGTGTTCGCACGCAGTCTGACAAGGCCAATCAGGCAGCTCATCAGTCAGATGAAGGAAGTGCAGTATGGCGATCTGGAGAATATGGACGCCAATCTGTCCATTCCAACACACCAGCACATGGATGAATTGGGGTTACTACAGCGAACGTATCGAATGATGATTACACATATTAATACATTGATCAAAGAAAATTATGCAAGCCAGCTGGTCATTAAGGAAACGGAGTTTAAGGCGCTGCAGGCGCAGATCAATCCCCACTTTCTGTATAATGCGCTGGATTCGATCCATTGGCTCGCCAAAAAGAACAGACAGGAGCAAATCTCCAGTATGGTGCTGTCACTCGGATATTTGCTGCGTTCCTCCATCAGCTTCAAGCAAAATATCATTACCATTGCCGAAGAACTGGAGATCGTCAATCATTACATCACCATTCAGACCTACCGTTTCCGGCAACGATTGGACTTCCGTATGGATGTGCCTGCTTCCTATCTGGGTTGTGCCATTCCCAAGTTGACCCTGCAGCCACTACTGGAGAATGCCATTCAATACGGTTTGGAACCACAGGTTGGATCATGTCTGATTCGAGTGTATGCCGAGATATCAGGTGGCAAGCTGGCCCTTATCGTGGAGGATCACGGTCCTGGCATGGAACCCGAATATGTGGAACAGGTGCTGCGCGGTGAAGTGAAAACCAGAGGCACAGGTATTGGTCTGCTGAATATCAGGGAGCGGGTACGTCTGGCTTTTGGCGAAGAATATGATGTTATGCTGGAGAGCAAGCCGGGGCATGGAACGAGAGTAACGGTGCTGCTGCCACCCCCATCACCAGGTAAGGAGGAGAAGCTATGGGAAGATGGATGCGAATGATAGGCATGCTCTGCCTTATGCTGACTCTTCCTGGCTGCGTGAACCAGTTGGATCAAAGGCCAGGCATGATTGTGGAAGAAGAGCCGATAACGCTGCGAATCGCTTGGTGGGGTGGGGAGTTTCGCAACAATGCAACGATAGCTGTTATCGACCTGTATGAGAAGTTGAATCCACATGTGAACATCGAATACGAATATAGCAGTTTCAATGAATACTGGAGAAAACTTGCCCCACATGCAGCAGGCAATGCGTTGCCCGACATTATCCAGATGGACATCTCCTATCTGTCCCAGTACAGTTCGCTGCAACTGTTGGAAGACATGACGCCTTATATGCAGAGCGGGCTGATTGACACGACAGATATTGAGAAGGAACAGCTGGAGAGTGGTAGCCTGAATGGAAAAACCTATGGTCTCAGTTTGGGGGTTAACGCCATGCTCAGCATCTATGATCCGGAAGTGTTGAAGGCCAATGATATTGAATTGCCAACGGAGACGTGGACATGGGCGGACTTTGACCGGATGGGCGAGCAATTACTCGGGAAAGGCATCTATCTGGGAACCTATTTCACGCCGGAACAGTTTTTCGCGTATTACTTGAGACAGTATGGTTCCAAGCTATACGCTGAGGATGGCAAGAGTTTGGGGTATGAGGATGATGGGTTGTTTATTGAATACTTTGGCAGGATGCAGCAGCTCGCGGAGAACAAGCTTATTTTTGCACCGGATATCTGGACATCAGATATTGGCCAGCCTGATAACGACCCGTTTTATCTGGGAGAGGCTTTGTTTAGCTGGGGGTATTCCAACCAATTTATCAGCACCGCTCAGCGTTATGGCAAACCCTTAACCATCTCCCCAATGCCTGGGCCAAACAGCCAGGAGGGATTGTTCTTGAAGCCAGGCATGTTTTTCTCCATGGCGGGTAATTCCAGACATAAGGAGGAAGCTGCCAAGTTCATCAGCTTTTTTGTGAATGATTTGGATGCCAATCTGCTGCTCAAAGGGGAGCGGGGTGTGCCTGTCTCATCCAGTGTCAAAGAGCGGATGAAGCTGGTGGTTGAACCGGAGCTGGCGCAGGTGTTTGATTATATTGATTGGGTTGCCGATAACAGCAGCCAGATGGACCCGCCTGATCCCATAGGTGCACCCGAGGTCACTGCGGTGTTGCGTGAGTTGTATGATCTTCTGCTGTTTGGCAAAATTACGCCTGAGCAGGCGGCGGTGGAATTTCGTGAACGGGCGAACGGAATACTGGGAGGGCAGTTATATAAATTGAACTAAACGTTAGTTACACTTGCCACTCCGATGACAGAACAACCTTCTGATCGCTGTTATCCCCAGTTTTTTTGGATTCCCTTTTTCAAAGGAGAAAATCCGGGGATAAAGGCGAACGCTCCCGCTTCTTCAGGTTATTTCTGTCCTCTGCGTTCTCGTGTAAATATGTAGTTCAATTTATATAACGAATAGTAAATATAAAACAACCTTCACTCTAGGACAGAGGGAAGGTTGTTTTGCTGTTGTAGTGATTATTTGTACAACTGATATATTGAACTAACTTATAGATTTTAAGCTTACCTTTAACCAAACTGGGCTTGATGCAGTCGGCTGTATGAGCCTTTACGCGCGAGCAGTTCTTCATGGCTACCTTGTTCAGCTACGCTGCCGTTCTCCACCACCACGATGCGATCGGCGTGTCTGATCGTCGCCAGTCGATGGGCAATCACCAATGTTGTACGTCCTTGAGCCAGCTCGGACAACGCCAGCTGAATGGCGGCTTCCGTCTCGGTATCGAGTGCGGATGTAGCTTCATCCAAAATGAGAATAGGTGGGTTTTTCAGGATCATTCTTGCGATGGACAACCGTTGCTTCTGTCCGCCGGACAATTTCACGCCACGTTCACCGATCATGGTGTCCAGTCCATCTGGCTGGGATTGTACCAGCTCTTCCAGTTGGGCCCTGCGAATGGCTTGCCAGATTTCCTCATCGGAAGCATTCAGTTTGCCGTATGCAATATTTTCACGAATTGTTCCATCAAACAGGAAGATATCCTGCTGCACAATCCCGATATGGGAGCGCAGTGATTCCAGCGTCATGTCCTTCACCGGAATTCCATCGATGGAAATATGTCCTGCATCCACATCGTAGAAACGTGGGATCAGACTGCATAGCGTTGTTTTTCCCCCGCCCGAAGGTCCAACCAGAGCAACCGTCTGGCCTGCTTGAATATCCAGATTAACCTGAGACAGTGTAGGTTTGTGTTCTCCATAAGAAAAGGTAACGTTATGGAAAGCGATATCCCCTTTGACATCCGGAATTGGTTTTGCCTGAGGTGTATCTTCTACATCCGGTACAGCTTCAAGCAGCTCCAGGTAACGTCTGAATCCGGCGATGCCTTTGGGATACGTCTCGATGACAGAGTTAATCTTCTCGATTGGTCCGAGGAATACATTGGACAGCATCACAAAAGCGATGAATTCCCCGTAGGTCATACTGCCTTGAATGACAAACCAGGTTCCACATACCAGTACAAACAGCGATACAAATTTCATCAGGATAAAACTGAGTGAAGAGTTCCAGGCCATAATGCGGTAGGTGATCAGTTTTGTAAGCCGGAAACGTTCGTTATTCTCAACGAAACGTCCTACTTCATGTTTTTCATTGGCAAAAGCTTGTACCACACGGATGCCGCTCACATTGTTCTCGACCCGTGCATTATAATCGGCGATATCCGCAAACATACGCTTGAACGCCTTGGACATTTTGCGACTGAAATACAGCGACAGGTAGATCATCAGCGGCACGATGATGAATGTCATCACAGCGAGCTGCCAGTTGATCCCCAGCATAATCCCGAAAGCTCCGGTGAGTGTCATGAGGGCAATGAACAGGTCCTCGGGTCCGTGATGCGCGATCTCACCAATATCCATTAGATCGTTGGTCATACGAGAGACCAGATGCCCGGTCTTATTGTTATCGAAGAAGCGGAAGGACTGTTTCTGTACACGCTGGAATAGTTCACGCCGCATATCGGATTCGATGTTAATGCCAAGCTTGTGGCCCCAATAGGTCACTGCATAATGGAAAAAGGAACTGAGCAGGTAGATGCCGAGCAATCCAACACACGCCGCTAAGATCATGGACCAATTGCCAGCCGGAAGCAGTTGATCGACCACCCGGTTAACGGCCAGTGGAAAGGCCAGCTCCAGCAGAGCGGCAGCGATGGCACAGGAGAAGTCCAAGATAAAGAGTCTTTTGTAAGGATGATAATAAGACATAAAACGGCGAAGCATATGTAAGTCCTCCTCGATATGACACAAATGCCCGAGCAGGCTTATTAGGGCGTGTCTCATAACTCGCTGAAGTGCATCTTTTACCGCCTTTTCGCCCCCTGCTGCGTCACTTTCCCTTGACGTGCCCCGGCACGCCTGCGGAAAACTTTCTTGCTTGGAACGAAAATTCGGCAAAATCTGCTTCCTTCGGAGTTTTCAGACGCGCCCTAGCCTATCCGGACACCTGTATTCATGCTTATGTTATTTACGGTTTTGCTCTGCACGTTCTACGATCATATCGGCAAATTCCTCAGCCTGTCCTTGAATTGCAATCGGGTCGAAGTACCAGTAACGGTCTTCCAGCAACTCATACACCTGATTGTTTTTCACAGCCGGAAGGGATTGCCAGATGGAGTCACCTTGGTAATTTTTATTGTTCTCTCCAACGGTTAAGAAGATATGATCCCCTGCATAATCACCAACAACTTCACGTGAAATCTCTTTCCATTGGGTATCACCCATCAGTTCTTTTTTGGTGATTTCGAGTGGGGCAAGTTGCAAAGCACTGTAGACCGCTTGTCCTCCTCGACCAAAATTGTCTCCATATCCATAATAACTCTTGTCGGATACTTCAAGGATGGAGAAGGTTTCCTCCGGTTTGATGACGGTTTTCACCTTAGCACGAGCAGCTTCAATCCGTTCATCGTACGTTTTCAGCCAAGCTTCGGCTGCTTCGGATTTGTTCATCAGCTCTCCGAATCCCCGAATTTCGTCATGTACATTGGTGAATGTACCATACGGAATGACCACGGTAGGTGCGATTTTTTGATAACTTTCAATCTCTTCGGCTTGATCAGAGTAGGTAATGATCAGATCCGGGTTCAAGGCAATAACCTTCTCCATGGATACCGCCGCCCGATCACCAATACTCTCTATGCCCTCCACCTGATCGGCATAGAACGGGTTTTCCAAATAATATTGAACAGCCCCAACGGGTTTCACACCCAGTGCGAGCAGATCACTTACGTACATATCGGTAACGATTCGTTTCGGTTCAGCCGGAATCTCAACATCCCCGCTTAATGACTTGTAGATCCGTGTAGCGTTTGAATTGTCTGAACCGGACGACGTGTCTGTGTTCATCTCGGAAGAGGCTGTTGTTGTTTCGGTTCCCGCTGCCGATGTCTGTTCAGTGGCAGTCGAGCCTGTTCCGCTGCTACATGCAGCCAGAATCATAATAATGGCGAGCATAAGAAGCAAGCCGGAAAAGCGTTTTTTTGCAGCAAACATATTTTTGTTCCCCCTGTGTGTAATCAATAATGATTATTATTCTCATTAATAACATAGAGGAAGATATGATATTTGTACATGGACAACTATGATCACTACAGCATGGACAATTATGATGTGAATTGACGCATGATATGCTGCAACTGCTCCATAACGGACAAGGGATCGAATCCATAGAACATGTCGGCATCAATCTCGTATACACGTCCTTCACGAACGGCAGAGAGGGTGCCCCAGGATTCCTGATTCAGCAGGTTATCCAGCATTTCTCGTTCGGCAAGTTCCTCAGGGAAGGCGACAAACATGTGATCTGCTGCATACAAGTGAATCTCCGACAACTGAACATGGACGTACCCCGTGAGTAACTGCCCATCCTGCTCCATACGTGAGGGTGGAGTGAAGCCCAGCGATTGATACAGCACATGAGAAGCTCTGCCCCAGCCATGACCGTAGATATAAGCCCCGTCTTCTCCAATCATAAACATGCAAACGGCGGACCCTCGTGTTCCTGCCATCTGTTGGTCCAACGTATGATTGGCTTCTTGCTCAAGTTGATGATATTGATCTAACAACGTTTGGGCATTGGACTCAAGCCCGGTAATTCGGCCCAAAAGAAGAAGCTGCTCCTGCCAATCAATTTCCTCAAAGGGCATCAGAATGGTCGGTGCAATCAGACGTAGTTCATCGGAAGCGGGATGCGGTGCATATCCGATAATGACATCGGGCTGAGCGTTTGCAATCAGATCCGTATGTCTAACCAGCTCAGATTCGGAATGTTGCTCAAATGGTTCATGACCATCATGACCATGTTCCCCCATTTTTTCTTCCATCCAGCTGGCAACGGCGCCCATGTGGGGAGTGTGGCCCAGTGCCAGAAGTGAGGCCGTATAATTATAAGTCAAAGATACAATTTTCTTGGGCATTTTCCGGTAGTGTGTTGGTGCTGATCCAACCATCTGTTTGAATTTGCGGCTTAGATAGAAGGTGTCCCTGTAGCCTGTCAGTTGTGCAATCTCCTGTAGCGTAGGGTTCGCGAACAACAGATGTTCTTGAGCCATTCTGATTCTGAGACGAGTTACATATTCAACAAACGTAAGACCTGTATGTTTCTTGAACTCCCGTGAAAAATGCTCAGGACTCACATTTGCATCCCGTGCCAATTGTTCGCGGGTCAGCGGATGGGTATACATCTGATGGATATGTCTGAGCACGTTATCGAGCCAGGAGTGATCTTCATGAGCAGAATGAGCCGCATGATCCCGCAAAATATCCAGTAACTCATAGAAAAGCATATGTGGCCTGAATGGACTGGAATCATGGCCCTTTGAACTTGCTTGAATCAGCTCTACTGCCCGATCGGTGAGCGTACGACTCGCAATGGGAGCTGGTAACCCGAACGGCCAGAACAGCTGTTCATTTTCAATGGAATCAAAAGCAATAGCAATGCCCTGTACTGGCGACAGGGAGCCGCGCTTGTTCTCGTGCTGAAGCAGGCCTCCAGCTTGTCGGACGACTGCACAGCCTGCATTTAATGTCAGTTTACCCTCTGTACTGATCAGCCTGGCCTGGCCAGCAGTAATGACGTATAGTACGTGAAGTGTGTTCCACATCTCATCTATGCGGGAGAATGCCTCGCGGTCGTGAAGCTGCACCAGATGGCACAGTTTGAAGAGGGCAACAGGTACGGACTGAATCTTCTGCAAGGAAATGGGGCGGGACAGCGATTTTTTATGGTAAATAGGCTTGGAAATATTCATTAGATAACTGTCTCCTTACATAAGTCAGCAGTGGTATTATTCGTCTCATGCCCTTTGTATACTGGCGTAATTCTCGAATCTCGACTAATATGCAGTATATACTATAAACGGAGTGACGTGGATGGACAGATTGGACAATTCGACTTTTTCTGTGAAAAATAGATAAAGTGGTTGAAATCGCTATCAACACCGACTATAATGAAAATGTCGAAACGTTTCAATCTGGCGTTTACTGCCAGTTTCATTGTATTAGGCACGAACTGTTTATAGAGCGCCAGATTGAAAGACGTGTCATGACCATCACTAATGGTACGGACTGGAACGGATGCATTCAACCGTGGTCCCATAAGGATGGAAACGAGGATTTTTTTGAGAACACCTCGAAACGTTTCGATTGACATCCATCGCTATGATATGTATAAAGATTAATAAACGATAATGAAGGATTTAGTGGTTGTTCTAACCATGTATCGTATAGAATGTAGATAACCTTAGAATTTGTTCTATATAAATTGAACTAACATTTACACAAAACGGAGAGGGCAGAAAGAACCTGAAGAAGCAAGGCGTTCGCCTTTATCCCCGGATTTTCACCTTTATAAAAGGGAAACAAAAAATCTGGGGATAACAGCGATCGGAAGGTTGTTCTGTCATCGGAGTGGTCAGTGTAAATATCCTGTAGTTCAATTTATATATAGTTTAGAAGGAGCGAACGTGGAATGGCAACGATTAAGGATGTGGCAAAGCTGGCAGGTGTAGCACTCTCGACTGCTTCCTATGCGCTGAGCGGGGATAGCAAGGTTAGTGCCAAGACCAAGGCTAAAGTGCTTGAGGCAGCACGAGAACTGAATTACCGCAAGAACGGCTTTGCCATGGACCTGAAACGGAGCCGGACAAACACGATCGCTTTGATCCTGACCGATCTGTCGGGCCCGTATTACTCGGAGTTGATCCGTAGTGTACAGGATGTAGCACTTGCGAACGGGTATGACCTGATTGCGTGCAGCTCCATGGGTGGACGGGACTCAACGGCAGTGCGATTTTTGCGTGAAAAAAGAGTAGATGGAGCCATCATCCTGGCGCATAACATTCATGATGATATTCTGGTGGAGTCTGCCGGTCCTCGTTTTCCGATCATTGTGATGGATCGTCAGCTGTCGAGTGACCATCTGGTCAACGTGCTGGTGGATGGAGAGCAGGGCGGTTACCTTGCTACCCGCCACCTGATTCAGGCAGGACATCAGAAGATTGCATATATCAGCGGTCCATCCAACTCGTATGACAACGCGCTCCGTTACCAAGGGTATCTGCGAGCGATGCGGGAAGCGGGATTTGAAGAAAAGTCTAAATGGCGCCTGAACGGTAATTTTGTACGTGAGGGCGGATACAGCGCAACCAAGATGATGATCATGCAAGGCGATCTTCCCTCAGCGGTATTTTACGGTAACGATGAGATGGCGATTGGTGGCCTGAAGGCATTGGAAGAGCGTGGTGTATCGGTGCCGGATGATATTTCCGTGATCGGTTTTGACGATATTCAGTTGTCCGAATATGTGCATCCACCGCTGACAACGATACGCCAGCCGAAGCATGAAGCCGGGTCGCTCGCTGGACATCTGTTATTCCAGATGCTCAATGGCGAAGCGGTTGATCCTTCATATACGTTAACGATTAACTTGATCGAGCGCAGCTCTGTACGTTCGGTTTAGACCGAGTCTGAACAACAAAGAACTGCCTGCATGCTGAAGTAAAAGTTTAATGATGGGGTTATCGTCCGGACGGGCTGTAAAAAGCCGGTTTGAAGAGGCCCCTATTCTTTTTCAGATTTATCGAAACGTTTCGATTTTAACTAATTCAAGGAGTGAACCTTATGACAACGATGATTAATGAACCGATCCGGTTAAGTGCCGGAGAGTTATCTTTTACCTTTTTGAACAGTGGCGACCTATACCAGGCTACATCCGGCACAACGATGTTGAATCAGTTGCTTAGCAACCAGATTGATGGATCTTTGAACAACCTGTACCTACGTGTGCATGAGGGAGAGAAAATTAGCTCGTTCCCGCTGCTTGGTGTACGTTCGAATAGCAAGGTAATTACAAGCAAGGCACAATCCAGCAACCAGTTGATCTGGGAGGGCACAGTCCAGCTGGAAGGTAGCGAAAAAGGCATTGGCTACCAGGTTGTATTTACGGCTACACCGCAAGGTGTCTGGTTCTGGGATGTGAAGCTCACAGGACAACAACATAATGTAGACGTGGTATACGGACAGGATGTAGGGCTTGCTGATCCGGGTGCGGTACGCAGCAATGAGGCTTATCTGTCACAATACATTGACCACACAGTGTTTGAAGATGAAGCGAAAGGTTATGTGGTGTGCTCCCGTCAAAACCAGCCTCAGGGCGGTGCATTTCCTTATATGCAACAAGGTTCCCTGACGAAAGCAGTCGGTTACTCCACAGATGGATTCCAATTCTTCGGTCTGTCGTACAAGGAAACGAATCAACCAGAGAGCTTGAATCGCCCAACGCTGGCAAATGAGACATATCAGTATGAATTTGCCTATACGGCATTGCAATCTGAACTGCTGAATCTGAACGGAGAAGCACAGGTAGTGTTTTATGGACTAGCGAAGCCTAATCATGCCGAAGGAATCTCTGCACTGGAATTCGGGGATGAAGTTACTGCAGCATGGAATGAAGTACAGGCTCTGACTGTGGAGAAAGGTAACATGTTGGAACAGGTGAAACTGTCCTCCTTCCTGGGTGAACCACTGGTAACACTCGATCTGACGCAAGATGAGATTCATGATCTGTTCCCTGATCGTCATCAGGAAGAGCACAGCGGTGAGGAACTGTTATCCTTCTTCACAGGCAGCTATGAACATATCGTTCTGAAAGCAAAAGAATTGCTCGTAGAGCGTCCGCACGGTCACATTCTGATGAGTGGTGGCAATGTGCAACTTGGAGCACAGGTTATTACGACAACGTCGTATATGTACGGTATTTTCAACTCACAGCTCGTTATTGGTAACACCAATTTTAATAAAATGATCAGTAATGCTCGCAATGCATTAAATGTGCCGAAAACGGCGGGACAACGCATCTATGTGGAAATGGACGGACAATATCGTCTGCTGACGATGCCTTCCCTGTTCGAAATTGGCTTCAACTATGTACGTTGGATCTACAAAACGGCATCCGATACGATCATCGTAACGAACTATACAGGGGCACACACCACCGAAGTGAGCATGAACGTACGCTCCACAAGTGGCACAGCATACCGTTACCTGGTAACAAACCAGATTACGATGAATGTGAATGAATACGAGTATCCGCTGCATATGACGCAAGATGGCGATACATTGATCTTCAAGGCTGATCCACAAGCGATTAGTGCAGGAACGTATCCAGATCTGCAATACCGCATGTCGGTGGACGGCGCAGCTGTGAATGTAGGAGACGAAACGTTGCTGGCAAGTGGTATCCGCAGTGGTTCCGCATCTCTGGTAACGCTTAGTCTGGAAGCGAGTGCTGAATGGACGCTGAAGGTACAAGGGGTATTGGAAGGTCAAGCGGACAGCGGAGTGGTAGCAGGTTCAAGCCTGACGTTTGAAGAGGAAGTGCAGGCATACCGCGAGTTCTTCGCAGGTGTGATGAACGGGTTCCGTTTGTCCCGTGGAGAAGGTCAGAGTGCAGAGGATCTGTTCAAAGTAAATGCGCTGGCTTGGTGGTACACCCACAATATGCTGGTTCACTATTCTGTGCCTCACGGTTTGGAGCAGTACGGTGGCGCGGCTTGGGGTACACGAGATGTGTGCCAAGGTCCGGTGGAGTACTTTATGGCAACGCAAAAATATGAGCAAGTTCGCGATATCATCAAAATGGTTTATACCCACCAATATGAAGATGATGGCAACTGGCCGCAATGGTTCATGTTTGATAAATACTTTGCGATTCAACAGGAAGAGAGCCATGGCGATATCATCGTATGGCCGTTGAAAGTATTGGCGGACTACCTGACAGCGACTCGCGACTATGCAATCCTGGATGAGAAAGTACCTTATACCGTCAAGCATAGCTTCGGGTTCACGGAAGAGACGGCAACTGTACTGGATCACGCGAAAAAAGAGATCGAATATATCCGTTCGCACTTCCTGCACGAAACGTTCCTGTCTTCCTACGGCGATGGTGACTGGGATGATACGCTCCAACCAGCCAATGCACAGTTGAAGCAATACATGGTGAGCAGTTGGACTGTGGCATTGACGTATCAGTCCGTGAACGTGCTCTCGCAAGCGCTGAAATTCAAAGATGCGGACTTTGCACAGGAGCTTGACGTGCTAGCTCAAGGCATTCGTGAGGACTTTAACCGTTACATGCTGGGCACAGATGTGATTCCAGGCTTTGTATACATGGAAGAAGCCGACCAAGCGAAGCTGATGCTTCATCCAACAGACACAGAGACAGGCATTCAATATCGTCTGTTGCCAATGACGCGCAGCATGATCGGTGAATTGCTGAACGCGGAGCAAGCAGAATCGCATTACGCATTGATCCGTGAGCAGTTCCTGTGCCCGGATGGCGTGCGTCTGATGAATCGTCCAGCTCAATATGCTGGTGGTGTAAGCACACACTTTAAACGTGCAGAGCAAGCGTCCAACTTCGGACGTGAGATTGGTTTGCAATATGTGCACGCCCATATCCGTTACGTGGAAGCGATGGCGAAGCTCGGCAAGACAGATCAGGTGTGGAATGGTCTCGCGATGATCAACCCGGTTGGTATCAGCGAGGTTGTACCTAACGCGGAGATTCGCCAAGCGAACTCATACTTCAGCAGTTCGGACGGCAAGTTTAATACGCGTTACGAGGCGCAGGAGCATTTTGACCAGCTTCGTAAAGGGACTGTACAAGTGAAAGGCGGATGGAGAATCTACTCCAGCGGCCCTGGAATCTACATGAACCAGCTGATCTCCAACGCACTGGGCATTCGTGAAGAGGGCGGGGATCTGGTCATTGACCCGGTATTGCCAGCTGAGCTGAACGGCATGCAATTCGAATTCGAGTATGCAGGTGAGCCAGTGACGTTTATCTATCACTTGAATGAAGGTGCTGTGAGCCGTGTAGCGGTGAACGGCAAGGACATTCGTACCGAGCGTACAGCGAACCGTTACCGTCAGGGCGGTGTAAGCATCTCGCTTGATGAGTTCAGACAAGCACGCAATGCAACTGAGCGTACGGTTGTTGATATCTATATGTAATTTCATAACATGATGTACACCAAGGTCATCCTCCTTTATTCAAGGCGGGATGGCCTTTTTGGCATATGCTCATGATTGCTTACCGCAGTGGAAACGCCAGTAACGTATGTAACAGCTCATTATGCCGCACATGCTTGGTTACGTAGCCCTGCTGCTCTAACCAGCCGCATAGCTCACCCAGCAGAGGGAAGTGACGCTCGCGCAAGGCACGCAGCTGTTCCTCATGTCCTGTGGTTTCGGCCTGCCGAATGTAGGATTCACGGTGAGCAGCATCCACAAACATCAGATCGGTTAGACCGATACGTCCACGCGAGGTTAATACCCGCTGCATCTCCTGTAAAGCCAATAGTTGCTGGTCTGCACTCAGATGATGGAAAGCAAAGCTGGATACAACAAAGTCGAAGGAATGATCGGTAAAAGGCAGCGCCAGAAAATTACCAAGTTTCACATACATCTCAGGATATTTGGTACGACATCTGCGTAGCATCTCCCGGGATTGGTCGATTGCAGTCATGTCTGCGCCGCGCTGTAGCAGTTTCCCAGCCAGATTACCTGTGCCTGTACCAATATCGAGTCCTTTCTCACCAAGGGCGGGAGAGATCCAATGAGCTGTCTGTTCAAGCGCTTCGTCATAGTTGTGATACAGATAAAAGGAAGACTGTACCGTATCATTGGAGTCGCTCTGCGTGGAATGATCTGCATCCTGGTGTGGATGTGCAACTTCATTCTCATCGCTTATAGGTGAGGCTTGGGCCGAATGATGCCTGTCCTCTGAATTGGGGTGTTCAGTACTGACTCTGCCTTCCGCCTGCACTCGCTGATCGTGGATGGCTGCCTGCGTGTCATAATTCCACCGATCATGCCAGTTCTGCCGGGCTTCGCGCAGGCGACGGGCACTGTCCGCGAGATCGTGTAGATGGCTGACATCCAACGGACTATCCTGACGATTCAGGTCAATCATGCGCTGGGTTGTATCCATCATACGTTTCAACTCGATCCACTGGGCATATATGACGGCCTGTTGCAGTTCCAGATATTCTTCCAGCCGCTGCTGGTTTCCTTGATCAATCTCTCCGAGTGCTTGTGTAATATCCTGTAGCGACATGCCAATCTCACGCAGCGCAGCAATGGTCTGAAGCCGCCAGATATCATTCTCCGTATAGGTACGATACCCGTTACTGGACTGTTTGGCGGGGAGAATTAATCCTTTTTCCTCATAAAAACGAATGGCTCTCGCCGATATACCAAGCCTGCTTGCTGCCTCTTTGATGTTCATCATGCATCCCCCTCCTTATCGAATCAGTATAAACCATGACGTTACGGCAAGGTTAAGTGTTTATTTCATTTTGCGAAAAGGTTCAATACCGAGTGGAATTTTAGTCAAAGCTGAGGCTATGCTACAATATATAGAACAAAAAACTTAAATAGTGAAGTAAACGAACAATGTCTTCCTATTCCTAAGTTTCTCAACGTTCTTAACTCTCTTAACTTTCCCGACGTTGTAACGCACAGCGTTGTCGACTATAGCACGAAAGGTTGAATCATTATGCTTACCAGCCATACATTTACGATTCGTCCATCCGAGATTAAAGATGCAGCCCAGCTAATGGAGTTGGATGCCCTGGTATGGGACAAATACACCTCTCCTGCACCGATGCAATGGCGTTCCAGACAACAATATCTGCAGCATTGCCCGCCAGGCAGTCAATTGATTGCGGTGCAGGGAGAGCGGGTATGTGGTTATGTGGGCTTTCAGCCAGCCACAGGTATGCCCGTCAACCGTCATGTCTACGAGATTCATATTGCAGTTCATCCTCATGATCGGCGTTGTGGCATAGCTACAGCTTTGATGGATGCCATTAAGCAGCATGCGGCCCAACATGGCGTTCGCAAGCTCAGGCTGCGTGTACTATCCAGCAATCCGGGAGCCATCACGTTTTATACACAGTGTGGATTTGTGACGGAAGGCAGGCTGGTGTCCGAGTTTTATATCGGAGGCAAGTATGTGGACGATATTCTTATGGGTTATTTTATCCAGACCAAATAGAGACTAGCTGAGAAGGAGGAACAACGATGGACATGGGACTTCAAGGTAAAAAAGCATTGGTGCTGGCTTCCAGTCGAGGGCTGGGCAAAGCGGTAGCCGCTCAATTGGCAGCAGAAGGTGCTGACGTCATGCTTGCCAGCCGAAGCGAAGAAAAGCTCGCAGCCGTGAAGCAGGAGCTTCTGGCGCTTGGTGGTGGCGGACGTGTGGAATATTGTGCAACCGATGTGACACGTAAGGAAGACATTGAGGCGTTGATTCACAAGACAGCGGAGCTGTTTGGGCAGATTGATATTCTGGTGAACAATTCGGGTGGCCCACCATCGGGTTCATTTGAGTCACTAACGGATGAAGATTGGGAGCGTGCATTTGAATTAAATGTACTCAGTTATGTAAGGCTGATTCGCGGTGCTCTTCCTTATATGAAAGAAAGCGGAGGCCACATTGTGAATATCGCTTCAACTTCGGTGAAGCAGCCCATTCCGGGTCTGGTGCTGTCCAACACGTTCCGTACCGGCGTGTTTGGATTGGCGAAGACGTTATCCCAGGAGCTGGCTCCATACGGAATTTTGATCAACACGGTTGCACCAGGACGTATTGCAACAGATCGTATTCGTGAATTGGATGCAGCGCGGGCTGAGCAGAACGGAATCAGTGAGGAAGAGGTATCTGACCAATTCCTTAAAGAGATTCCACTAGGACGTTATGGTCAACCAGAGGAGTTTGCCAAAGCGGTGGTGTTCCTGTTATCCGGGGCCAATACGTACATTACCGGAACCTCATTGATCGTGGATGGTGGCATGGTCCGAGCACTATAAAAGTCATGGATACAATAAAATACCCTCTGTCACCACATTCTGTGGAGATAGAGGGTATTCCTGTTATGCCGGTATGTTGGGAGAGATCTCTCCTGATTTATTATGTAGGCGAATTAGCGCAAAAGTTCCCATTCATGCTGAAGCATGCCGTATACTGCATGGTTCACGTAACCTTTAGGCAGCTTCTCTGCCTGACGAATGACACCTTCGAGAACAAATCCGAGTCTTTCTGGGATAGCGCGACTTCGTTTGTTGTTGGTTGCCGAGCGAATCTCGACGCGATTCAGATCCAAGGTAACCAGTGCATAATCAACCAGAACGCGACAAGCGCTTGTCATCAAGCCTTGACCTTCAAAACCTTTGCCAAGCCAGTATCCGATGCTCACCGAGCGGTTGGTCCAGTTAATCTCGTGAAATCCGATGACGCCGGCTAGATCCCCTTTTGACCATACTCCGGCGGTGAATCCGCCATTCTCGGCACCTTGTTTTAACGCGTTGGTAATAAAGTGCGAGGTGTGTTCTACTTCTGTCACATGATCCACCCACGGCAACCAATGTCTCAGTTGATCCCGCGAGCGATCTGTCAGTTCGAACAGCGGTTTGGTATGTTCCATGGCCAGTGGCCGGAGTTCGGTATATTCATCCAATGAATAGGTAAACATGAATGCAACCTTCTTTCTTTATAAATTAGTGGATTAGCGGGTAGTCTTGGGTAACTTTTGCTCCAATGCAAACAGGTCTTCTTCCATCGAGGCCATGCGTTGATTAACTGTTGTGCGTGCGTCACGGAGTGCCTGATTATATATGTAGGGAGCGAGCTGTGTCATGAACAGGTCGAGGACACCCCAAGCGGCCAGATCACCCAGTTCTTCGCCACGTTCCTCTTCGAAATACGACTGGATGGTGCGAATGGCTTCATCCTGCTGTTCTTTGGTCAGTTTAAGCGAGTTCGATGGAATGGGAAACCCTCCCTTTAATTTGTTTTTACTATCATGCTACATGATTCGAGCGAACCCGTCAAAATGGTTTTGGGCCTATTTATGCATGGCTGATCCTGACTTTGGTGCCGTTCTTTATTGAACTCCTCCCCCGTTAAAGGTATATTTAAATGAAACGCGTACGAAACTTTCCAAGAAAATAGTTTTTTTCAGGAAATGACTTCGTTATTAAGGAATTATAGCCGGAATTGCTGCAATTCCCGAAGGCTCCAATCCATTCATGAAAGGTTTGATACCTGTGGACAATCGTACAACCCCACCTAACTTTATCAAAAATATTATTACCGAAGATCTCCGGTCTGGGAAAGTCCAGGAAGTTATTACCCGTTTTCCTCCGGAACCGAACGGTTATCTGCATATCGGCCATGCCAAGGCGATCTGGATTAACTTTACGCTGGGCGGCGAATTTGGCGGCAAAACGAATCTGCGCTTTGATGACACGAACCCGGTCAAGGAAGATGTCGAGTACGTTCAATCGATTCAGGAAGACGTGAAATGGCTCGGATACGAGTGGAACGAGAAACGTTTTGCCTCGGATTATTTTGACGAGATGTACAACCGTGCTGTCTTGTTGATTAAAAAAGGAAAAGCCTACATCGACGACCAAAGCGCCGACGAAATCCGTGCAATGCGCGGAACGCTGACGGAGCCGGGCAAGAACAGCCCGTACCGTGATCGTTCGGTTGAAGAGAATCTCGACCTGTTCACACGTATGCGTGCAGGCGAATTCAAGAACGGAGAGAAAGTGCTGCGTGCCAAGATCGATATGTCTGCACCGAATATCAACCTGCGCGATCCAGTGATCTACCGGATTTCACATGCACACCATCATAACACGGGCGACAAATGGTGTATCTATCCGATGTACGCCTTTGCTCACCCGCTCGAAGATGCAATTGAAGGTGTAACGCATTCCCTCTGCTCTCTGGAGTTCGAGGATCAACGCCCGTTCTATGATTGGGTTATCGCTGAATGTGAGATGGAGAGCCAACCACGTCAGTACGAATTTGGCCGCCTGAACCTGTCTCAGATGGTGACAAGCAAGCGGAAGCTGAAACTGCTCGTGGACGAAGGTCATGTGGATGGATGGGATGATCCACGCATGCCAACGATTTCGGGTCTGCGCCGCCGGGGATATACACCGGAAGCCATTCGTGACTTTGTATTTGAGACAGGCATTTCGAAGAGTCAAGGGGTTATCGACCTGCAAACGCTGGAGCACTTTGTACGTGAAGACTTGAAACTGAAAGCTCCGCGCACGATGGCTGTCCTGCACCCGCTCAAAGTGGTTATTACCAACTACCCTGAAGGGCAAGTGGAATGGCTCGAAGCAGAGAACAATGTGGAGAACCCAGAGATGGGCAATCGCCAAATTCCGTTCTCTCGTGAGATTTATATTGAACAAGACGATTTCATGGAGAATCCGCCGAACAAATACTTCCGTTTGTTCCCTGGCAACGAAGTTCGTCTGAAACATGCATACTTCATCAAATGTAATGATGTGATCAAGGATGCAGAAGGCAATGTAACTGAGATTCACTGTACCTATGATGTGGAGACAAAGAGCGGCAGTGGCTTCACTGGCCGTAAAGTCAAAGGAACAATCCACTGGGTAGAAGCGACTCAAGCGGTACCCGCCGAATTCCGTCTGTACGAGCCATTGATTCTGGATGAAGCACCGGAAGCAGAGGTGGAAGTGGCAGTAGCCGGGGCAGAAACTGAGGTTGTGGAAGAGCAACCGGAGAAAACGTTCCTGGATCAATTGAACCCGAACTCCCTTGAGATTGTTAATGGGTATGTGGAACAAGAGATGAAGGAAGCGAATGCTCAGGATAAATTCCAATTCTTCCGTCACGGTTACTTCAGTGTAGATCCAAAACATTCCGAGCCAGGACGTCCGGTATTTAACCGGGTCGTATCCCTGAAAAGCTCATTCCAACTGCCGAAGGCGTAAGGTAAAGTCAAGGCGTAGGATCAATGCTACAAGTTAGAGATATAAGCCTAACTTGTAGACTTAAATTTATAAATGTAAAAGGCGTCTCCAGGGCAACAACCCCTGGAGACGCCTTTCTCTTTACTCCACCTATGCTTAATCTTTTGTTTGAATGTTTGAACGTTTTATTTACACCCAACGGAGAGGACAGAACAAAGCTAGAGAAGCGGAGCGTTCGCCTTTATCACCGGATTTTACCCTTGGGAAAGGGAATCAAAAAAATCTGGTGATAACAGCGATCGAAAGATTGTTCTGTCATCGTAGTGCTCCAGTGGAAACTTTCAACTTTTTCAAACAAATGATTATCTGTCCTCATCCATATTACCCATCTCCGTCAATACAACCGGCTGATAGCCGTTACGTCGATTCGATAACCACATGATGCTAAATCCGACAGCGCCGATGAGCGAGAAGAATACGCCAATGCTATACATGATTTCCGCACCGAAGCTCTGGAACAACCAGCCGCCGAACAGACCGGCAATGACGCCGGAGAGACCGCCCCAGGCCATTGTATATACCGCTTGACCGGAGGAACGGTAAGGTCTTGGAATGAACAGCATGGTCAGCTGTGTACCCACATAGAAGTATCCACCAAACGTAATGGAGTGCATCAACTGAATGAATACAATCTCCAGCGGGTTGTTAGCCAGTGCCATGAGCTGCCAGCGAAGTGCAAACAGCACACTGATCAGGATGAGAGATGCCAAGAGCATGCTCATTTTGCGTTTGAGCAAGCGGTCGAGCAGCAGGAATACGCCGACTTCGAGAATGGATGAGGTGAAGATGGCCCAGCCGACCATCTGTTTGTCACCACCCATTTCTACAATATATAGTGACATAAACGTACTGTTCATGGCATTAGGCACCGATACGAGTACACCCAGGCCGATAAATGCCATAAAATACGGATTAAACATGACTTTGCCAAACCGCCGAAAAGTAACCACGGGTGTATCTGAAGCGATTGGTTGTCTGGGTAGAAATACGGATAATACAAAGGCGGTGGCAATCATACATGCAAATATAATGGATACACTGCCGATGCCAAAACGGTCAATGAGCGGTCCGGCAGCGACAGCAGTCAGCGCCCAACCGAGTGAACCCCAGAGCCGGAATGACCCAAACTTTTGGGTTGTACCATCGATATATCCGAGAATCAGGCTATTGGTTTGAGCAAATAATGGACTTTGAAAAAAATAAAAGAAAATCATGGCTACATAGATCCATGTATAAGTGGGCGCATAGAACACACCCTGGGCGAGCACAAATGTGCCTCCCATCATAATCATCAGAATGATGCGAATGTTGCGAGATTTATCGCTCCAGAAACCCCAGAACGGGTTGGCAAACAAGGATACAAAGGGTCCAATCGCCATGAGACTGCCAATCTCCAGTTTGGTCATGCCAATCTCTTGCAGGTAAAGCTGCAGGAATCCGGCGAAGACCGAGATGGCTCCATATATGAAAAAGTTATATAGTTTCAGAGAAACCAATGAGGGATTGCCTCTTGAAGGTGCAGGTCTGTCCAATTAAGCCATTCCTTTCAAATGCATATTGTTCAATGTATCATTTGTTGAAAGGGGATTCAATGCATAGCGAACGTTTTGAAATTGATGCAGTCATACACATATCGTGATCGGAGGGAGGATAACAACATGAACACGAAGGAATGGACAGGCATCATATTGGCAGGAGGTCTATCCAGCCGCATGGGGACCAACAAAGCCATGCTGGAACTGAATGGTTCCCTTATACTACAACATGTCACGAAGGCCATGAGACCCGCCGTATCCCGTATCATCGTGGCTGCCGGGCCCAATGTGACAACCTATAGTGCAATGGGCTACGACTGCGTTCAGGACCATTATCCCGGGAAGGGGCCACTCGCCGGTCTTCAAGCGGCGCTGGAAGCTTCCGATACAGACTGGAATCTGGTATGTGCCTGCGATATGCCGCTCCTGCAAACGTCTTTCTTTGATGGAATAAAAAAACTGGTCGAATCACATAACTCTTATGCTGTTATCGTTTCACGCGTAGATGGACATATCCACCCGCTTGCAGGGGCTTACCACAAACGAGTGCTCCCTGATCTGGAGCAGCGTCTGAACCAGGATCATCTTCGAGTTATGCGATGGCTTGAAGAGATCGGTTGCTTTTATGTCGAAGCGGAAGAGCTTGAGAGAGTGGGCGTTCATCAAGTAGCAATACAAATGAGTAATATGAACACGCCGGAAGAGTACGAGCGTATCCGTAATCAAGATTCTGGACTCGATTCCGATCTGTAGGATACAGGATCACCTGATGAATCTGCATGATGATTGCGATATTGAAGCGGGCTCTGGCCTGTCCAACGTTTGAATTGTCTGCTGAAATGGGACAGATGGGTGTAACCGAGCTTCCACGCAATTTCCCCGAGCGACAGCTCTGGCTGTTCGATCAGTACTTTGGCCTCCTGCAACTTCAAGCTGGACAGGTAAGCCCTGGGCGATCGCCCGTACACCTTGCGAAAGACCTGTAGACCATATCCCGGACTGATGCCAAACGAGGATATAATCTGCTCTACTTTGACCGTGGATACACTGCCTTCCTTGGTTCGAAGCTGGGCATGGAATGCCTGTTTGATCGCCTCCGCAATAGCTCCTGCATAATGCATGGCTGTTGGAGCTGGTGCATGTGAAGCAGCAACGGAAGTGGTGGCCTCCGGTTCATTGTCAGCGGCTTGGGACAACAGGGCGAACAGTTCAAACATGCGGGCCTGCATGATCATTTTATCGGTGGACGTGTAGGCCTCAGATATGTTAATCATGCCCATCCAGCTCTCCAGCACTACACGCATCTTCCTATTATCTGCCGTACCTGCTGCGTAGATTCGGCTGTGCTGTGACATCAGCTTCAGGGTGAAGACCGGATCATCCACATTAAAGTGAGCGCTAAAATAAGTCATGCCTTCTGTGGATACACATTGATTCGTATGTTTGAACCCGGGAGGAATGAGAAGAATGGAACCTTCCTCCACGGTATAGGTATAACCATGAATCACACTCTCCTGCGTACCTTCGAGGATCAACATAATCTCAAAGCCCGGATGTGATTCCTCCGGCATCGCCCATCCATAGGGTACTTGTTGGCTGTGCGCACCATAAAATTTGATGTTACAGTCGATAATAGGCAGCCAGTGGGCCAACGTATGGTGAGGCATTTCTCGGAGCTGTGATCGGATATCCATCATATTCACCTCGGAAAAGGGTAAAAACAACTTGCCTTATACAATCGGCACCCGTAGTATACTTCATTATAATCAGTTTAACGCAAGGATGGATGATCCATGGAACGCATCAGCGTTTGAAGTGGTTGCTGAACAATCCAAGTTCTTCGACCCATAATAATGTAAACGCTACCATTATGGATTGGAATATGTCAACTCTTGCACACGTCAAGAACATTATATTTTCCACCTAAAAAGGAGATTAAGTCATGGACAAATTATTATATGGTGTAGCCTACTATGATGAATATATGCCTTACGAAAGATTGGACAAGGATATTCAGATGATGAAGGATGCAGGCATCAACGTAGTCCGTATTGCAGAATCAACCTGGAGTACCCATGAACCGCAGAATGGCGTATTTGACTTTTCTTCCGTAGACCGTGTGCTGGATGCCATGCATGAAGCGGGAATTCAGGTTATCGTCGGGACACCAACGTATGCTGTTCCAACATGGATGGTCAAGGAACATCCGGACGTGCTGGCTACCACCTCTCAGGGACCTGGTAAATACGGCGCAAGACAGATTATGGATATTACACACCCAACCTATCTATTCTATGCCGAACGGATCATTCGCAAGCTAATCTCTCGGGTAAGCACACATCCAGCGGTCATCGGTTATCAGACAGATAACGAGACAAAGCATTACAATACGGCCGGAGATAATGTACAACTGCAATTCGTCAAATATATGCGGAACAAGTTCAGTTCTCTGGATGAGCTTAACAAGGAATTTGGCCTCGACTACTGGAGCAATCGAATCAATAGCTGGGAGGACTTCCCGTCTGTGGTAGGAACGATTAACGGCAGTCTGGGCGCTGAATTTGCCAAGTTCCAGCGACAGCTGGTAACCAACTTTTTGGCTTGGCAAGTGGGGATCGTGAATGAATACAAACAGGAAGGACAGTTTGTTACCCAGAATTTCGACTTTGACTGGCGTGGATATTCGTACGGCATTCAAGGGGATGTGGATCATTTTGCCGCATCGAAACCTTTTGACATTACCAGTGTGGACATCTACCATCCTTCCCAGGATGATCTGACGGGCATTGAAATTTCATTCGGCGGGGATGTGGCACGTTCCACCAAACAATCGAACTATCTGGTACTGGAGACTGAAGCGCAGGCGTTCTGGCATTGGGTTCCTTATCCGGGACAACTACGTTTGCAGGCATTCAGTCATCTGGCATCAGGAGCAAACATGGTCGCATACTGGCACTGGCATTCGTTGCACAATTCCTTTGAGACGTACTGGAAAGGATTGCTCAGTCATGACTTTGAACCGAATCCAGTGTACAACGAAGCGAAGACCATTGGCAGGGATTTTGCCCGTCTTAGTCCAAAGCTCGTTAATCTGAAGAAAAAAAATCGGGTGGCTGTGCTGTTCAGCAATGAGGCGCTGACATCGATCAAGTGGTTTGGTTTTAATTTCACCAGTGACAAGAACTACAATGACGTGGTGCGATGGATGTACGATGAATTGTATAAAATGAACATTGGCTGTGACCTCATCGACCCGTCTGTTGAGAGTTATGCGGAATATGATGTGCTCGTTGTACCTGCTCTGTATGCTGCTTCGGATGCACTGCTGGAAAAATTGAATCAATTCGTACAGGATGGCGGACATATCGTCTACTCGTTCAAAAGCGGATTCACAAATGAGCATATCAAGGTACGCTCTACCCGCCAGCCCGGCCTGATCAGTGAGGCATGCGGGATCAGCTATAACCTATTTGTAGAACCAAAACATGTCTCGCTGCGGGATGATCCATTCGAGGTTGGTGAAGAGCAGAACCAGGTTCATACCTGGATGGAACTAATTACACCAACAACTGCTGAAGTACTCGCTTGGTATGATCATCCACATTGGGGTGAATATGCGGCAATTACCCAGAATGCCTATGGAAAAGGCAAAGCAACCTATGTCGGCTGTTACACCAGTTCTGCGGTGATCCGTAAGGTGTTGGAACGTGTCATGAAGGAAGCGGGTGTATGGGGATCTGATCAGGAACTGGCTTTTCCTATCATTGTGAAGACAGGTGTGAACGATCAAGGGAGCACAATTCGCTATTATTTCAATTATGCAGATGAGGCAACATCCTTCGTGAATGCTTATGGGGAAGGAACTGAACTTCTGGCAGGAACCCCGATTACTGAAGGAGAGAAGATCGAACTGGAACCATGGGGCATACGGATTGTCGAACAATAATAGGAAATAATAAATATAGGTATATAAGTTGAATTTAACATGTGCACGTTAACGGAGAGGGCAGAAATAACCTGAGGAAGCGGAGCTAAAAGCTTTCTGAAAGAAAGCTGCATCGGAAGCATATACCTCGCCTTTATCAACGGATTTTCCCCTTAGAAAAGGGAATCAAAAAAATCCGGTGATAACAGCGATCAGAGGGTTGTTCTGACCACGTAGTGATCTCGTGTAACCATTCATTCTATTGTATAACGTGATATTTCAACATTTCCAAAAGAATATAAAGACCAAAGCGCCCTCGGCTTCCATGCTGGGGCGTTTGTCTTATTTTAGCTCAGGAGTGGATGCGCTGTGTTTACCGAATGTTATCGGAAGCTGATAGATCCTTTCAAACGCAGCATTCGCAATAAATTGATTCTTACCATGACGCTGCTGGCCGTTGTGCCCGTCATTGCCATGACCGCTATGGCAGCCGAGAATACCCGCTCTTCCATGGAAGAGGAGATTATGGAGACCAACCGAGCCAATATGAACTGGGCCTCGATCTATCTGGGTGAACAGTTCGCCCGCATGAACAATATTATCTATTCCATTCAGATCAGTGACGAATTGCATCAATATCTGGCGTTGAACGAAGAAGCGCCGGCAGCCAGCCGATTCGATGAACAGAAGGCCATGTTTAATATGTTGAACAGTGTATACTATTCTGCCGGCAATTATGTATTTGGCGTTGAACTGTATCTGAAGGAATTGGACACCCTGTTCACCTTCAACTCCATGGATTCTCGCATCAAGGCGGTATCGGAAATACCGGAAGGATATCATGAGCTTTTTGCACAACATAAGGATTTTACGATTATCAATGATCCAGACGATCCGCAGAAGTTTCACATGACTCGCAGCATGAACCGCTTCGAGGATCAGGCACAGATCGGCGCCATCAGTCTGGAGGTCAAGTGGGCTGAGTTCAACCAGACTCTGGAGCTGCTGGATAGCCGGGGAGACTATGCGGTATACATTGCGGACAACACGGGCAGTCCGGTCTATCAGCCAAATCAAGAGATACAGCCGTCTGTGGAAGCACTGGAGAAATTGGCAGGCACAAAAGAAAGTTCGGGCTTCATCCGGACAGCCAAAGAATATGTATTCTTTCACTCCATCGAGCCGTCAGGACTACGTGTGATCAAGATTGTACCTGCCCATGTTGTTAACGAAAGTGCTTTGGACACGATGAAATATGGATTGGTCGTGGGTGGCCTGGCTACCGTCATATCTGTGGGACTAGCTGCGCTGGTTGCCTGGCGCACATCAAAGCCCATTGTCAGATTGGCGAATTCCATGAAGGGTATTCAACTGATCAAGGACAGGGAAGTGGTGCGAAGCGGTCGGGTAGATGAGATTGGTCTGCTGGAGAAAAATCTGCACGGCATGGCTAGTCGTATTCGGGAACATATTCGCGACAATTACCTAATGAATCTGGAGAAGCAGACGGCCGAGCTCAAAGCACTGCAATCCCAGATCCATCCTCATTTCCTGCAAAATACGCTGCAGATGATTGGCGGCATGGTCTACTCGCAAAAACCGGCAGACAGTTACAAGGTCATTCGAGCCTTGAGCGAGATGTTTCGTTATATTGTGCGAGCGCCGGATGGACTTGTCCCTCTGCAGTCTGAACTCGATCAGTTAGAGCATTATATGCTGATTCAGAAGCAGCGCTTTGCCGGAAGGCTTGAATACACACTGGAAATTAACGGAGAACTTCGGGCGTGTTACATCCCCAAGTTGTCTTTGCAACCCATTGTGGAGAATGCATTTTTGCATGGTCTGGAGAAGAAACAGGGCGAATGGAAGCTGGGTATTGAGGTCGTCTGTGAACCTACAGATGTAACCATTCGAATTCGTGATAACGGTATGGGTATGGATGCTGAGAAACTAATGGAGATGCAGTCCAGACTGGAGCGGCTTACCCGGCAGGCAGATCGGGTGTGGAGTTCAGGTACAAGTATTGGACTGGTCAATGCGGCCTCGCGAATTATAATGCATTTTGGATCTGATTACGGGATGAGCATGGAAAGTGAATATGGACAGGGGACAAGCGTTACGGTACGAATTCCCTGCAATACAGGAGGCGAAGCCTTGTGAACAAGGAACTGTACAGAGTGCTACTGGTAGATGATGAACCGTGGAACCGGGATATTCTGCGCAACCTGGGAGATTGGAATGAACTTGGCATGACCGTTGCAGGTGAGGCAGAGGATGGTGAGCAGGCCATACAACTGGTCAAGCAGCATCAGCCTCACATTATCATTACGGACATGCGCATGCCCGGCACAGACGGTGTGGAGCTGCTACAGACGTTGAGCGGACAATACCCTCGGATCAAGGTAATCGTAGTAAGCGGGTATGATGACTTCAATTATGCCAAACATGCGATTCGCCATCGGGCTGCAGATTATCTGCTCAAACCGGTGAATCCGGATGAACTGAATGGTGTACTTGCCAAATGTGCAAAAGAATTGGAGAAGGTGGAATCTGCGCCTGAATCATGGGAGTCGTACCCATCTTCGTTCGCAGGTGAGTTCTCCCTGTTTCAACAGCAGGCCCGTCTGCGGTTTAATGACCTGAACGTTCAGAGTCTGCGTGAGTGGTTCCAACAATTACAGCAGAAGCTGGAACGATGCGAGATTAACAGACCCCGGCAGCTTGGGCGGGTGGCTTATGAATTACAGGCTTTGCTGGATGAGTTGTGCGTCTCCAACGGCTTGTACGAGCGGCCAGTGGCAACAGCGCTGCCTCCTGCGGCTGCACTGGCTTCCATCGAATCCACGATCGCATGGATTTCGACTCCGTACTATCAGGCTTTGGAGCAGCTCATTGCGCAGCGTAAGTTCAAGAACAAGCTGAACCTGGACGAGGTGAAGCAATACATGGAGCAGCACTGTATGGAGATGATTACCCTGGAGCAGCTCGCCCAGATCTTTTTTGTCAGCAAGGAATATCTCAGCAAGGTATTCAAGAAAGAGTATGAGGTGAACGTGACCGACTATGTTGTCCAATTACGTATGACGAGAGCGAAAGAGTGGGTGATGGACGAACAGATTCCGTTCAAGCATGTTGCCGAGATGGCGGGTTATGAGGATGTGTCCTACTTCTATCGAGTGTTTAAGAAGCATTTCGGAATATCTCCAGGGGAGATGCGGAAGGGACAGGCTCGTATATCAGGTGAATCAGGCAGTAGTACGGAATGAGACGTTCGAGAGAGCATTTGCGGCAGGATTAAGGTTTAAAATAATCCAATACACCAGTCTAATTTTGTCCAATGAAGCGCTTTCATTTTCTGATATATAATGAGCCTATGAAAGACAAACCAGTTACACACCGGGAGGTCATAAGAGATGAAAGTATGGAAAAGTGTAGCAAGTGCGGTACTTGTCAGTGTTCTGCTCGCAGGTTGCGGTTCCAATGCAGGAACGGACAATGAGCAGGAGGAATCGGCGTCAGGCAGCACGGTATCACTCAAAGTATTCGTTGCACAACCTCGGCTGAAAGAACACTACGATAAATATATAGAACAGTTCAAAGCCAAGGAGAAAGCAGAGAAAAACATTGAGGTGAACGTGCAACTGGAGATGCCGCCAGCGGACAATGCCCCTCAGATTCTGAAGACTCGCCTCGCCTCCAATGATGCACCGGATGTGTTCGCTCTGCATGCAGTCAATGAGATTCCACCATTCAGCAAAGCTGGTTATCTGGAAGACCTGTCGGGCCAACCTTTTGTCGATAAGCTGCTGGATTCGGTTAAACCTTCCATAACGGATGCGGAGGGCAGAATCGTAGCTGTTCCATTGGAAACAGTATCATGGGGCTATCTGTACAATAAAGATATTTTCAAAGAGCAAGGGCTGGAAGTGCCAACGACGTTAACGGAAATGAAAGCGGTCGTGGAGAAACTCAAAGCAGCCAACATTACACCGTTTGAACTGTCCTACAAAGAAGCCTGGATTCCGCAATTATTCCTGCCACTTACCGTGGGTGCATTAACTCAGTCTGAGCACAAAGACTTCGTGGAGAAGATGAATCAGGATCAGGGTTCATTCTCCGATATGAAAGCATTGTTTGACATCTTCGATCTCGTCAATGCCAATGGCACGGACAAAGCGCTGGAAGTGGGCGGAGATGATGGTTCAGCAGCCTTCGCATCAGGAAGCGCCGCGATGTGGATTCAGGGACCATGGTTTGCCGAGACCATTCTGAAATCCAACCCGGACCTGAATTTTGGTGTAGCACCCATGCCGATCAATGACAATCCGGATGATACCAAAATCAATCTGAGCACCTCCACTTCACTGGCAGTATCATCATCTAGCAAAAACAAAGAAGTGGCACTCGATTTCGTGAACTACATTCTCGATGACAAGGATTCAAGTGCATTCTTCGAAGCACTCAAGTTCAATCCGATTGCCAAGATCCATGACTTCAAGAGCTTCCCGTGGGTAGACGATGCTCAGAAATATGTGAGTGAAGGTAAAGCATATGAGGACCCATCCCTCCCTCAAGCGGTGAAAGACGAGTCAGGCAAAGCGTTGCAAGGCTACTACTCTGGGCAATTAAATCAACAGCAGGTTATCGATGCGCTCGACAAGGCGTGGAAATCCTACAACAAAGTCAACAAGTAAGGAGCTGTGAGGAATAGAGTACCTGCTTCTGTTTTGTTGACAAAATCTCAATGGTTTTGGGAGGGTAATCAACAAATTAGCGGTACTTTATTTCGTTACAGTCTCCAAGCAGATGATACGGCAGGCAGAACGTTCTTCGTTCCCACGTTTACAATCATCCGCTTCGAGTGAAAAGGGGGAGAACCTATGGCTACGAATGTGTTCAAGAAGTATCTGTCACTGCTCGCGTTCACTGCGCCTGCCTTTGTCATCTATGCGATTTTCCTGTTGTATCCCACGTTTAGTGGCATGTTCTATAGTCTGACAGATTGGAACGGACTTAATCGGGATTACAGCTTTATCGGTCTGGGCAACTTTGTGGAATTGTTCAAAGAAGATCCCGACTTTCTGAACTCTCTGTGGTTCACGATGAAATATGTAATATTTATGCTGATTCTGCAAAACGGAATTGCCTTGCTGCTCGCCGTGTTGATTGAGTCACGAACGCGCAGCAAAGGGCTCTTTCGGACGCTGTTCTTCATGCCTAACATGATCAGTACAATCATCAGTGCTTTCATGTGGACCTTCATCTTCTCTCAGGTGCTGCCACAGCTCGCAGAGAAACTGGCCTTTTCGTTCCTCGACCAGCAATGGCTGGGTGATCCGAAGTTTTCATTTTACTCCATTCTGATCGTATCGCTCTGGAACGGTGTAGGGTATATGATGATCATCTATCTGGCTGCTCTCCAGGGAGTGCCAAAAAGTCTCAAAGAAGCGGCTGTTATTGATGGGGCCAATGCATTCCAGGTACTTCGCAATGTGGTGTTGCCGATGATTACTCATGCCGTGACCATCTGTTTCTTCCTGACGTTGAACGGAGCATTCAAAGTGTTCGAAGTGGTGTATGGACTGACTGGTGGCGGACCGGGCCGGGGCACGCAGGTTATCACGATGAACATCTATGAAGAAGCGTTCTCCAATAACTTCAGATACGGCTATGCGAGTGCCAAATCGGTTGTGCTGTTCATCATCGTACTCATCTTTACACTCATCCAGATCACCGTCATGAAGAAGAAAGAGGTGGAAGCATGAGGATGCAACGACTGAACAGTTATCTGATTCGACTGCTTCTGATCCTGGGCTCTCTCGTCGCCATGCTGCCGATCTATATGGCGGTTGTGAACTCTTTCAAAACACAGGGTGAGATGTTCCAGTCCTTTATCGCGCTGCCAACAACGTTGCACTGGGAGAATTATTCGGACGCGTTTAACAAAATCAATCTGCTGGGCAGTTCGATGAACTCGGCGATTGTATCCTTTCTGGGGATCGGGGGAATTGTCTTCTGTGCCTCACTTGCGGGATACAAGCTGTCACGTACCTCCGGACGTTTGAGCAACCTGATCTTCTTCCTGTTTGTTGCATCCATGCTGGTACCGTTCCACTCAATCATGATTCCACTGACACGGGTAGCCAAAGGCATGGGTGTACAGGGAAGCACGTACGGATTGGCCCTGATCTATATCGGACTTGGTGTGAACATGGCAATCTTCCTCTATCACGGGTTTGTGAAGTCTATTCCGCGTGAATTGGAGGAATCGGCTCAGATGGACGGATGTAATGAGTTCCAGACATTCTTCCAGATTATCTTCCCACTCTTGCTGCCGATCACAGTCACCATCGCGATTCTGGACTTCCTGTGGATCTGGAATGACTTTTTGTTGCCACTACTCATGCTGACCGATGTGAATCGTTATACGCTGATTCTGTCCACGAACATGCTGTTTGGTGAATATAACAAGGAATGGCCGTTGATTCTGTCCTCCTTGGTACTGACTGCGATTCCGGTTATTCTGATCTATGCGTTCTTCCAGAAGTTCATCATGGAGGGTATTGCAGAGGGTGCTGTAAAGGGGTAAAACATTTGACAAATAAAACTCCCCGTAGCAGTAACGCACGGGGAGTTAGAAATGGATGCTGAACTTGGTCATCCATGTAGTCCTAGTACAACGTTCTATTTTCCAGCAATGAATGCTGATTCACGTAAAGGTATATACCGCCAGCATGCATCATCCATGAAACAAGTGCTATCCGCCAATCTGGGACATGCGCCGTACCGTCGGCGTGTGAGATTGCATTTTTTGTTCCAAAGCCAGAGCCATCTCATGATTCTTTGGTTTCGTACCCAGCGCTTTGAGGAAAAGCGCGGCCATGGCATTCGGATCATCCACGAAGCGGCGAACATTATACTCATCTGACCAGTAGAGGCAGGCTTTGATATGTCCGTCAGCGGTTAGTCGAAGTCGGTTGCAGTTATCACAGAAATGATCGCTCACGGGATGAATCAATCCAAATGTGCCTTCGGATCCCGCAATTTTCATATTACGTGATGGGCCATTGCCCGCAGGGCCTGTTGTATTTTCTACCGTCCAGCCTGCTTCAGCACATACATCTGTCACGGCTTCCAGCGGCAAATAAGATTTGCGCCATGAATCCGAAGCCTGTCCAATCGGCATATATTCAATAAAACGCACATGAAGAGGTTGATCAATCGTCATGGCAATAAAATCCTTGATCTCATCATCGTTGATACCCTTCATCAGCACGACATTCAACTTGATCGGAGCGAGACCAGCGGCTGTTGCAGCCTCAATGCCCTTGAGTACCTTGTTCACATCCCCGCCACGGGTAATCATAGAGAAGCGATCAGCGCGCAGGGAATCCAGACTGATGTTAATCCGGTTCAACCCAGCATCTTTTAACGCCTGAGCTTGTTTGTCCAGCAGAAGAGCGTTGGTAGTCAGGGCAATATCGTCAATCCCGTCAATCGCCGAGATCATGCTGATGAGCTTGTGCAGATCCTTGCGTACCAACGGTTCGCCCCCGGTGAGTCGGACTTTGCGCATGCCCATCGGGGCAAGTACCTTCAGCACCTGTGCTATTTCTTCGTAGCTCATAATCTCATCATGTGGAGCAAACTCCATACCCTCTGCAGGCATGCAGTACACACAGCGTAAATTACAGCGGTCCGTAACAGAAATACGGATGTAGTCATGTATCCGGCCAAATGAATCCTGAAGCAGTTCCATGCAGACCACCCTTTCATCGGTTCAGATTGGAAATCTTCTATTATAAATGATACGACAATTTCAAAAGGAACAGTTGCATCAAATTTTAGCTATTTCTCCAATCCGCGTCAACGATGACGTCAGATGACAGCATTTTTGGCGGGGTGATTCAGATGGAATTGACCCACGAGTTGTTGCAGAAAGACAGTAATGACTTCCACATTATGAGAAGAATGCTGAACCTGCAACATATCACGGATCAGCTCCATCATCTCTGCTTCTACCTCAGCAGAAGTCGCCCGATTTTGATGGCTGATTGCAGCAATATTCTCCATCAGCATGACCACTTGATCCACGACTTGCGTGCGCTCAGGTTCTTCAGCGGTAGCATTTTGCAGAAGTTGCGAAGCGGCCTGAACCAGTGTTGTTCCTTCAGCAAGTACCTGATCTCCCTCTGTGATTAATTGAGATGCGGCTCCTGCTGCCGTTGAGATTCGGTCCAGAATCTGATGAATATTTTCAGTTGAAGAGCGGGACAACTCGGCCAGCTTACGGATTTCCCCTGCCACGACTGAGAAGCCTTGGCCATGTTCTCCCACGCGTGCAGCTTCAATGGTGGCATTCAGAGCCAGCAGGTTGGTCTGAGCTGAAATTTCATCAATGACAGCCAGTGCACGGTAAATTTCTTTCATCGTATCTATGAAGGACAGGATGGTACGGTTGGTATCCGATACCGCTCCTGAGATTTGGGTCATTTTGTCACCGATTCGTTCCACTTCCTGCTGGGCCACGCCGATCTGTTCGGTTGCAGAGGTCTCCAGTTGTTGCAGCGTTATGCGCATGTGATCGGCAGCGATCTTGGCCTGATCGAGATCTTCCAGTTGGGTGCGAATGGCCTGAATCATCGAACCAAGCTTGTGGTTCACACGCTCAGTCGTACCCTGGGTTGTCTCTGTTGAAGTTCGCATCTGATACTGGTTATCCATAACGTCTACCGTGGCAAGTTGTACCTTCAGCATAATGCCTTCCAGAGAGTCAATCATGTTGTTGATCCACTTCGCCAGTTCACCCGATTCGTCTTGGGCAAAAGCAGACGTGTTCAGGCGCTGGGTCAGATCACCCCTGCCTTCGGCGTTAATTCGAATAAATCGGCTGATGCGACGCAAGTCTTCATGAACTCGTCGATATTGGGTGCGATGCAGCTGTAATGCAGTGTAGAATCCGAATAACACATTAAAAACTGCCATTGCTGCCGCGCTCCAACCACTACCAGTGAAGGCATAAACAAGGGCGGCTCCTGCAACGCCTGACAAAAGCGTGAAGAGACTGTGCTGCTTGAACTGGCGCCAGCCGATGCTTCGTATCCGATACACTTCCTCCAGATCCCCTTCACACATCATACCCCAGCGATCAGGACAGTGTGGCAGCTGGAAGGTGATGCCTTTGCCTATCACAGAAATATGGCGGTAATCCGAGTAGCCGGGAAAAGCTACAAACAGATTGGAACCATTCTGAATGGTGTTTGCTACTCCGGGGTGCAGTTCTCCGGTCGACGGATCAGTGAACATGAGTTCCAGCTCGGTATGCTCCTTAACGGAAACGATACCCCATTCGGTGGTGACACCATCTTTGAGATTTTCCCCATGTGTAAAAGTACGATCCTCGAAGCGGCTTCGGGACAAGGCGGTACCGGGTTGCAGATGGGGCCGTAATATCGACTCAGCCATAAAGAGGTAATTGTCACCGGAATCAGGATAGATATGGCCTGATTCTCGTTGAATCAGGTCACCGAGTACATCCCCGGGAACACGACTGCATAATGAACCAACATATCGACCTTCCTGTAGAATTGGGTTGATAAACAGCAAGGTGACATCATCGTGAAAAGCGGACGAGCGTGGTCCAATATCCAACGTCAGTGGATCGGAATAAGGGCCATACAAGCATTTTTTGCCATGACGATCTGCTCTGGAGTATTTCAATCCTGGTCCAATTAAAGCTTCGTAATTTTCATAGATCTGTCCAATATGTTTCTTATATGTAGAGAATACCACCTGATTCTGTTCGTTCAGCATGAATAGCTCCGTACTGTCTACGGCTCGAATATAACTGGATTGAAACCATGCATCTAGTTTGCTTAGTTGCTGTGAATCTTGTAATACATCCGGTAATTGAACTGACTGTATCTGTTGGAGCAAGCGGTCCAGGTGATTCCATTGTTCATCTGCCCAGTCCATCATAAGCTGCCGTCTCGTTTCGGCAATCCCCTCAAAAATCTGTTCCACATCTTCCTTCATATGTGCGTTCAACCGATACGATCGCCACAGCGGCAATCCTTTTCTCCATCCCAGCCAATCAAACATCATGACCACCCCGATTTCTGGATTCTATATTCAATCTTTATACAAGAAAACGAACAAGAATACGAGGGGATATGTCATATTTTCCGAATATTCATTCAATAAATACAAATGATCGTACGCTTATTGTTAGGTGAAATATATGTTAGCTTTCTACCAAGGAAACTCACATGAATACATCTGAGAATGGGTCTCATTTTACATTGTGTAACATGAACGGGCCCATACTCAAAACACACTGTATAATGTAATCCCCGCCCAAAGCGATATAGTATTATCTAACAAGCAAAACCTGTTACGTTTGTGTATATAAACCTCCCATTCAGCCTTGGTGTGCAATGAAAATAACTTCCCACAAAGGAGAATGCCCATGTCCTCCGCACCCTCAGCCACAGTCCCCGAAGCCTGCCATATTGATGTAGATCATGTGTCCGTTGTTTTTGGAACAGGTACACAACAAGTCACTGCCTTGTCGGATGTTACATTCCAGATCCAGTCCAATGAGTTTGCCTCTCTGCTGGGCCCTTCCGGGTGTGGCAAGTCGACCTTGCTCCGGCTGGTAGGTGATCTGCTTCAACCTACCTCAGGTACCGTACGCATTGCAGGTCAGGAGCCTGAGCGGGCTCGACTACAGCGACAGTTCGGCATTGTCTTTCAGACACCCGCCTTGTTCGATTGGCGCACCGTTCGTCACAATGTGGAATTACCCTTGGAACTGCTGGGTACCCGCCGGAAGGAGTGCCGCCGCATTAGCGGTGAACTGCTTGAAATGGTAGGGTTAACCCGCTTCGCAGACCATTATCCATGGCAGCTCAGTGGCGGGATGCAGCAACGTGTATCCATTGCACGTGCCCTTGCGCTTGATCCGCCATTGCTGCTCATGGATGAACCCTTTTCGGCCCTGGACGAATTCACCAAAGAAAAGCTTCAATTGGAGCTGCTTGAGATCAAGCGCTCGACAGGCAAGACCTTCCTCTTTGTCACACACAGCATCCCCGAAGCCGTATTTCTATCCGACCGGATCATCGTGCTCTCGGCACATCCGGGGCAAGTACATTCCATTCATTCCGTCAATCTGCCTTCCGAACGTCATAGTGAACTGAGAGAAACGGAAGCTTTCTACCACATGATTACAACCATTCGCAACTGCTTCTACGAGGAGCGTGATGACTCTCATGTCCCTGCGATTCTTTAAACCAGGCTATCGCTCCTGGGTCGTCATCTGGTTTATGGTCATATTGGTGCTGTGGGAAGGAATCGCCTGGATGCTCCAATTGTTCCTGTCACCTCAGCAGGCCGCGTCTCGCCTTCCTTATCTGCACGAAGTCCTTGCGGCCCTTTTTCGGTACTCGGGTACGCTCGCAGAACAGGGGGCTGTCACGTTTGGTAATGCCGCCATTGGTTTTGCAGGGGGAACGCTGCTGGGTCTGGGTTTGGCGTTGCTCATGAGCGCGGCTATCTGGCTGGAGCGCACGTTATCGCCATATGTTGTCTCCTCACAGATGGTTCCGGTTATTGGTCTCGCACCAATCGTGTACGGCATTATCCACAACGCGGAGTGGGCCCGAATTGTTATGGCCGCATATGTCACCTTCTTCCCAATCATCATCCATACGTTAAAAGGATTGAAAAGTACAGCACCAGAGCACCTGGAACTGATGCGTTCCTGTGGAGCTTCACTGACTGCACGATATATCAAATGTCTGCTGCCCTCTGCACTGCCGGGACTATTTTCTGGTATGAAAATAGCTGCTCCGCTGGCGGTGACCTCCTCCATCGTAGTGGAATTGATGGGTGCCCCCGATGGACTCGGCGTCCTGATGGTCAGTTCGTTATATTACGGCCATGCCCAAGTTGGCATGTTCTGGGCCACCATCATGCTTAGCATTGGCATTGGCCTGATCTCGTATCTGGCCATCAGTCTGGCTGAACGTTGGCTAACCCCCTGGCAGCCTGAATTCAGGGCCAAAGGAGGTCAGGCCACATGAGTGAAGGTAGTGTGTTGAGCCGGAAATGTGATGAAGGTGTGTCGATTGCTGCTGTAACTGGCGCGGCTATGCCCCTCAATGGTTCACAGACGGCAGCTGTCCCAGGATCGGAAATTCATGGACAACAGGGACAAGCCGGAAAGGCCAGATTGGGCACCAGCGTTCGCGGGCGCTCCATTGCAATGAGTATGCTTCCTTGGGGTGCTGGTGTGTTGTTTCTCACCCTTTGGCAGCTCAGGTTGTTTCATTGGATATTTTCGCTGGAAAGTTACCAACTGCCTGTGCCTTCCGCGATTGCGGCATCCATTCAGGAAGATGCCAATATGCTCTTTCGTTATGCGATGTACAGCGGAACCGAAATGCTGGGTGGCTTTCTGCTCGGTTCCCTGCTAGGCGCTATGGCGGCAGCGGGTGCATCGTTCTTTCCCACAAGCGGCAGGGCGGCGGTTACGGTTCTGTCAGCACTGAACGCTGTTCCGATCGTGGCTCTTGCCCCAATTATGAACAATTGGTTTGGTGATGGGATCTGGTCCCGTATTGCTGTTGTCACGGTGATTACAATGGCCGCCATGGCTGTCAGCCTGTTCAAAGGGCTGACTTCCATTCAGCCGCAGTACAGTGATCTGCTGAGTGGCCTTGCCGCAAGCAGGATGCAGTTTTTTTGGAAGCTAAGACTGCCTCATGCCCTGCCTTCCCTCTTTGCCGGTCTGAAGATCAACATGTCGACCAGTATTATTGGGGCCATTGTGGGTGAATTTTTCATCGCCTCCCAGGGGCTGGGGTACTTGCTCTCGGATCAGATTCGACTGGCGAACATGCCCTTGGCCTGGTCCTGCATTGTCATCGCTGCCGCGCTTGGTATTGTGTTGTATGAAGCGGTTGTCCTGGCAGAAAAACGACTCATTCCGTGGAATCGTGCACGCACAGATCACTAACATACATCAGGGTACCGACCATCCATAGATCGTAATACGTGATTGAGGTTGGTCAAAAAGTCCACGGTACTGAAAAGCAGACTTTTTGAACACGGACTGATGCTTGATAAATCGGATATAAACAGGGGGTTGTTCTGTACATGTACAAAACGTTAAAGCCGGGTTTGCTGGTATTGGTCCTGTTGGTTGTTACGATGCTGAGCGCATGTTCTACGAAGTCCGAGCCGGCGGCTGAGCCTGTTGCTGCGAGTTCAGGAGGGGCGGGAGAAGCAGATCAACCCTTAACCAAAGTGAAAATTCAGCTGAAATGGGTGCCGCAGGCGCAATTTGCTGGGATCTATGCAGCGAAGGAAAAAGGTTTTTTTGCAGAGGAAGGCATTGATGCCGAGATTATTCCGGGTGGCCCGGATATCGTGATTGAGCAGCAGGTGGTTAATGGTGCGGCCGATGTAGGGATCACCGGAGTGGACAGTTTGCTGGTCAGCCGGGATAACGGTCTGCCGCTCGTCTCGCTCGCCCAGATCTCACAGAAGAGTAGTTATCGCTTGATTGCCAAGAAGTCCCTGGGCATTACTGATCCGGCTCAGATGAAAGGCAAAAAGGTCAGTACCTGGTTCGGCAGTCAGCAGTTTCAGGTGCTCGCGTTCATGGAGAAGAATGGCCTGGACCCGAAGAAGGATATTGAACTGGTGAAGCAGGGGTTCACGATGGATCAGTTCTTCAATGATCAGGTGGATGTGGCGACGGCAACGATCTATAACGAATACCACGTGGTGCTGGAAAGTGGAATGAAAGAATCAGATCTGGATGTGTTCAACATTGAAGATGCCGGTGTTGGCATGCTTGAGGATACGCTGATTGCGAAGAAGGATTGGGTAGACAGCAACCGTGAGCTTGCGGTCAAAGTGACCCGTGCCATTCTGAAAGGCTGGAACTACGCCATTGATGAACAGGATGAGACGGTGGATATCGTGATGAGTAATGTGACGGATGGCAGCACCACCCGTGAACATCAGGTCACGATGCTGGAAGAGATTGCAAAGCTGATTCGCCCGGAAGGATTTACGGAACAGCAAGTTGGGAGTTTTGTGGATGAGTCATTTACCCGAACTGCGGATATTGCACTGAACTATGGCCTAATCAAAAAAGCCGCCAATCTGGATGAAGCGCTGGAGAAAAGCATCTATGAAGAAGCGGTGAAATAAGCGTGTGGAGGAGGATGACAAATGAGTTCTGTGGATCAGCAACCTCAGCCGCTAGGCGGTACGAAGGAAGAATGGCTGGAGAAGGATCGCAAATACGTGTGGCATCACATCTCGCCTCATAACGATCATCCAATGATTGCGGTAAGCGGGGAGGGCAGCTGGATCACCGATCAGGATGGTACGCGTTATCTGGATGCGATGTCCGGACTGTGGTGTGTGAATGTGGGGCATGGCCGTGAGGAGATTGCGAGAAGTGCCTACGAACAGATGAAAGCACTCGCTTATGTGCCGATGACGCAGAGTCACGAACCGGCAATTTTGCTGGCGGAGAAGCTGAATGACTGGCTGGAGGGGGAGTATCGAATATTCTTCTCCAACTCGGGTTCAGATGCGAATGAGGTGGCTTTCAAAATAGCCCGTCAGTATCACCATCAGAATGGTGAGCCTACTCGGCACAAATTCATCTCCCGTCACCGTGCCTATCACGGTAATTCCATGGGCGCACTGGGCGCCACCGGGCAAGCTGCCCGCAAGATCAAATACGAGCCGCTCGGCGTAGGTTTCTCTCATGTTCCGCCACCGTATTGTTACCGCTGTCCGTTTGGAAGAAACAAGGATGGATGCGGACTCGAGTGTGCAACCATCTATGAAGAGGTGATTCGTTGGGAAGGTCCTGAGACAGTTGCCGCAGTAATTATGGAGCCGGTGATCACAGGGGGCGGCATGATTGTCCCACCGCCGGATTATATGCGTACCGTACAAGAAATCTGTCAGCGCTATGGCGTGTTGCTCATTGTAGATGAGGTAATCTGCGGTTTTGGACGCTCAGGGCAGAAGTTTGGTCATCAGAACTATGGCGTGAAGCCAGATATTGTGACAATGGCAAAAGGCATGACTAGTGCGTATTCACCGCTATCGGCAACGGCCGTGAGAGCCGATCTGTATGATACGTTCCGGGAACCCGGCCCGGATGCCCACTTTCGCCATGTGAATACCTTTGGCGGGAATCCGGTATCCTGCCGAGTTGCACTGGCGAATCTGGAGATTCTGGAACGAGAGAATCTCGTCAGCCGCGCGGAGGAACTGGGATACCTGCTTCGTGAGAAGCTGGAATCTTTGCTGGAGCTGTCCATTGTGGGGGATATCCGTTCATTCGGATTCGCCTGTGGGGTGGAGTTGATTGAAGCTGATGGTTCTCCTGCGGAGGCGGACAAAGTGATGAAAGTACTCGCCAGTTGTAAAAGGGACGGCATTCTGATTGGCAAGAACGGTGATACCGTGCCGGGGTTTGCAAACATTTTGACGATCTCTCCACCATTTGTCACCACCGAGGAAGAGCTGGATCTGATCGCTGGAAGTTTGCTCGTTGCGCTCCGTAGTCTGGACGCAGGTTAGTTGCCATAGATGGATAACACACAAGGAGGCGAGCGAGGATGCAGACCACGACAGGCAAACTCATTAATCAGTTTCGGCTGAATGAGCGAATTGAGCAGTTGTCACAGATTGGCCGAATCGCGGAAACGGGTGTCTGCCGACTTGCCCTGACCCCGGAAGATATGGATGGCATCATACAAGTTCGTCTCTGGATGGAAAATGCCGGTCTGACGACACGACTTGATCCCTTCGGTAATCTGATAGGTCGTCTGGAAGGTGCGGATCAGGCGCTGCCGATCCTCATGATTGGTTCCCATATCGACTCTCAGCCTTACGGCGGTCGATATGATGGTGCGATTGGTGTGCTCGGTGCGCTCGAAGCGGTGCAATGCCTGATCGAAAATGGCATTCAGCCCTGTATGCCAATTGAGGTGATTGCCTTTTGCGATGAAGAAGGTTCCCGTTTTAACAAAGGCCTTTTCGGCTCGCGTGGTATAACTGGTCAGTTGGAAGAAGGCGAACTGGAGCGTCAGGATAAAAACGGAGTGACCCGCCGGGAGGCGCTGGAAGACTTCGGCTGTTCCCCTTCGGATTTTGAAGAAGCGATCTACCCGACAGGTTCCATAGGCAGTTATCTGGAGCTGCACATTGAGCAGGGGCCGGTGCTGGAAGCGTTGAATGCACCAGTAGGTCTGGTGACGGGCATCTCGGGTCCGTTGTGGCTTACGGTGACGATGAAAGGCATGGCGGGTCATGCCGGCTCCGTTCCGATGGGAATGCGGCATGATGCTTTGGTAGGCAGCGCCAAAGTCATTGCGGCTTTTGACGATATGGTGAGAGAAGATCCGGAAGCTCCAACCGTAGGTACGGTGGGAAGTCTGAGGGTGTTTCCAGACTCACGGAATATTATCCCGGAGGAAGTCAGCTTCACGGTTGATTTACGAGACATGGAGATGGAGCGCAGGAACAGACTTGAAGCCCGATTGATGAACATTTTGGATGACGTGAGTTCCCGATATGGTCTAACTTACTCGCTGACAGAGGATACGAATAGTGAGCCGCGGTATTGTGCAGAGCCAATCAAGTCGGTGATTCGTTCATCCGCGGAAGAGATCGGCGTTACTTTGCCAGAACTGATGAGTGGTCCATTCCATGATGCGTTGGCCCTTTCGCTTGTGTGTGATTATGGCATGATTTTTGTCCGCAGCAAAGACGGTATCAGTCATCATCCCAGAGAATATTCCTCCCCGGAGGATATTGGACTTGGCACGGAAGTGTTATATCGCACCATTCGGAGGATGTGCAGTGGAATGAACCAACCAATCATTTTACCTGAGGAGGCGTTGTGACGTTATGGGCAAAATCAGCATCGGACTAATCCAGGCTTCTCATGAGATTGAAGGTTCGGCTCCCGTTGAGGTGCACAAAGAAGCTGCGGTTCAGAAACACATTGCGCTGGTTCGTGAAGCTGCTGCAAGAGGCGCCAAGATCATCGGGTTGCAGGAAGTATTCTATGGACCGTACTTTTGCACAGAGCAGAATCCAAAATGGTATGCATCCGCTGAACCGGTACCGGAAGGACCAACGACCAGACGTTTTCAGGAGCTGGCGAAGGAGCTTGCGGTGGTGATTATTTCACCTGTGTATGAGGTGGAGGGCATTGCTTCGTATTACAATACGGCAGCTGTCATTGATGCGGATGGTTCATATCTGGGCAAATATCGCAAACATCATATCCCGCATGTGGAGGCGGGTGAGGGTACAAATGGGTTCTGGGAAAAGTATTATTTCAAACCAGGTAACCTTGGGTTTCCGGTTTTTGATACAGCCTACGCCAGAGTGGGTGTGTACATCTGTTATGATCGTCATTTTCCGGAAGGGGCACGATTGCTCGGGTTGGCGGGGGCTGAAATAGTGTTCAATCCGTCCGCTACGGTTGCGGGTACATCGGAATATCTGTGGAAACTGGAACAGCCTGCTCACGCGGTAGCCAACGGCTATTATGTTGCAGCCATTAACCGGGTTGGTGTGGAGGCGCCATGGAATATGGGTGAATTTTATGGACAGTCGTACCTGGTCGACCCGCGAGGCAGCATGGTAGCGGTAGGCAGCAGGGATCAGGATGAGGTCGTCATTGGCGAGATGGACACGGAGATGATTCGTGAGGTGCGTAATGTGTGGCAGTTCTACCGCGATCGCAGGCCGGAAACGTACGAACATCTGGTTCGTCTGTGAAGATAGCTGGGATCTAGCCCGGATCAAACTTCAGGAGGTGCATGACATTGATGAACAGCTCAGGAACAACGTTATCCGATTATGGGTGGGAGAGTCGTTTTGCCGAGATGAAACCCGCCATGACAGGCAAGGAAGCGATGGAGGAGTCGAACCGCTGTCTGTACTGTTACGATGCACCTTGTATCAAGGCTTGCCCAACTGACATTAATATCCCTTCGTTTATTAGCAAAATATCGACAGGGCACCTAAAAGGATCGGCCCGCACCATCATGGATGCGAATCCGGTTGGAGCCAGCTGCGCACGTGTATGCCCCACAGAAGAGTTATGTGAAGGCGCATGTGTACTAAACGAATCGTCGAAGCCGATTCGAATAGGTGACTTACAGCGTTACGCCACTGATTGGGCAAGAGCGAAGAATGAGCCGTTATTCCAGGCAGCACCTGCCAATGGGAGAAACGTTGCTGTTGTGGGAGCGGGCCCTGCGGGACTGTCGGCGGCACGTGAGCTGGGGCGCGCAGGTTATGAGGTGACGATCTACGAAGCAAAACCCAAGGGCGGCGGGCTGAACACGTACGGCATCGTATCTTTCCGTCTGCCCGAATCGATTGCGCTGTGGGAAGTGGAGCAGGTAGAGGCACTAGGTGTGCAGATCCGCTATGGGGTGCGCATCGGTGTGGATATTCCTGCTACGCAGTTGCTAGAGCAACATGAAGCGGTCATTCTGGCATGTGGCATGGGTTCAGTACCTATGCTGGGCATTGAAGGTGAGACACTGGAAGGTGTCTATGATGCGATTGAACTGGTGGAGTCTACCAAGCAAGGTGTTCCGCCCGCGCTGAATGGTCTGAAGGTTGCCGTTATTGGCGCGGGCAATACGGCGGTAGATGCAGCGACCTGTTCGGTACGTCTTGGTGCCGAGCGGGTGCAGATGTTATATCGGCGCGGGGAAAGCCAGATGACGGCGTATGCGTTTGAATATACGTTTGCCAAGCAGGAGGGTGTAGAGTTCCGGTGGTTTACGATGCCGCAGCGTATCATTGGAGACGAGAATGGTCGGGTTCAAGCTGTGGAATGTGTGAAAATGGAGCTAATTACCCCGCCTGGTGGTGGGCGCGCGTTGCCTGTGCCTGTGGAGGGATCGGAGTTCATGATTGAATGTGATACGGTCATCCGGGCGATTGGGCAGCATCGTTTATTACCATTAATCGAAGCGTTTGGGCTGCGTCACCACTGGGGTGTTGTCGAGATCGAGCCGCATTCGTACCGTACCTCACACCCTCAGATCTATGCGGCAGGTGATGTTATTTTTGGTCAGGGCCAGGGTGAAGCGATGGTTGTCTCGGCTGCACAGCAGGGTAAGCTGGCTGCTGTCGCAGTCATGAAGGCATTGCCTGGACAGGTGGAAGAGACGGCATGATCAGGCGCTATACAATGTACGGATAACAAACTGCACGTGTTTTAGTAGCTTCCTTGCCGTAAGCGGCAGACTGTAAGTTCAAACAACACCAAGGAGGGATCGTTATGGCTGACTTATCCATTAATCTGGCAGGTATTCGATCACCCAATCCATTCTGGCTGGCTTCTGCACCACCGACCAATACGGGGTATCAGGTCCAGCGTGCGTTCGAAGCGGGCTGGGGTGGCGCGGTGTGGAAGACGCTGGGTGAGCCAATTATCAATACATCCTCCCGTTTCGCGGCGGTCCATTTTGGCGGACAGCGTGTAGCGGGGTTTAACAATATTGAATTGATATCCGATCGTCCGCTGGAAGTGAATCTGCGGGAGATTGCCGAGACCAAGAAGCGATTCCCGGATCGTGCGGTTGTGGCGTCACTGATGGTGGAACCTACGCGGGAGAAGTGGCATGAGATTGTGAAAATGGTGGAAGCCGTCGGCGTCGACGGTCTGGAGCTGAATTTTGGCTGCCCGCATGGTATGGCTGAGCGTGGCATGGGAGCTGCCTCCGGTCAACAGCCTGACCTTGTGGAGCTGCAGACGATGTGGGTGAAGGAAGTGGCGACCACACCGGTGATCGTGAAGCTCACGCCGAATATCACGGATATTACGGCGACCGCCCGGGCAGCTGTCCGCGGCGGCGCGAATGCGATCTCCTTGATCAATACGATTAACTCCCTGGCAGGTGTGGACCTGGATTCGTGGAATACCGTGCCGCATGTCGGCGGCAAAGGAGCACATGGCGGATACTGTGGCCCAGCCGTGAAGCCAATTGCACTGAACATGGTTGCCGAGTGCGCACGTAATCCGGAGGTGGGTGTGCCGATCTCGGGTATTGGTGGCATCTCGGACTGGCGGGATACGGCAGAGTTTCTGCTCATGGGCGCTACAGGGGTTCAGGTATGTACCGCAGCGATGCATCATGGATTCCGTATTGTGGAGGACATGATTGATGGGCTGAACGATTATCTGGATGAAAAGGGTCTAAGCAGTATCGCAGAGTTGGTCGGTCAGACGGTTCCACGTTACTCGGATTGGGGCAATCTTGATCTGAACTACAAAGTGGTCGCCCGCATCAACCGCGATATCTGCATCAATTGCAATAAATGCCATATTGCTTGTGAGGACACCTCGCATCAGTGTATTGATATGTTGACCGACCCGTCCGGCTCCTATCTGGAAGTGGTGGAAGAGGACTGTGTTGGCTGTAATCTGTGTTCGATCGTTTGCCCGGTGGATGGGGCGATTGATATGGTTGAACTTGTACCTGAGCAGGAACCTGTAACCTGGAATGAACGTCAGTCTGCGATTGCGATGCTGCAATCCGTTAGAGATCAATCAACCAAGGAGGCGATATCATGAGTACCCGCAAATTGATTCGTAATGGTGTGTTGGTCACGGCGTCGGATACCTTTGAAGCAGATATTTTGATCGAAAAGGGTAAAATCACGCAGATTGGCATCGGACTGATGCCTGACGAACGAACGGAGGTTGTGGATGCAGCGGGCTGTTACGTCATTCCGGGCGGGATCGACCCGCATACGCATCTGGATATGCCCTTCGGTGGAACGGTAACGGCGGATGATTTTGCGACGGGAACGACAGCGGCAGCCTTTGGTGGTACAACAACGATCATTGATTTCTGTCTGACACAAAAAGGCCGTCCATTAATCGAATCCCTCCAGGAGTGGCATGCCAAAGCCGAGGGTAAAGCCGCCATCGACTACGGTTTCCATCTTATGATCGGCGAGATGAATGATCAGGTGCTGGAAGAGCTACCGCAGATCATTGAAGAAGAGGGTGTGTCATCCTTCAAGGTGTTCATGGCATATAAGAACCAGTTTCAGGCCGATGACGGGATTCTCTTCCAGACGTTGCAAAAGGCAAAAGAGTACGGCGCACTCGTCATGGTGCATGCCGAGAACGGGGATGTCATTGACCTGCTGGTTCGACAGGCGCTCGCCGAAGGGCGTACCGAGCCGATTCATCATGCGCTGACTCGTCCATCCATGCTGGAGGGAGAAGCGACAGGCCGGGCGGCCAGTTTGGCTGCACTTGCGGATTCACAGCTGTATGTCGTGCATGTGACCTGTGCGGAAGCGGTGGAGCAGATCGCACGTATGCGTGAAATGGGCTACCGCATCTGGGGGGAGACTTGTCCTCAGTATTTGACTTTGGATCAGTCGATTATGGATCAGCCAAACTTCGAGGGTGCAAAGTATGTCTGGTCACCACCTCTGCGAGAAGCAGCGCATCAGGAAGTACTGTGGAATGCATTGAAAAGCGGTCAGTTGCAGACGATCGGCTCTGATCATTGTTCGTTTAATTTCAAAGGGCAGAAGGACTTGGGCAAGGATGATTTTAGCAAAATTCCGAACGGGGGGCCTGTCATCGAAGATCGCCTCAGCATTCTGTATTCAGAAGGTGTAGTCAAGGGGCGGATTACGCTCAATCAGTGGGTCGATCTATGTTCGACAAGAGCGAGCAAGTTATTTGGACTATTTCCGCAGAAAGGGACTCTGGCTGTAGGGACAGATGCGGATATCGTTATTTTTGACCCCTCTGTAAACAGGGTGATCTCGGCAGATACGCATCATATGAACGTGGATTACAGTGCATTTGAAGGCATGCAGGTACAGGGTTGTCCGGTGACGGTGCTGTGCCGCGGGGAGTATGTCATTCGAGATCGGCAGTATACTGGAACAGCAGGGGCAGGCCAATATGTGAAGCGCAACAAGTATGATGCAGGCGCGCCCATATTGGTGAAACAGCCTGTGACGGCAGTGAATGGAGGGAGAAGCTGATGTCAGATCATGATGTGTTTGAGGCGGAGAAAATCGCCATAGAACGAATGGTTGCACAAGGTTATCGAATCTACGCGGTACGGGAACATCTGGAGGGTGCACACGTCATATGGGGGCACCCGGATCTTCCCGAAGAGAAACAAGAGCAATACGTGGGTACGGCGTCTGGACGAAAGTGGTTCAGTCACATCCTGATTCGCCAGCTTCAGGAGCAGCGGGGAGCTTAGACGATGCTGGAGTTCTTTATGCGATTGGCCCATGAACGTACTCATAGGCGTAGATGGCAAGTTCAATCGCGACCCTTTTCTCGGGGAGGATATAGTCTTCTCCCAGAAGGGCTTCGATTTTGTCCAAACGGTGATACAGCGTCTGCCTGACGATATATAGAGCGGTGGCCGTCTCTTGCTTAGAGCAGCACAGGACCAAATATTGTTTGAGCGTGCGCAGCAACTGACCTCCTTTCTCTACATCGTAACGGATGAGCGGCCCCAGATATTCTTCAATGAAATCATCCAGATTGCCACTCTGCTTCATGCTGGCAATGATGCGATAACAATGAAGGTTGCTGTAAAAAGGCTGCTGCATCACGCCGATGTCCTTCTGAATCCGAAGTGTCTCCTTCGCGGAATCCAGGCTATCCTTGAGACGGGCGAGGTCCGCGCAGCTATGACCGATACCGAACAGGCCTGAGAAGAGGCGGTGGGTCTGTTCCTGCTCGTGCTGCTGCAGCTGTTCGATGCAGCGCCATAGACTGCTTTTGCGCTGAGATCCGGGTAGTGGGTCGAGAATGATAAGAATGATCTGGTGGTTCAGAACGGTGCTGTAGAGGGTGAAATTCTCCCGAGCGAACACGGAACGGGCAACAATGTTGCGTTGGATCAATAACTTCTGAAGTCTGAGGCTATCTGTGTACGCGGGGTTGCTGTCGAATAAGATTATGGTGGCTTTGCTCGTTGCGAGAAGGGGATTAACGGTGGATACATATTCATGGATTTCCTTCGTGGAGTGATGTCCGTTAAGCCAGTCAATGACCCACATATCTTCTTTGTAGCGGCGTTTCTCTTCCATGTATTTGGTTCGCATCCAGTCCTGGGCAATCGCGGCCGCGCAACGTTCCAGTGCCTGAATGATGAATTCATCTGAGGGTTTGATCGATATGCTTGAATCGTGATCCGGCAGCTTTTGATACAACAGCACAAGATCGGCAAAGGTGTAGTCCAACGCCTGAACAGGTATGCTGATCACATCCAATGCGCTCTCCGTGTATGCTTTTAACGCTGTGATATGCTCCCCCTCCAAATGTTCCCGCTGCAAAAACCAATCCTGCCGACGAGTCTCCAACTGCTCTGGAGGGCAATAGGGAACTGCACTTGCTTCTCCTTCAAGTGGATATAACGCCACAGCACATCCGGTTGTTCGTGACAATAATCGAAGCAGAGGTTGTACGCCATCTCCATTCAGAAGAAGTTGGTTAAATGAGGTGGTGAGACTATCGAGTTCGGCGATCATCCGCTGATGACTGCGAATCAGGGTAAAATGCAGGTCTTGCGTAATATCGATATAACGGACTTGTTCGTGGAACCAGATTAACGGGAAATCTGCGGCAACTGCAATTTCCTTCATGGCACCGAGCTGTGACTTGGTATGATCCCCCAGTTCCATGCAGAGTCCTGCAGCCCCACGTGCAATTAACTGACGCAAAAAAGACAGGCCTTGCTGCTCACCTTCCTGCCAGCCAATGCCTGTCGTCAGCACCAATTCCCCGCCATTGAGCAAGTCCCCTACCTCAGGGACTTCCATGATATGAACCCAGCGAACATACCGCTCCAGTGCACGATCACTGGCCAGAACTTCCGCCTTGCGAAACACGGGACGTTTTAACATGTCTCTGACTTGAATATGAAGCGTTGTCTCCCCCACACAACCACCGTCCTTCCCCAATTACATGTGATCTATCTGGAGTCTGGAATCCGTCAACTTACATAATTAATCCATATTATAATTCCATTTACAGCCGATGGGCTGAAATCTGACGTTCATTTGTTTCAAATGACAAATAGATCTGTACTTTTTGTGATTTTGACTAAAATGAAGTATCTATATGTCAGTCTATGTCTCTGTGAATTTACATAAAAAAAGCCCCTTAACATCACATCGGAATTCAATCATTCCAATATACGCTAAGGGGCGAGAAGCTAATATTATAGTCTGTATTTAAGTTGTACTCGAACCGTTACATGAGCACGATCAACGACTTCTTAATCTTCGATTCTTTTCTTTTTAAATTTCATCAGGAACTCATACACAATCGGTACGATAACCAGCGTGAGCAGCGTGGAGCTGATCAGACCGCCGATTACGGTAATTCCGAGTCCTTTGGAGATGATACCTGCACTCTCTTCGAGACCCGTTACCAGTGGCAACAGGGCACCGATGGTCGCGAGAGCGGTCATCAGAATTGGACGCAGACGAGTTGCACCGGCTTCCAGCAAGGCTTCGCGGGTAGGCATACCCTCTTTTTCCTTGTGAATAACACGGTCGATCAACACGATGGCGTTGGTGACCACGATCCCGATGAGCATCAGTCCACCCATCATGGCGGAGACGTCAAGCGTACCACCAGCGATGAACAGACCTACCATAATACCGATAACCGTAAATGGCAGGGAGAACAGAATTGCGAATGGTGCCAATCCGCCGCCGAATGTAACAACGAGCACGAAGTATACAATGGCGATGGCTGCCAGCATGGCGAGACCCAGTTGAGTGAATGTATCATTAATCTGTTCGGTTGTACCGCCGAACTTCACTTCAACGCCATCAGGCAGATCCAGTTTGTCGATCTCAGCCTGTAAGTTACTCGAAGCTTTCGTTACATCCGAAGCCAGGATGTTGGCTGTAACTTGTACAACAACCTTACCATCAATTTGCATGATGGAGTTCGGGGACGTACCTTCTTCCACTTTGGCAACATCTTTGATCGGTACTTCGATGCCAAGCGGTGAAGTGACGGTCTCATCCTCAATCTCTTTAATACTGTTGAATGTTTTGTCGTCTGTCTCTACATATACTTTATACGTTTTGTTATCAATATCGACTTCCGTGAGCACAGGACGTTCCCGTGCCGGGCTCAGTGCCATGGCCAGTTGGCCTGCAGTCAGGCCCAGGGAACTTAGTTTCTCCTGATCTGCCACGAGCGTATACTGCCCGTAGGTGTCAGCGAGTGTGGTGTCTGCTTTTTCAAAATTATCCTTATCCGCTTCAACCAGTTTCAGAATTTCGTCCGATACAGGTTTGAGTTGCTCTACATTATCGCCATAGATGGATAGGCTCAGGCCACTGCCACCCAGACCGCCGGACATGTCGAGCTCATTCCAGGTTCCTACGGTAACTTCTTTCTTCAGACCTTCGACAAGCTGTTCTTTCACTTGAGTAAAGTCTTTTGTATCTTCGTTATATTCGATATAGAATAGCGCCGAGTTTCCGCCACCGCCACCCATACTGCTCAGTGGGTTCGTGCCGCCGATGGAATATTGCATTTTCTCCAGACCTGGTTGTTCCAACAACCACTTCTCGGCAACGAGTGCTTCTTTTTCGACATCTTCACGCAAAGCTCCGGTTTGCGGGCTGTACGTAATAGTCACGTATTTATCCTGTTGTTCTGGCAAGAAGCTTGCACCGATGAACGGGTACAGGAACAAACTGCCGACCAGCAGAATTACTGCAATACTGACCGTGATGAGTTTGTGTGACAGAGTCCAGTTCAGCAGACGTTTGTAACCTTCCGCCATCTTGCCTGGTTTTTCTTCGTGATTCTGTTTGTTCTTCAACCCTCCACGGAAAAGGGTGTGTGCAAGCATCGGCACGATAGTAATGGCAACGATCAGGGATGCCAGCAAGGCGAATACCATGGTCAGTGCAAATGGCAGGAACAGCTCGCCCACCATACCGCTTACCAAGGCCAATGGCAGGAATACCGCAATCGTTACGATGGTGGAAGAAAGGATAGGCACAAACATCTCGCCCGTTGCTTCACGAACCAGTTCACGGCCTTTCAGTTTCTCGCCTTTGAGTGTTAATCTGCGGTAGATGTTCTCGATAACAACGATGGAGTCATCGACAACCCGTCCGATGGCAACCGTCATGGCACCCAGCGTCATCATGTTCAAGGTAATATCCATCATATTGAGCGCAGTCAATGCCATCAGCAAGGAGAGCGGGATCGAGATAATGGAAATAATGGTTGAACGAATATTACGCAGGAACAGCAGGATGATCAGGATGGCAAACAAGGCGCCAAAAACGGCTTTGCCCAGCATCGTGTTCACCGAGTCCTGAATCGGCTTACCTTGGTCAAGCAGGACAGTCAAATCAGCATTTTTGAACTGCGATTGCAACTCTTCCGCTTTATCTTTGACTGCGTTAACGACATCAACCGTGTTGGCATCGTTGGATTTTACAACGGAAATACCGATCGATTCCTTGCCGTCTGTCCGGGAAATGGATTCCGCTTGACCGATGACTTCGATCTTGGCAATTTCACTTAGTTTTACAGTTGGAATGCCAGGCGCGTTGGCAGCGCCTGAAGGACTACCTACACTGGCATTACCGCCAGCAGCTTGGTCCGTTCCTTGTGAAGCACCTGGAGCGGTACCTTGACCAGCTTCACCAGTTGGTGCTCCAGAGCCTTGTGGGGCTGCGCTTGAACCGTTGCCTGCGGAAGCACCGGCACCGCCGGGTACAACTGGAATGGCAAGGTTTTTCAGATCATCGATGTCGATGATGTTCCCATCTACAACAACGGCTTTCTGGGATTTATCCAGTTCAAACAGTCCAAGGGGCACACGAATGGATGAACCTTGAACGATGCCGTTTACCGTATCTTCGGTCAGGCCCAGCTCGGCCATTTTGGCTTGGTCAAACTTCAATTGAACTTCTTTTACATATTGACCGGACACCTGTACCTGAGCTACACCGTCAATATCTTCGAGTGCAGGCTGAATATCTGATTCAACCAGTCGTGTCAATTGTTCCAGGTCACCACCGTCCTTGTCGGACAGGCTCAGAGATACAACCGGGAAAGAGTTAATGCTGAACTTGGAAATGGTCGGCTTCTGCACGCTGTCAGGCAGTTGTACTTCATTCAGTGCCTCACGAACGGTTGCAGTCGCGTTGGTTAGATCTGTTCCATAATCAAATTCGAGTGTGATCGATGCAGCGTTCTCCATGGAAGTGGAGGTCACTGTCTTCACGCCATCTACATTGCGTAGTTTTACTTCCAGCGGCTTCGTGACATCTTCAACAATTCCCTCCGGTGCAGCCCCCGGATCAATGGCAGTGACATTCAGAAACGGTACGTTGATGTTCGGGATTGTCTCTTGTTTCATCGTCAATCCGCTGTACAAACCTGCGAAAGAGATGATAATCGTCAGAATCCAAATCGCAAACTTGTTGTTCAGTGAAAAATTAATAATACCTTTCATACGATGGTTTCTTCTCCTCTCTGTTTCTCCTGTTTATGTGTGTGACGAGTCAGCCTGGATGAACCGGCTATACATGGCATCCAGAATATGCTGAAGCTCGGAGTGCAAGGGTTGAATGGCAGTTACGTTCTCCAGGTTGTGCATCATGCCCAGAATAATGGCACGTCGCGGCGTGAATTCCATCATCTCCTGCCTGAGAATGGCAATGGTCTCAAGTGCATCATTCTTTGGTTGTCCAACAGGCAATTCGGAGGCAGCGATATCCTGCATTTGCTTGATAATATGAATAGGATGCCGCATCACCGTGGAATCCGGATGGGGTTCGGTAATCCAGGCAGGCCAGTCCTCCAAAGGAATCAAAGGCAAAGGTCGCTGCTTAAGGAATCCGTGCGCTGCATAGTCCATCATTTGCAGTAAATTTGTTGCCATTTTGGTAACGGTAAGGGACGGCATCTCCGTGAACCAGATTTTGACGTAGGAGAGGAACAGCCCTTGTGTCAGCAAAATAAGGTCAATCGTATATGGTTCGATCTCCGATCCGTACTGCTCCTCCAGCTTATCCTTAAACCAATGTAAGGTACGGACTTCCAGATCTCTTTGCAGCGGATGGCATTGTTCCTTGCGTTGTTGCTCATCATCCATCATCATGCTGCGCATCTGTACCCGCAAAAATTCCTTGAGTTCGGCAACATGGATCAACAGTGTCTCGATCTGTTTGTGCAGACGCTCACGCGAGGTAAGGCTGGTTTCATGCTCAATCTGTGTCATCTCGTCCATGAGCGTGTACATGCAGTACTCCAGAGTACTGGCTTCTAATTCCTCTTTGGACTTGAACATGATGTAGAGGCTGCCTTTGGACATCCCGCATAATTCTGCAATCTCTTGCATGGATGTTGCAGCACTGCCTTTGGATGAGAATAACTTGAGTGCTGTAGTAATGATGAGCTTTTTCTTCTCATTCATCTCATGTATAGGGTTCATTAACGACACATTCACCTCATCAGGGAACTTGTGAGTTCTTGAATTGACTTTAAGGTCAAATCAAGTATAAACGATCTGGTTGAAGGAATTCAAATGGGAGTAAATTGGAAAATGTATATGGAAAAAAAAGGCTGATCAAAGAGGAGGAGAGACGGCAAGTAACAAGGTGCAGCTTGTAAGTACGATAAGGATAAGGTATCAAGAACGTTTGAGTTAGTTTCCTCCAGTGAAGGCGTACAAGGCGAGTATAATAATGGCGACTAGAGCGATGAGATAGAAGATGGCCATGCCGATCAGAAGGGTGTACCCTGTATAAGAACCCATGCGTGCCAATAATTTTTTCATGATTACGACATCCTTTCTTACGTGGAAAAGTATAGAGAGGTTTCCTATTTATATCATATCTCAAAAAGACGACTTCCTGATTGAAGTCGTCTGATTTATATTACAAAATATATTAAATATCATAATGGAAGCTAAGAATTACACGATAACGGAGATTGCAGAACCAACTTGAAGAAGCGAAGTGTTCGCCTTAAAGCTTTCTGTAAGAAAGCTTCTTCGGAAGCATATGCTATCACCCCATTTATCCCTCTTCAAAGGGAATTAAAGAAATCTGGGGATAACAGCGATCGGAAAGCGGTACTGCAATCGGAGATATAAAGTTAATTCAGTTGTTCCATTATGTGATCAGTTTCAGACCAACGGCTGCCACCAAAATCATCGCGATGAACAGGATACGCTTCGCTTCTTTCCGTTCACCAAACAGGAACATGCCTGTTAACGTACTGCCGACCGTCCCGATCCCCGTCCACACGGCATACGCTGTGCCCATCGGAATGGACGTCATGGCGTAGGACAACAGCGAGAAGCTGAAAACAAACGAAACCAGCATAAGTACGATGTATGGCCATCCTTTCTTAGTGGAAGCACCATTAATACCGATTACGCCGAAAATTTCACATATCCCTGCACCTACAATTGCCATCCAAGCCATTACGCTGCACCTCCTTGGGCTTCTTGCTGATCCGTAACCAGTTTTAGCCCGATTACGCCGCAGAGCAGCAGCCCGATGAGCAATACTTTGGCCAAGCGGAACGGCTCACCGAACAGTACCATTTCCGTAAGGACGGTACCCGCCGTACCAATTCCCGTAAAGACGGCATACACCGTACCCACAGGCAGTCTTTTGGAAGCGGCAATGATCAGTCCAAAGCTGATCACGATGGCAATCCCCGTCAAAGACCACTCCCAGGCATTCGAGGCATGTTTCAGCCCGCTCACCCAGACAATCTCAATAATTCCACCGATAAATACATATAACCAGTTGCGGTTCATGTTGTCGAATCTCCTTTCGGCACAACGCTTTGTGCCTCTTCGTTCAAATGATGAATGCCATGCCAGAAGACAGGCCAGGATGCTTCCAACCGTCTCTTGTAGCGACGGGAACTTCCATAGATAATCTCCACGGTAATCCCGTCGAGGAACGTCATGAATGCAATGGCGGCTTGTTCCGCGGGAATGGCCGGAATATCTTCAGTACGCATTGCCCTTTGCAGCAGACGAGTCAGTGCACGTTCCATGCCATCAATAAATGGATACACTTGATCCATCACTTCGCCATACAGAGAAAGGGGTGGGTAGAAACAATTACGCAGCATCAATCGAGCCGAAGCATGGGCATTGTATTCTTGTTCGAACCAGATCAACAAGCCTTTCAGCCGCTGCTCCAATGGCAGATCCGCATGATCGCGGAAATATTCCAGTGTGTGCCGTTTCACCTCGTGAAAAGCAAAGGCCAGTGTGTGTAAAAACAAGTCATCCTTGCAGCTAAAATGCGCATATATGGACGGTTTTTTAATCCCGACTTCATCAGCAATAGCTCTCAGAGAAGCTCCCTCATAGCCATCTCTGGCAAAATGGAACAGGGCTGCATCCCGAATGGATTGTGCAGTCATTCAATCACCTTCCTAACGGTCGTTAGGTAATTATATTTTCACACTTCACATCGCCTGTCAAGATGAAAATATCCGCCTGCACAGTAGAGTACAGACGGACATAACAGGTATGAATGTGGTTTTTGATCAAAAGGTTGTAAAACCCAGAATCAGTTGCAGCTTATATAGGATACCTTTCAAAAAGGTAGTCTTCTCCTGAAACTCATCCAGGTCTAACGTGAATTCGGCATCATTATTATTCCAAATACGCTCGAAATAACTCGCGATATCAAGCGTGAACTTATTATCTGGAGGAGCAGCAACCCATAGATCATTCTCCAGATTGTAGTCATTCAGGTTTCGAGGTGTGAAGTTGGTTGAACCCCCGAGGACAATATGATCACCGGTTGCTTTGGCAAGATAGATCATCTTGGTATGGTATTGCTCCTTGGTGGTGTTATACCAGCGGATCTGAATTTTACCGTCGGATTTATCATGCAATTCAGCAGCGACAGGACGGTTCGGAATGCCGATCTTCTCCTGACCAAAGGCATTTTCATTTGGATCAAGTACAAGCCGGATCTCGGTTCCTCGTTTTGCGGCTTCCAGCAGGGCTTCCAATACTTTCGGAGAGGCCACATAGAACATGCCCATCCATAAGGTGTCACCTTTGCCAGCCTGATTGATCTCATGGAGTGCAGCGTCATTCACTTTGCCTTCAGTTAAATAGCGAATTCGTAAATCTCCCGTATTCGAATCCGGGGAAGGAGCTGTGTAGGCAGGAACCTGGCCTCCACCTGAGAAGTCGAGAACAGCTTGTTCTGACTGAAGAATATCGCCAATGATTGGACCTGTTACTTCAAATGCAATGTTCGAGTGGTAGGCACTCGCATCATGAATATTGCCAGAAGAGACAATCGCCGTCTTCTCACTAACAACAACTTTGCGATGATTTGCTTTCACATTGAGCAGCTTGAGATAGGAACGGACCGTTACATCGGGGCCATCCGTGGCCATCAGGTTTTTGATCCAGCCATCTCCCGATTGACCAAACCATTGGAAGAAGGTCCGCCAGACCGCAGAGTATACTGGCGTTGAATCACGCAAAGGGTCCACATCCGTGATGACCACATGAATGCCTGCTTGTTTCATTTGTTCCAGCAACGGATTCGGTGCTGAGTTATAGTTGGTATTTACTTCATCTGTAATGAACCAGATGTCCATATCAGGATGCTGATTTTTTTTGGCAACCAGCGCTTCGGTGAATTCAGTACTCACGGGAGGAAAGTTCTGTCCCTTGTGCTGATAATTATTGAACAGGAACATATCCACCAGGACAAACTGCTCTGCTTCCTCCACAATCTGCATCATGCGCTGGAAAATCTGTTGTTCGTGCTGCATCTGTCCATCAGATGAAGGGTAGGTGAGGTCATGCAGGAACTCGACTTGATCCACACGATACTCCGGACTTTCGTAGGAAATGCCCGGTGGTAATGGTTTGTAGGTTTGATAGAGCATGACGGCGATGAGCCATAGGACCAATAGGACGAGTCCTGTTCGTATGTATGGAAATTTGCCGCGTGAAGACTTGCGGTCTGATGTATGGCGGCGTAATGAGACCAACGGTGGACTCCCCCTTCTGTGCTTGCTGACTTCTATTACCACACGGATGATAACGTTGACGCAGGACAACCCGGTAGAATAACTGATGTAGCGGTAAAAAGCATACGGCAAAATTGGCAGGATGTAATCGACAGGTGTCTGAGCGTTGTGTATAATGAGTGTATTATTTTTGTAGAATGTTAGGGTTTTCATATGCCTGACAAGGACGGGGAACCAATGATATAACCTTTGAAATCTGGACATTTAGGAAAGAAAGTGGGTAATAAGGTGTATTCCATCAAACAAGTCGCTGCCATGCTCGGTATCCCGACGGTGACGCTCCGGGCTTGGGAGAATCGGTATAGTGCGGTCACCCCTGAGCGGACGGAATCGGGGTATCGAATGTATACCGAAGAGAATGTTGCGGATCTGCGCTGGTTGAAAGAGCAGGTTGAGCTGCATCAGACCAATATTTCGGAAGCGGTACGGATGTTGAAAGTAAACAAATTAAATCCGCCCGAGGCTGTGCCCACGCCGATCATGGCTCCGGTGCCTACGATGGAAGAAGCCTACGCACGCATGGCAGATCAGATCTATGACTCGCTCTACAACTTTCAGGGTGAACGTGCCAATGGTTTGATTGATTTTGGTTTCACCATGTATGGGTATGACTCGATGTTCTATCATGTGTTGGTGCCCATTCTGGTTCGGGTTGGAGATGCATGGGAGCAAGGCAGGGCTTCGGTGGCTCAGGAACACTTCATGACACAGCTGATTTCACAGCGGTTTTATCAGTTTTTCCATCTGTTCCCGATCTATCCGCATCTGCCCAAAGTTCTGGCGTTGTGTCCGGAAGG